>NZ_CP098806.1:3448500-3762000 GCF_023822005.2 Dyadobacter fanqingshengii
TAACGGTTATCCGGTTTGGGATCGCACGCTAAACCTGGAAGCAAGGGCAGTAATGGGCGGAGGAACCATGGATCAGAAATACACCGGAATTTATTTGCAGGATGAGCTCGGTTTTATCGATAACAAAATCAGGCTGACATTGGCCGGGCGTTACACGCATGTAAGCCAGTCTGCCTGGGGCGGGTCGCCGGACAAAGCCAGTCATTTTACGCCAAGGGTTGGATTAAGCATTTCTCTTGACAAAAATACTTCGGTGTATGCTTTGTATGACGAAGCATTTTTACCACAATCCGGAAAATTGAGAGGCGGCGGAACGGCTAAGCCAATCACGGGGAGCAACCGCGAGCTGGGTTTCAAGAGGGATTGGGCAGAAGGGCGCTGGAACACGACATTATCCTTTTATCGCATTGTAAAAAACAATGAAATCACAGCCGATCCGTTAAGCCCTGCTAATTCAGGATTAAGTGTTGTTTTAGGTCAAAAACGCGCACAGGGTGTTGAATTTGATATTCGCGGAACCATTGCAAAAGGCCTTAACCTGACTGCAAACTATGCTTATACGAACTCGGAAGTAACAAAAGTCACTGAGGGTGTTCAGTCCATTAAAGTGGGCGACGTTATTCCGGGTTTTGCCAAACACAATGTAAATGGATGGCTTAGCTACAAAATCCAGCAAGGCGCATTGAAAGGCACTGGCCTATCCGGCGGATTCACTTATCTGATCGACCGCGCCACCTCGAACTGGAGCACGACCAATAATGAGCAAAACCTGCCTAATTATTTCAAGTTGGACGGCGGCGTTTTCTGGGAAAGGGATAAGATCAGACTTACATTGAATGTGTTCAATGTGCTGGATAAATATCTGTACAGCGGAAGTTATTACGACTATTTGGGTGCATACTACACGCAATCGGAAGCGCCAAGAAACTATCGTTTGGGATTGGCTTATAAGTTCTAAAATCCCTTTTGAACATTTTCCGGGCATTCAGCGATCAAAATCCTGAATGCCCGTTTTGTTTTTCAAACGGCATGCGCCAACATTAATCGCGCCCCTTTTACAAATCTATCACTTAACGCATCATAGGATTTATGCACTTTTGAAACTGGGTCAAATTCCTGCCCTACTGTTGTAAAAGCTTTCATTTCTGAGTAATGTTCGTAAATGCCGAGTGCTTTCAACCCCATCATCGCAGCGCCTACGGCACCCGTTTCGACCGTATCATTCAATTTTACAGTTTTCCCAAAAACATCAGCAAGCATTTGAACCCAGATCGGGCTGCGTGCAAAACCGCCATTGGCATAGATTGTGTCCACTTTCTGCATTTCCATCAGGATTTTGCCTATTCCAAATAGATTCAACAAAATGCCTTCCATGACCGCCCTTGCAAAATGTGCCCGCGTGTGCTGAATATCCAGTCCGGTAAATCCGCCACGGACCGTTGAACTCCAGAGCGGCGCCCGCTCACCCAGCAAATAGGGATAAAAAAGAAGTCCATCCGAGCCCGGATCGATTTTCGTGGCTTCCTCAAAAACCGTGTCAAATTCTTCTTTTGGGAAAAATGTATTCATTAACCATTCAAAAATAACAGCCCCATTATTTGAAGGCCCTCCTATAATGAATGTATGTTCGTCCAGCACGTAGCAGAAAGTTTGCATGAGCGGGTCGGAATAGGGTTTACTAAAACAAATACGGACCGCTGCACTCGTTCCGATGGTAACCGCCATGGAGCCTGTTTGAACTGCGCCACTCCCCAGATTGGCAAGACAACCGTCGCTTGCACCCATGATCAAATCCGTTCCTTCCGGCAAACCCGCATCGTTTTTAGCAGGCGTTTTTTCAACGTGATAGGGGGAAACCGCTGTGGACAATTTGTCAGCCGTCAAACCAAGCTTTTTGAGTGTGTAAGCATCCCATTGCAATTCCCGGATATTGAACATGCCCGTGGCTGAAGCAACGGAATAATCAATCACGAATTTGCCTGTCAGGCGGTAAATGATGTATTCTTTTATACCAACAAAACGGTTTGTTCTTTTATATAATTGTGGTTCATTCTGCCTCAGCCATAGCAATTTACACACCGGGGTCATGGCGTGGACAGGTGTTCCGTTGTTAAAATAGATCTTTTTGCCTACGCTCGAAGTCCGGAGTTTCAGCGCAATGTCGGAACTGCGGTTATCTGCCCAGATAATGAGTTGCGTAAGCTGTTTTCCATCCTTATCCAATGCCAGCACACCATGCATGGCAGCGCTGAAACTGATGCCCAGAAGCTTATGTCGCCCTTTGCATGCCTTGACGACCGCTTTTATGGTTTTGCAGGCCGCATCGTAAATTTCATCCGGATCCTGCTCGCTCCAATCCGGCTTGGGGTGATACATTTCATAACTTTCACTGTGTGAGGCCAGGATGTCTCCTGAAACGGAATCAAAAGCAACGCATTTTACATTTGTTGTACCAATATCACAACCTATGATGTAGGGCATTTTGTTAAATTTAAAAGCAATGGCCGGGCAAACCCATTCGGGCAGCCCGATTATTTAATTAAAACAAATCAAAAAATCTGAAATCTTGCCAACAACTTGGCATGGATTTGTTATTTTCGCAGAAATAAACGCATAAGATTTTTATACATTTGACCATGTCCGATACAACACATAACGAATCCAGCTCACTTTCAAGCGGAGTTTACGTCGCAGCATTTATCATTCTTTTCCTTTTGCTGGCTGTACTTGCTGATCTGTTTACATTCATTTTGGGAACAATCGGATTGGTTGTGACATTCGCAGCATTTTACAAAGACAACAGTCATCACGGCGACGATCATCATTGATCAGCAGCTCGTTAAGAGCTGACCTGACGCTTATACAAGTTCTATCGAACGGCCAATTCGGGCATGGATTGTAATATTTTCCATTCCAATTGGCCGTTCGTCATGTCTACGGTCCAGGCTTCTTCAAAAACACAACGATCTTCCAGATCCCGGTATTCTGTGGTTAACACTTTGTCTTTCAGTGTAATTCTGGCGAATCCATTATAGCCCAGCTGATGCCTTTTTATTACTTTCCGCACCCTCCGGTCATAGAAACCTATTTTGTCAAGATCCCCGCCGCCCGGCATGGCCGTTTCAACGGGTAACCCGCCGTGGCCAATACAACGTCCATAAGCCTCCGGTCCTTTCCCATTCGTGCCTAAATTATATACTACAAGCCTGTGATCATGTCCCCACATCCACACAACCGGACGTGCAACATCACCCATCAGCTCGCGGATCTGCTCACCAGGGCGGGCATAATCTTCTCTGAATGAGGAGATATAAGGATGATGGCTTAGGAAAACAATCCCGCGCTTATCATCGGGATTTCCAAGCTGGACCACATCCCGGAGCCACGCAACCTGCTCTTTTTTTAAATGGCAGTCAGGCGGTGAGAGAATTTCGACAAATGGCCGGCCAACCGATGTATAACCGGTATCAATCCCGATAATGCGCCAATGTTCGTTTTCAAGGCAAAAGAAACCCGCTTGCTGCGACTTTTTCATCTCACCATCCTGAATGTACATGGCGGGCAGCAAATGCTGGAAAAAAGCATTTCCATTGGAATACATTTCATGGTTGCCAGACAAAGCGAGGCTTCCCGAAGCGCCATAATACCAGGAGGCATAGGGCGCCGTAAAGTTCTCCTCCACCTCTTTTGGAGCCCCTACGAAGTAAATGTCGCCCATGTGTATCGTGTAATCAGGCGCATAGCGCGCTACCAAATGCGCAACAGCGTCGGACTCGGCCGTGTCGCTCGCCCAGTCCGAAAGCAACGCAACAGTGATTTCGTCTCTTGAAGGAATGGAAGATTTTAGCTGATAGACGCCCGTGTCCCCATTTCTGGGATAAGCCTGGTAAGGATGCCTCGGCCCAAAACGACTTTTCAGATAATGCCAGGCAAATCCTAACAGGTTGTTTTTAAAAAAGCTGGAAACAACATTCGTTGCATTGGAATGGTCCCGAACGTGTTTTTCGTAAAGTTCAAGTTGGGTCTTTGCGTGATTTTCGGCTTCACTGTGGCCAAGGTCCAGGTATTTTTTGGTTCGGTCTTCTGCTGACTCGGGCATATTGTAAATTCGCTCATGATCGGATGTTACCGGTAAATAAAATGATTAGTTGGGTAACCGCAACGATTTCATTGAAATTTCCAAGCCAACAGGGCATATGTTTAACCGTTTATCAAAACGAGGGGCAATTATTTATGTGCCGGGTTGACAATCGCTAACCTTAGAAGTACCTTTCATAAAATTATTCAACCACCATAAACACAAGATCGAATGAAAAAACTGACTTTTACACTGATGTTATTTTTCGCTGCGAGTGCTGCTTTCGCACAATCAACAATGATCGCGAAACAAGTTGCTGACTGGGAGAGAGCAAAGAAATACACGCAGGCTTATCTGGATGCCATGCCAGACGATGGTTATGCCTTGAAGCCAACACCTGAAATCCGTTCTTTCGCCGGGCAGATGGATCACATAGCAGATGCTAATTTTGCATTCGTTTCGGCAGCATCCGGTAAAAAAAGCCCGTTTGAAGGTTCCGCAGAAAAAATGACTGATCAATCCAAAGCTGCTGTTTCAAAGGCTGTTATGGATAGCTACGATTTCGTGATCAGCACATTGAAAGGCATGACAGAAGCGGATCTCGCAAAAGACGTGAAAGTATTCGGCATGGATATGAAGGCGGGTGCCGCATTTGAAAAGGCATTCGAACACCAAACGCATCACCGGGGACAATCGACGGTTTACATTCGTTTGAAAGGCGCCACGCCTCCCAACGAAATGTTATTTTAATCTCGAAAATTCCACAAAAAAGGGATCTTAACGATCCCTTTTTTGCTTTTTAAGCCTTTGCTTTTGACTTGATGTTGTAAAGGTTCAATGCAAAGAAGCTGTATAATTTCATAAATGCCGGCGGGATCACAAAATCGCGGATCACTTCTTTTTTTCGTTCCGGCGAAGGTTCTCCCGTAGCAAGATACTTCAAAGCATATTTCAATCTCGGCCAGTAAGTTTTGCCATATTCCCTCGAAAACAGCAACTTATAATAGTAAGTAGCAATGTTCTTTTTCAATTTATCATCGTATTTATAGCCAAGCTCCTTATTAATGTTGGAATAAAGCTGAATACGGTTGAACAGGAAATCGGCGCCATAATGGTTGTCTGCAAAGCTTGCCCCTCCCCTGTTTTTCCTATAAACTGACATCACTTCATCGATATAACCAATCGGGCCGCGGGTTGCGAACATGATATTTCTTGGAATGTCGCCGCTCGTAGACAGGTTGGTCCACTCAGGATCAGGATGTTTGGCAAAATCCTCTCTGCGGAACATTAAGCTCGATGTGGCAATAAAACAAAGCTCATCCTCTCCCACCAGATCCTCAACCGTAACTTCTGGTTTTGACAGCGTATTAACGAGGTAAGGCGGTGCGGCATTATCATCAAAAATCACACGTGCATTATGGTAACAAGCTGAGTAATGAGGGTTTGCGTCCAACATTTCAACTTGTTTTTGCAGCTTATGCGGAGAAATAAGATAATCATCGCCGTCAAACTGAGCTATATATTCGCCTTTTGCGGCTGCAAACGTGGCAAGTGCATTGAATTTTCCATTAAGCCCCATATTTTTCGGATGCAGCAAAAGCCTGATCTTGTCGGGAAAACGTTGCTGGTAATCCTTCAAAATAGCTGTTGTATTATCTTTGGAGCAATCATCCCCCACAATAATTTCAAAAGGAAATGTTGTCTGCTGCATCAAAATTGAATCCAGCATCTGCCCTACAAACTTTTCGTGGTTGTAAGTGACAACACACACACTCACTTTTATCATATTTACTAATCAATATTGAAGCACTTCGAGCCGCAAATTTAATTCTTTTATTCCCATTTAACCGAATTGCCATATTTTCCCGGTGGGAATGTACCGGATTTGCGGTCCAGACACTAAACTTATATCACAACGAAATAAATTCCATTGACCATCATTAATTTGTATAATCTACATTTGTAAAGTATCAAGAGAATTTTATTTCAATGTCTTTAATAGCCAACAACGCGGTAAAGCCGCTTTTCAGAGTTCCTGAAATATTTTCCCGATTCAACGGCCTTATCGCGGCGGAAAGCACCAGACATGGAGGCGTCAGCAAAAGCCCGTATGGGTCATTGAACCTGGGTGGCTCGCAGGATGACCCTGCCCTTATCATGGAGAATAATCGTTTGTTTTTCAATGCGTTAAATGTTCCTTTCGAAACTGTTGCCAAGTCGCATCAGGTGCATGAGGATAAAATTATAAATGTTCAAAGTGCCGGGCGGTTTGAAGGTTATGATGCGCTGGTTACCAATAAACCCAACATCCAATTAGCGGTCACGGTAGCGGATTGCACCCCGATCCTGATTTTCGACCCATTGACTAGAAGCGTTGCTGCTATTCATGCAGGCTGGCGGGGAACCGTAACGGGCATTGTGACAAAAACCGTAGCAATGCTTCAAACCGAGTTCGGCGCAGACCCCAAAAACTGCGTTGCATACGTCGGAACGTGCATTGATGAATGTTCCTTCGAAGTAGGCGAGGATGTTTCGGATAATTTTGAAGAAAAATATAAGCGGTTCGACGTTGGGAAACAGAAATATTATGTGGATTTGAAAGCCGCTAACCGGGACCAGTTAATTACCTCAGGCCTGTCTCCTGAAAACATCCAGACTTCTGCGTATTCCACAGTGCTCCACAACGACGATTATTTTTCTTACCGCTTGGAAAAAGGCTTCACAGGCAGAATGCTCGCCACAATCGGATTAGTTGACTGATGCCATAAGCAAAAAGACAGCACTTCGCAGCGCTGTCTTTTATTTTGGTCCTTATTATCTCTTATTGAGCGGGTGTCTCTACAACCGACTTCTCAGCTTCCGCAGAAGATTTTGCTGGTCGTGATCCGGTGCGGCCAACTGATGGCTTAACAGTCGTCGCTTTTACAGCAACCGGCTTGGCAGGAGCCGCCACAGCAGCTTTTGAAGACGCAGCGGCAACTAACGCAGCCACCTTAGCTGCTTTTTCTTTTTTACCCTCTTTTTTGCCCTTGTCTTTCACCTTCAACTTTTTCTCTTCGTTCTTCGCTTCTTTTGCCTTCTTTTTCTCCGACTCCTTTTCAAACTTGGCAACTTTCTTAGCCAGTTTAGCAGCGGCTTTTTCGATGGACTTTTTTATTTTCTTGGAACCTGCAGAAACTGCAGCGATTTTGCCGGAAAGCGTTTCTGCAATTTCGGTCGTTAATTTTTTTGTGGCAGATTTCATAATGTAATTTTAAAACAAGTAATGTTTTCACCCGGCCCATTTTACGCGAACGCGAGATGCAAACGTGAGGATATGTTAACGTATTTATAACCTGCAATTACTGCTTAAGAAGCGGTAAACACCAAATATCTTATGTTATATTTATGTTATATTTTTCCGTACATATTCCCAAAACACGATTCCAGCAGATACGGACACATTGAAAGAATGTTTTGTCCCAAATTGCGGAATTTCCAAACAGCCGTCCGCCACGGAAATTACCTCATCGGCAACGCCTTCAACCTCATTTCCAAAGACAAATGCATAGGGTTTTTCAGTGTGTGGAACAAAATTCTGCAGCATTACGCTTCCTTCCGCCTGTTCAACGCACCAAATTTCATATCCCTCCGCCTTCAACTGCCTCACCGCATCCACAGCGCTCTCGTTCTTTTCCCAGGCAACCGACAATTCTGCCCCGATCGCACTTCGGGTAATCTCCCGGTGCGGCGGACTTTGAGTATAACCACACAAAATAATTTTCTCAGCACGAAAAGCATCTGCAGTCCGGAAAAAAGAGCCGACATTGGCAAGGCTCCGAATATTATCCAAAACAACCACGAAAGGAAATTTTTCCGCGTCCTTAAATTCCTCCACCGTCAACCGGCCCATTTCTTCAACCCGCAATTTGCGCATGACCGTATTTCCATTGATGTTAATGGTGCAAACGTACGGGAAAGAAGTAAATTAACTCAACCAAACATGCACAAAAAAACCCTGCACCGTGAAGTACAGGGTTCAAATATTTCTTGAAAGCAGTTACTTGATCTTCGTGATCAGTTCTACTATATTTTTTACGCCTAGCTTTTCGAAGATCCGGGCTTTGTAAGTACTAACGGTTGACAGTTGCAGGTTGAGTTTTTCTGCAATTTTGGCGGTTCCTAACCCTTCTTTCAAAAGGTTCATCACGTCTGTTTCTCTCGGAGACAAGCTTACAACCGGGTCCGGAAGGAATTCGCGCGGGTTAATGAGCCTGTTGATATTCATTTGCTGCATATCCTCGCTCATATATTTCTTATTGTTCAAAACGCTCATTACAGCCGTTTTAAACTCTTCCTCAGGCGCGTCTTTGGACAAATAACCATCCGCTCCGGCTTGAAGATACATCAGGCCGTACTGCTGCTCATCATAGCTCGAGAACATCAATATCCTAATTCCGGGAGATTTCTGACGAATGGTTTCTACCATCTTCGTCGTATTTCCACCGGGGATGTTGATATCCAGGATCAAAAGATCATATGCTTTTACTTCAATTTCCTGAAGTATTTTATCAAAATCGTCAACATCGGAAATAGTCGAATCCGGGATCAGTGATTTGAGGAGGTGCTTGGTGCCTATTCTCACTACTGCATGATCTTCGGCAATAAGTATGTGTTTCATGTACGGGTTTAAGTCCAATTAAGTAAAAAATGCAGGTGCCTATCTGAAACGATCGCTTAATTTACAAAAATAGCGATGAGCATTGTATTAAACCTAAAAAATATCGAATTAGTATATCAATATTTGACAACTTTTATAAATAAGGGCTGGAAATTGCCCGTTTGTATGTAAAAAGTCGGTTACTTTCTAAAAATTAGTTCGTTAGCATCAAAACTATTTCGCACAACACACATTATTTCTGGAAAAACGATGAACTTGAAGTTTGTCTGTATGCCGGTAAAAACCAGTTTTTCCCAAGTCCGGCTTTCCCTCCTTTTTTGTATCTGACTCAGGGGCATTTAGCGACTCAAACTACTGATATCGTGCATGCCTTTTGCCTGCTTCGACGAAATTGTCAGCGCGTAATCGCGATATTTCAGTGTGTGGAAAAGTCAGGCAACGTTTGGGTATCGCCTCCTCATGCTCCATTTGGGGGAATTCAATGTGATGTGGGTTGTCAGGAAAGTGAGCTTGTTTTTTTGCTAGGTTGTATCAAACATTGGGTCCAATCCCAATCGGGCGAAAAGTTGGTGGTCAAGACCGCGCCTTCCTGCTATTACACAACATTAGATAGTTTGCGTCACATTCCTTATCTCATTACTGGGTTTATCCCAATTCAGACCTGTTTAAATAGTTTTATTTCCGTTAGCTCTTCGGATTTTTACGCTCAAATCCGCCCAGCGGAAAGGCGAAGGCTTAAAAAAGCCTCAAATTCGGGTTTTGAGGCCGGTTTAGCCAGTGGGCTTGCTTCGTCAGTTATTTATGAATTTCTGGAAAAATGTCGCAATCAAATGGGTTACCGGATATCACTAACATTGTCTCAACTCGAAACATTAAGGCAAAACTTCCCGGATCGTTACCTTATTTTTACCGTAATGGCTGGTTCCGAGATCGTCGCCCTCACGCTAACGGTTCGGGCTAATAGTCGGGTTTTGTATAACTTTCTGTGCAGCGATATGCCGGCATATCGGGCTTACAGTCCGACGGTAATGTTGATGGAGGCTGTTTACAATTACTGCCGGCAACAAAATATTGAAATCCTTGATCTCGGAATCTCGCTGGATCAGAATGGGGACTTCAAGCCTTCCTTACACCGCTTCAAAAAAAACATTGGCGGCCAGGATTGCTTAAAACTCACTTATGAAATGAATTTTGCAAATCAGATCCCAAGGCAGTTCCCATCCCTGTAAAATACGCTGGTACAGGTTTCAATACCCACAATGGGTGCCATACCAATGAAATCCAGCCTTCTGAACCCTCGCTCCTTCAAATATTCCTTGGCTTTTTGATACCATTCACGTTCGGAATTGTCCAGGATCAAAACGCCGTCCGGGGTAAGATAATCAACGGCAAAATTGGCGCATTTTACTCTGTTTCGTCCGTCGACAATGATAATGTTGTAGAGCTCACCTGCATCTTTAACTGCCTGAATATAAGTATCGCCCAATGGCTTTTCAACCACTTTTGCATTGGCAGGAAGCTTGGGTTTGATCAGTTTGATCCAGTCCGCATCGTGCTCAACTGCCGTGATCTCCTTTACGCGTGCAGCATACCAGCGCGTGGAATTCCCCGATCCATATTCAAAAACGGTAAATGCAGACTTTAAACGCGGTTTTAAAAATAGAATGAACGGATAAGTGTACCAGGGAAGCGGATCTCCATTTGCATCAACGGACTGTTTGGTATGAAAACTCCTGAACCAGCCATATTGCTTCAATGCGCCATCCAGAAAAAGCTGAACACTGCCACCCAGACCGATCCCGTTGAGCAGATCCCAGGTATTATTTTTTATTTTTTTAATCATTACAAATCCGACGGTTGACGCTTATGGTCACAAACGTACGAATTAATGTACTTTTCTCTCAAAATTGTCACAATGCGTTCGGCTGCATGGCCATCCCACAGCTCGGGAATCCGGCCTTGTTTGCATGCTCCGTTGATTATTTGTTGAGCCAAATGTAAAACCGATTCTGCATTCCAATCAGGCAACAAATGGTTTGTCCCGACTTCAACCGTCACCGGCCTTTCTGTGCTTTCTCTTAATGTAATGCATGGCACTTGCAAAAACGTTGTTTCCTCCTGGATTCCGCCGGAATCGGTAATGACCAAGGCCGCGTCTCTCGTCAGCTCCAAAAACTCGCGGTAACCCTGCGGTCTGATCATTTCGAGATTTTTTATTTTTCCCAAATCAGCATCCAAACCCAGCGCCTCACAATTCTTTAATGTTCTCGGATGAATTGGAAAAATCACTTTCTGCAATTGGGTCAGTTTTCTGATCGTTTCTAAAACCTTAATCAAAACCGCTGACTTATCCACATTAGCAGGTCTGTGTAATGTTAATAAAATGTAGTTTTCGAGTTCAACTTGCTCATCTTCTGACTTGACAAGCCTATCCAAACTGCGGAGACAATATAAAAGCGAATCGATCATAACATTCCCCACGAAATGAATCTTCGCCGTGGGAATATTTTCTTTCAAAAGATTAAGCACCGCTGTATGTTCCGTCACAAACAGCTGATCCGCAATCGCGTCGGTCATGATCCGGTTAATCTCTTCGGGCATTTTGCGGTCGCCGCTCCTCAGCCCGGCTTCCACGTGAACCACGGGAATGTGCATTTTCACCGCAACCAATGCACAAGCCAGCGTTGAATTGACATCACCGACCACCAGCACCAGATCCGGTTCTTCTGCAACAAGCACTTTTTCGAATTCCAGCATAATCCCGGCGGTTTGCTGCGCATGCGAGCCGTTGTTCACGCCGAGAAAATAAGCAGGTTCGGGAAGATCAAGCTGGTGGAAAAAGATGCCAGACATTTGAAAATCATAATGCTGGCCGGTGTGGACGATCAGGGATTCAATGTCTTTATGGCGAGAAAAAGCGCGGTGTAGCGGCGCCACTTTCATAAAATTGGGACGTGCCCCAACGATATTGATCACTTTCAAGAAATAGTGTGTTTTATTAAGGAAGCAAAGTTATCACAAACATTCAGAGGAACTAATCGCCCGCCGCGGTTAGGCTATCTTCTGCTTTTTGTCTTATTTCGCCTTGTTAATCATTTGCACCTTCATGGGGATAATTGTACGTCAGGGTTTTAAAAGTTCAATCGTTTCTTACGTTGGAGTTGTCATCGGAATTTTCAATATTCTGATACTTTATAACCAGTTTTTGACGCAGGAACAATTGGGTCTATACGCTTCCACCCTACTAACATTCCCCGTTATTTACATGTCTTTTGCGCTTTTGGGTGTTCCGTCGGTGGCTGTGCGCTTTCATAGCCGGTTCCAGGATCATGAATCGCGGCGGCAGCTTTTTACCTTTATCATTATCACACCGCTTGTTGGTTTGGCGGCTTTTGTGGCGTTATATCTGCTTTTTAAACCACTTTATCTGAAATTTTACCTTGACCATTCACCCATGCTGGTCAAGTATTATTATGTTTTTATTCCGTTGACGGTCGGGATGGTTTATTTGCTTGCGCTCGAATCCTATTCAAGAATCAATCTCCGCATTGCCGTTCCGTCACTCATTCGTGAGGTTGGGTTACGGCTTTTCAATAGTGCTGTGGTGATTATGTTTGGCTACAAGCTCATCACATTCGACACGATGGTGAATTTGACGGTGGTAAGTTACGGACTCGCCATCGTCGCGATGCTGATTTATCTACATTTCCAAAAACGCCTTTACACTTCCCTGGATTTTGGTTTCATCAAACATCCCGCCTTTAAAGAAATGTATCGTTACGGACTCTGGGTTTTGCTGGGCGGCGCCAGTGCAGCATTGCTTCCACACATTGAAAAAGTACTTCTTCCAGCCTTTGAAGGCGGTTTGGGCAGCACGGCGATTTTCGACATTGCGTCCAGGATCGCATTAGTCATCTCGATTCCCAGGAATAGCATTGTCATGATCAGCGCGCCGATCATTTCCGAAGCTTATGCCCGCAATGACATTGCGCACATTGACACGATTTATAAAAAATCCTCCCTTAACCTGTTCATTATCGGCTCTTTCCTTTTTCTCGGCATATGGACGAACATTGATGCAATTTTTGGTATTATTCCAAAATCAGAAATTTACTCGCAAGGCAAATGGGTAGTGCTGATGGTCGGTATTTCGCGGATCGCAGATATGATGACGGGCTTGAATTCTGAAATCCTGACCAACTCAAAATATTATCGCTACGACATTGTTTTCATGTTGTTTTTCACGGTCCTGATCCTGTTCAGCAGCCAATTCCTGATCCCGCTTTACGGCTTCAATGGTGCCGCCGCCGCCGCGCTTTTTTCAACCGTGATTTATAATTTTGTCAAACTGTTCTTTATCCGACAAAAACTTGGTATACAACCATTTACGCTTGGAACATTCAAAGTGATATTGCTTGGAACCACGGCCTATCTTGTAGCCCGTTACATGCCTTTTCCCGAACCTGATAATTTGATATCCACAGTGCTGATCATCCTGGCACGTTCTGTCATCATTACTGTGATTTTTGGCGGCGGAATCTTGCTATGGAACGTTTCAGAGGATATTTCAGCCGGGTTCAGCAGCGGCTGGAAATTAATTAAGACAAGTATTCTGAGGATAAAATAAGAGACCGCTATCTTTGAAGCATTAAAACAGACCCATTTCTGATGTCGTTAAAAGAAAAAATAATTGCCGGGGTTCTCAAACAGCCATTCAGTTTATATCAGTTGACCACTTACGATCCGTCCAAGCCGGTTAATATGGTTGTGGGCTCCATGTATTCGCTTTACAAAGGTTGGATACATTCTGATATTGAGACACTTAACTTGTTGAAAGAAAGTGACTGGCAAAAATATTTTAACGAAAATGCAATTGATAAAATCCTTGCCGAGCACGTTTGGGAACATTTGACGCTCGAAGAAGGACAACTGGCTTTTAAACATTGCCATACTTACCTCAAACCCGGCGGTTTTCTCAGGGTGGCCGTTCCGGACGGTTTCAATCCCAGCGAGGAATATATTAATTACGTAAAACCGGGCGGCACGGGCAACGGAGCGGACGATCACAAGCTGCTGTACAATTATCAAATCATGTCGCAATCGCTTGAATCAGTCGGTTTTACTGTGAAATTACTGGAATATTTTGATGAGAACGGACAGTTTCATAAGACGCCCTGGAAGCCGGAAGACGGCATGGTCAGGCGCTCCGCAGACCATGACAGCCGGAATGCCGGAGGAAAACTGGGTTATACTTCGTTGATCATCGATGCTTATAAAAGCTAACAATGAGTTTGCCCGCCAGCCTTGCTCCTATCGTTTTGTTTTGCTTCAATCGCCCCGCGCATTTGGCGCAAACGATCGAATCGCTGCAACAGAATGTACTGGCGACTGAAAGCGAGCTGATCATTTACTCTGATGGGCCCCGGAACAAATCGGATGGGCCATTAATCGCAGAAGTAAGGAGATATGTAGCTCAAATAGAAGGGTTTAAGCGCGTTACCATCATCAAATCCGAGCAAAATAATGGTCTGGCCGCCTCCATAATCAAAGGAGTCAGCGAAGTGTTGGATAAGTTTCAAAAAGTCATTGTGCTCGAAGATGACATGCTCAGCACGCCTGATTTTCTGGTCTTTATGAATGAAGCGTTAAATGCTTATGAGCACCGTAACGATATTTACTCAGTAAGTGCATACGGACCACCGATCTCATTTCCAGCAGGCTATAACCAGGATTTATATCTCGCGCCACGGGCAAGTTCATGGGGCTGGGGAACATGGCTAAGCAAATGGGAAAAGGCAGATTGGCATGTTAGCGCATTTCCCGAACTGACAAAAGATAAGGTGAAGCGAAACCAATTTACCCTTGGCGGGGAAGATCTCTGGCCAATGCTTGTAAAGCAGCAGAAAAAAGTGATCGATTCCTGGGCCATCCGCTGGACTTACAGTCAATTTATCAACCATGCTTACGGCGTGTATCCGGTGCATTCCAAAATCAGGAACATTGGCACAGACGGCAGCGGGACCAATTTTACATTCAAAACCGGTTATTACGGCTCAGAAATGAGCGATAGCAAGATTCGGATCGACGCTAATATCCAGCCGGATCACGAAGTCATTCAAGCATTTGCGGGTTATTACAAACTTCCGCTCGCATTAAAGATCAAGAACCTCATCAAATACGGGGTCTGACGAAACAGAAATTATATGTATTGGCTGCGTTATTTATTGAAAGAACCCTTCAACGCCTTGCGGACGTCAACCAACCGTGAGTTTATGGGTTTGTTGTTAAAATACGGCAACGGTCGAAGGCATACGCGTACGCAGGTGGAATTTGGCGGTTTCCGACTAACCGTGCCCGATATAATGTCTTTCCTATGGCAGCATAAGGAGATTTTCGCTGATGAATTCTATTATTTTGAGTCTAACAATCCTGAGCCTGTCATTTTTGATTGCGGTGCCAATGTGGGGATGAGTGTTTTGTATTTCAAAAAGCTGTTTCCAAAAGCGCGCATCACGGCATTTGAAGCTGAACCGGAAATTGCTGTTTTACTGCATAATAACCTGAAAAGCAGCAACATTAATGACATACACATCATTGATAAAGCGGTTTGGAAAGATGATCAGGGCATTTGGTTTGGTAGCGAATCGGCCGATTCTTCTTCCATTTATTCCAATGCTGAAAAGAAAAAAATACCCTCTATCCGACTGAAAGATTTCCTACTAGCAGAAAGTAACATTGATTTCCTGAAGATAGACATAGAAGGTGCCGAAAAAGAAGTGCTCAACGACTGCCGCAACGCATTGGGCCATGTTCAAAACCTTTTCGTAGAATTCCACTCCTACATCGGCAATCCGCAAGGCCTCGCCGAAATCGTCCAAATTTTCGAAGAAAACGGTTTCCGCTACTACATCGACACCAACCAGCACCGCCTGAAACCCTTCACCAATTACCGCTATCGGGGCAATGATGTAATGGATTTGCAGCTAAATATTTTCGGCTGGCGGGAGTAAGGCGCAATCATTTTCCTGATAAGTCACTAACGTTTCAAAAACTTGAGATCACAAATTGTGATCTCAAGTTTTAATGTACAAAAAAATTCAGCCGTTTCCGTGACCAATCTGAAAAGCCAGCGTAATGTATACATGACCAAAAATCAATTGTATACATATGGAATTATCAGTGATAAAAGGCAAGGTTTTGACGGTAAGAGGCCACAGAGTGCTATTGGATTACGATCTGTCAGCATTATATCAGGTTGAAACTAGAATATTAAAGCAAGCAGTCAGACGAAATATTTCCAGATTTCCGAAAGATTTCATGTTCGAACTGACCAATGAAGAGCTAGAAAACTTGAGGTCACAATTTGTGACCTCAAGTTCAGGAGGTAACAGATATTTGCCCTTTGCATTCACCGAACAAGGCGTAGCGATGTTGTCGAGTGTGTTACGCAGTGAAAAAGCAGTCCAGGTGAACATTATGATCATGCGCGCGTTTGTGATGATAAGACAATATCACACTGATTATAAGGATATTTCTGAGCGACTGGATAGCCTAGAAAAGGAAATGAATGTCAAATTCAGTGACGTAAATGACGCATTGAATTTTCTGATCAGCCCGGAAGGTGGCCGCAGAGCTTTAATAGGTTTTAACCGAGAAGAACCTGAATAGTCAACTTACCTCGCATAAGGATTCGGCGGGAAAATGTGTACTTGAAAACCTTCCTTTTCCATGGCTTCCATCACTTTTTGCGACGGCAATTTCTTGAAGATCACGGCGCAGAGGACTTGTGAGGGCATTAGGGAGAACTTGGTAAGAAAATCGTGAAATGCCAGTTTTCGTTTGATTTTACGGAATGCTGGCGACGAATCGTCGGCCTTGTCTTTGGCGTAAGACGGGTGGTAGTAATTATTGTTAATGCCTTTGAATGCAACGGCGGGTAAGCCCATTCCGTTGGCCAATTTATCCATTTCCCGTTCCGAGAGCTTGAAAACGTAATTCCCAACCTCTTCAAAGGAATACCGGTTTTTCCAGTATTTCTGCAAAAGCTTTGTGTCGAAACGGTCGAAGATGTTCCTTAATGCGAGTAAAAAAGGCATTTTGGAGATCGGATCGTGTGGCTCTACAAGGATGACCGCTTCCCTCGCAACGCGCAGCATTTCGTAAACACCCAAATAAGGCCTGGGAAAATGATGGTAAGCTTCCTTGCAAAAAATATAGTCGTAAGAATCATCCGCGAAACTCAGCTTCTCAACATTCTCAACCGAATAATGCTCAAAAAATCCGCGGGACTTGGATAAAGGTAAAAATGTGCCGGAAATATCCGTAGCAGTCGTGTCGAGGCCCTGGCGATAAAAATAGTTGGCGTCGAAACCGTAGCCATCGCCTATGGTGAGCCAGGATTTCTTTTCAATGGTGAAGGGTGTCGTCAGTTCCAGCTGCCGGCGGTGGATCCAGTGATTAATGGTCTTATGCTGTTCGTCATATTCCCACAATTCAATGGCCTTATCCTTCGCTTCCTGGGTCGCGTACTGAACCTCATACCAACCTGAATGCGCCTCATGGCTCTGCTTTTCCGTAGACATTTGACTTTATTTACTAATTTTTGATAAAGATACTTTTATGGATAAAATTTATTTAACCAGAGAACTATTTAATTTTACCTCTCCAAATCCGCAGTCTACTCTTTTCGCAACCCTAAATCAACGACCGCTTTAAATGGTGCTTCACCTCAGTAATTTTCATCTGGAAGGAGGAGCGGGAGTGGCCGCGGCGCGTTTGCACCGGGCATTGTTGAAATCAAATGTTGAATCCACGTTACTGGTGTCTCAGGTAACAGCCAACGAACCGGGAGTTAGCAACCTTTCTAACAACGCATTACAAACTAAGAAAGCACTGGCCCGTTTCATCGGCGAACGACTTTATTTTTATCCACAGGAAAAAGATGCGTCCGTTAGATTTGCATTTTCGCCCGCGGAAGTTGGGGCGGATATCAGTAATCATCCCTTGGTTCAGCAAGCTGATGTTATTCATTTACATTGGATCAATTTTGGATTTTTATCACTTGATTCGCTGGATAAGCTCTTTTCATTGGGTAAGCCCATCGTTTGGACATTGCATGATATGTGGACATTCACGGGTGGCTGCCATTACAGTAGAGGTTGCGAGAAATTCCTGACGCATTGTCATTATTGTCCTTATCTGGCCAAACCCGAAGAATACGACATTTCATTTCAACAATTCGAACGAAAGCAGGAGATATATAACAATACAAAAATGGCGCTGATTTCGCCAAGTCAATGGTTGGATAACCTGGTCAAAAAAGCGGCGCTAACCGCTGATATAACATCTTCGAGCATTCCCAACTGCATTGATACAGTCTTATTTAAACCATTAGAAAAATCGGTAATCTGGCGAAAACTAAACCTTTCAGCGTCAAAGAAACTCATCCTTTTCGCAGGCGCTAACACTTCTGATCCGAGAAAAGGTTTTATATATTTCAAACAGGCGCTCGAAAAGATAGGATTGCTTTCGAGTGAAATTGAAGTTATGGTGCTTGGAAAAGCCAATCCGAAAGCCATGGATACATTTCCGTTGCCGGTTCATTATTTGGGAAAAATTTCAGATCCTGCCAAAATGGTGGATGCCTATAATGCGGCTGATATGATCGTCGTTCCTTCTCTGGAAGATAATTTGCCTAATACGATCATGGAAGCAATGTCCTGCGGAACGCCAGCAGTCGGATTTGCAACCGGCGGAATTCCTGAAATGATTGATCATCAGATCAACGGTTACATAGCATTGCAGGGATCGGCTCAATCGCTTGCAGAGGGCATTGAGTGGCTTTTGAATGATGAAAACAATGCCCGAATGTCGGAGAACGCTCGCGCCAAAGTGCTTGAAACCTATGCCGAAAGCATCGTAGCATCACAATATCAACAACTTTACCAGTCGCTGCTTTCGCATGAATGACTTTCCGTTGCTTACGATTATCACCATAACTTATAATGCGGAACAGTTTCTGGAACGCACGCTAAAAAGTGTGCAGGCTGCCTTGAACAACATTACAAAGCTGCAAGCTGTGGAATATTTGATCATTGATGGCAAATCCAGTGATAACACCCTGGAAATCGCAAAGCATTTCTCATTTATCTCAAACATTGTTTCAGAGCCCGACCGCGGGTTGTATGACGCAATGAACAAAGGCCTGACCCTTGCAAAAGGAAAATACGTATGGTTTTTGAACGCAGGTGACGAAATTTTTAAACCTGATACACTAATAAACCTGTTTGAGGCATTCAAACTCAATGCGGATATTTATTACAGCGATGCAATGCTTGTGCGTGAAAACGGAAGTAAGGTGGGTCTGCGAAGTAAATTTACGCCTCATTCGCTGCCGGTAAGCCTGAAATGGCAGGACTTTGCACTAGGGATGAAAGTTTGCCACCAGGCATTTATTGCCAACAAGTCGGTTGCACCGCCCTACGATATTGCAAACCTCAGCGCGGACATTGACTGGGAAATTGAATGTTTGAAAAAAGCGAAGCAAGTCCATTTGATTGAAATTCCACTTTGCTGCTATCTGGTTGGCGGATTGTCCATCAAAAACCATCGCCGCTCGCTGCTCGACCGCTTCCGGGTTTTGCGTAAGCATTTCGGGCTGTTACCCTCCATTTATAATCATTTCCGCATATTCGTGCGGGGCGCTGTGTTTGCTCGTACCCACGGTAAGTATTGGTAGATTAATCCAACTTTTCATTTCGGCCAGGCGGTTTCTAAAAATGCTTTTGCGAAAGTATAACAGAAGCAACCCGGCTCCGAATTTTTCCGTAATACGCAATAGGTAACAGAAACGATTATTGACTTAAAAAGGGATTATCGGTTACAAAATTTTGATATTATGTCAAAAACAATATATTTGTTTTAGAGTATTATTGAATAACCAAATCTAGCAATTATGAAAAAAGTTCTGCTATTAGCAATGTTTTGCTTGGTTAGCACATGGATGTCCGTTTACGGGCAGGATGTTCGGGTTACCGGAAAAGTCACAACGGATAGTGATGCTTCTCCGCTGCCGGGCGCAACAGTGCAAATCAAGGGATCGACAGTGGGGACGCAAACGGACGCCGACGGAAATTACACCATCAGCGCGCCTTCATCAACATCTGTCATTGTATTTAGTTTCGTGGGAATGACGGTGCAGGAAGTTACTGTGGGAAGCCAGAGCGTCATTGATGTGAAAATGTCGAGCGACACACGTAGTCTGAGCGAAGTGGTGGTGACCGGTTTCGGATCGCAGATCAAGCGCGACCTCACTGGTAACATTGCCCAGGTGAAGGGGACAGAAATTCAAAATATGCCTGTTGCGAGCGTGGACGCTGCATTGCAAGGACGTGCAGCCGGGGTTTATGTCAACAGCGGGTCTGGTAAACTGGGGCAGGCAATTAATGTACGAATTAGAGGAAACTCATCCATCAGCGCAAGCAGCCAGCCATTATATGTGGTGGATGGAATGCCTATTACAACTTCCGATCAAAGCAACAGCGATGGCGGTGCTACGAACCCATTGTCTGATATCAACTCCAACGACATTGAATCCATCGAAATCCTGAAAGATGCTTCTGCGGGGGCCATTTACGGTTCCCGTGCTGCCAATGGTGTTGTTTTGATCACAACAAAACGCGGTAAGGCCGGAAAAACCAATGTGAGCATCAATTATCAGCTTGGAACGTCGGAGGCCACAAGACGTGTGAACTTTTTGAATGCCGAACAATATGTCAAATTTTACACCGCTGCCGCACTCAATAGCGACCGCATTGACGAAATTGATCCAAGTGATCCGGAATCGAGCACCGCTTATTTCCTCGACCGATTGGATTATTACAGCTTGGGAACTGCCAATACGCCTCAGCAGAAGGATTACCCATGGCAGGATCAGGCATTTAATAAAGGGGCTATGCAGCAGCTTGACTTCCAGCTGAACGGCGGAAGTGAGAAGACGAAATTTTTTCTTTCGGGTCAATATTTAGATCAAAAAGGGACCATTATCGGCAACGAGCTGGACAGGCTTTCGGGCCGTATGAACCTCGATCACCAGGCGTATAACTGGTTGCAAGTAGGATTATCAATGGGTCTGGCAAGAACAGTGAATAAGCGCCTTCCCGGGGACAATTCATTCTCCAACCCACTGCAAATGGCTGCTTTAACACCGCTGACGCCATTTACCGATCCTGAAACAGGCCTGCCCATTGGAACGCCTCCCGGTGATGTGAACCTGCCATTGTATTTCAATCCGATGATCTCGATCAACTACGCGAGCTTTACGGCAACTTCATTCCGGAACCTGACCAATGCTTATGCGCAAATCAACCTTTTGCCGTCGCTGAAATTCCGCAGTGAACTGGGGATTGACTTGCTGAACCAGAATGAAGAAAGCTATTATCAAAGCCAGAACATCAGGAACATTGATCAGGCGACGAACGGCTTGGGAGAGAACTTCGGAACATTTGTAACGAACTATAATACCAACAACTTTTTGAGCTTCGACAAAACCTTTGATGTACATGCATTGAGTGCAACACTTGGGATGTCGTATCAGCAATCTCAAACAAAGATCAGCTCGACTGCCGGAACACAATTTCCTTCTAACTCGTATAAGAAAATTGCGAGTGCGGCTACCAAATCGGACGGAAGTTCCAGCGAAACCAATTACCGTTTCCTTTCCTACTTCCTGCGTTTGAACTACAAATTTTCAGAAAAATACCTGCTGGCAGCCAGCGCGCGTATCGACGGATCTTCCCGATTTGGTGCGAACTCCCGCTACGGATTCTTCCCTTCCGTATCAGCGGGATGGGTTTTGACAGAAGAGGCATTTTTGAAAAACAACAATACGCTTAGTTTTCTTAAAATAAGAGGAAGCTACGGTACAACCGGGAACTCCGAAATAGGCGATTTTCCGCAGTTGGGTTTATTTTCGGGCGATGCTGGTTATGCCGGTGCAGCCGGTCAGCGTCCTTCACAACTTGCTAACCCCAATTTGAAATGGGAAACAACGAATCAAGCGGATTTTGGTCTGGATTTTGGGTTGTTCAATAACCGTATCAATGGTGAAATTGATTATTACGTCAAAAAAACCAATGGTTTGTTGCTGGAAGTGAATGTGCCTGCCACGTCTGGTTTCTCTGTACGCGTGGATAACGTAGGCAAGCTGGAAAACAAGGGAGTTGAATTTGTTTTGAACACTCAAAACATTGTGGGCAAATTCAAATGGAACACTTCATTGAACATTGCCAACAACAAAAACAAGGTTACCGACATTCAGGGACAGATTATCGAGGGCGGTATCCGCAGTATGAGCCGCGTGATGGAAGGCCAGCCGGTGGGCGTGTTTTACACCGTTGAATATGCGGGCGTAGACAAGGCGAACGGCGATGCGCTCTTTTATAGAAATACGGAGGAAAATGGAAACATTGACAGATCCACCGTATCAAATTACAACAGTGCGCGCCGCGTGGTTGCCGGAAATCCAAACCCAAAATTTGTGGGCGGGATCACCAACACATTCTCATTCAAAGGTTTGGATCTGAATATATTCTTTAACGGTGTTGCCGGAAATAAGATCAATTTCTACGGTGTAGGCCAATATTCGTCTGCCAACGGAATTTATGAGGATAATCAAACAGCCGATCAGCTCAACTCCTGGACTGCTGAGAACACCGACACAGATGTTCCCGAGGCGCGTTTCTACAAAGGAAATGGCAACCAGGCTTCCACACGTTACATTTATGACGGGTCGTATCTGCGTTTGAGATCCATGACTTTGGGTTACAACCTGCCATCCAGCGTTACGAACCGCCTGAAAATGGACCGCGTTCGTCTGTATGTTTCTGGTATGAACCTGGCAACTTTCACCAACTATAAAGGATGGGATCCGGAAGTGAACACCGATGACATTTCCGAAAGGGACTTAAAATTTGCGCTTGGAAACGACTTTTACACCGCTCCGCAGCCACGGACGATATTATTTGGCGTGAACATCGGTTTCTAATTGCATTAAGTCATTTAATTGAAAAAATCATGAAAAAGAAAGTATACATATATAGTGTGGCACTTGCTGCCGGATTGTTTTTTACGAGTTCCTGCAATAGCAAGTTGGATGTTGATCCGACACAAAGCATTGATGAAACAGACGCGTTAAGCACTTCCAAGGACGTTGAAGTAACATTAATCGGCTGCTACGATGCATTGCAGGACGTTGATGTGTATGGCGGTGCATTCCAATATTCATCCGAACTACTTGGTGACAATGAAGAAATCGCTTTCGGCGGAACATTCCAGAATATGCTCGAAATTTCGGACAAGCAGCTGACTACGGTCAATGTAACTGCCGAACTTACGTGGCGCGATTCATACGTGACGATTAACCGTTGCAACAATGTTTTGTCTGCATTGAGCATTGTGGATGAGGAGAAGCGCGCCCGGATCGAGGGGGAAGCGAGATTTATCCGTGGATCGGTTTATTTCGATCTGGTAAGGTTATATGCCAAAACATGGGGCGATGGCGACAATGCGAGTAATCCAGGCGTTCCGTTGGTGCTGGAACCAACCCGTGTGGTAACAGATGAGAATAAGCTGGCCAGAAATTCGGTTGCGGAAGTGTATGCCCAGGTTCTGGAAGACCTGAATGCGGCTAAATCATTGTTGCCGGAAACCAACACGATTTATGCAAACAAATATGCCGCTTCGGCCCAACTCTCTCGGGTTTATCTGCAACAAGGAAATTTTGCATTCGCTCGTGACGAAGCCAATACGGTGATTGGATCGGACGATTACACCCTTAACAGCACATTTGAGTCATTGTTTTACACATTTATAAACAATGGTGGTGCAAACCCGAGGGAGTACATTTTCTCTATGATTGTGACGTCGCAGGATGGAACGAACGATATGAACACTTATTTTGGGACAACCGTTGATGATATTCCCGGAACTGGTGGTCGCGGTGATATTCGTATTCTGACCAAGCATAGGGCACTTTATGAAGCCGGTGACAAGCGTGGTGCATTTTTCCTGACTCCAAACAGCAACACCTATACGCAAAAGCATCTGGATAACCTGGGTAACGTGGTGCAATTCCGTCTGGCTGAAATGTATCTGACGCGCGCCGAGGCTAATTTCCGCCTCGGAACTGTCGTAGGCGCGACGCCTTTGGCAGACATTAACCGCATCCGCGTAAGGGCCGGCTTGAAGGCTGCAACAGCAGTAACATTGCCATCGATCCTGAAAGAACGTCACCTGGAACTTGCATTTGAAGGTCTCGCGTTGCATGACGCAAAACGTAACAAGCAAAATGTCGGCACGATTCCCTACAATTCCCCCAGACTGATTTTCCCGGTTCCACAACGCGAAATCGATGTAAACAATAAGCTGGTGCAGAATGAGGGTTATAATTAGGAAATTACAACAACAGGTTAGTTATTAACAGCATACAAAAAAACCACTTCCGCACAGAAGTGGTTTTTTGTTTGAGCTCTTTAAGGAAGTGATTGGATTCTGTTATTGCCAGCTAATCCAAGACTTGGCATCCTTAGCGCTAACCATATCGTAGGTTGTTTCTGAGGTTTGGATCAAATAATGTCCGCTTGTTTCGAAGAGTAATTTGGCTGATTCTACCGCTGGACCAGTTGTAGGAAGGACGCCATAAGTTGCTACCTGTTCAAATACGATCCTTCCGTCGCTTGTAAATGTGGGACGTCCGGGACCGTGTCCATAAAAAAGCGTCACCCCTTCGTTCTCGTAGAATATCGGACCAAACAGGTCGATGCTACCATCTGCGGCAGGCTGATAAATGTAACTGTAAAACGTCGCTTCACCGACTTTTAGATCTTGTACTTTCAGGGCGTCGTCAACGCCATTTACATGAAATCCTGTGCCAGATTCCCAGTAACCACCCGACTCAATAGGATCCTGCCACCATCTTCTGGCAGCGGCCAGGTCTACGGATAAAGGCTTAATAGCACTTACAACGGTTCCTTTTAAGCCGCTCGCTGTAATCCCGACCTGAACTGCATTTGCATTCCAGGTTATATTCGTAAAGCCATTAATGGTTTGTGAACCATTTACGAGCGGTGAAACGAATGAAACGCCTGCCGAAGTAAAGTAATAATTGGTTGTAAAAGTCTTGGGAATGCTTCCATCCAGCCACGTCAATTTAATGGTGCGGGTGCGTGGGCTAAGCGTAATTTCATACGTTACATTTCCCAGCGTAACCCGTTTAAAATAAGCCTGATACTTGGTAATGTTGTTGAATAAAACTCCGTCTGCCAGATCTCCCGCCGCATAAGCAGTTGCTTGTGCCTGGGTTGCTTTGGTTAGCACTAGCCGGCTGTTATTTTTCCTTCCTACAAGCGTTATAGATTCTGCTTTAACGGAATCAGGGAAAATGCTGAATTCGAAATCGGATTGCAAGCCTTCTCCTACATCGCCGCCGTTCACTTCCCTGTCGGGATCGGCAAGAATGTGCAGATAGGAATAGGTGTCAAAAATCAAAACCGGCGTCTGCACGGCCTTCAGGCGGTAACTGCTTTCCTTGGATTTAGCAGCTGACTCAGCAGAAAAATCCGAATACATGGTTACGCGGTTCTTGTCATCAAATTTGAAATGAAAACCATATGTGCCACCACCGCCGGGATAGATAACCGCATTCCAACCATAGGGAGCTTCAATGAGTTGCTTTTCGTAAGAGGCCAGGGCTGCATTCAACCGTGCATCAGCTGTTTCTTCAAAGACTGTGTCGTCACTATTATCACAAGCAGGGAGAAAAGCGCAGGAAAGCAGCAGATATAGTATGGATTTTTTCATCCTCAGTAATTTGTAAATTCAATTAAAATAGCTTGTTCATTGAAGTCCTAACCCGTTTTTGCAGGCTATAAAAATCAATCTTCCAGGTGTTCTTGTAATAAGCGACCACAATCGCCTCCTTTTGCCTTAATGAGGCCTGTGCCTGCGCCTTGGTTGTTCCCCTGGGGCTTGTGCCTTCCGGGATGGAGTTGACAATTTTATCAAAACCTGCTTTTCCCTCGGTAAGCATCATTGCAATCATTTCAACAAAATCTTCATCGAAGTTCAGGGAACTGTAAGCTGTTACAAATCCGTCCCGGCGGGCATCGCTGTCCGACCAGTTGATCCAGTTTCCTCCCTGATACAATGATTTGGTAATGGCTTTAAATTCAACCGGATAGAGAACGGTCTGATGCAAAATGTGGCCAAATTCATGGTGAATGGTGTGCAAAAACCAGTCCTTTACAAATGCAGAATCCCGTGCTGCATCATAACCGGCCATGCCTTTTATTTTGAAATAATTTACACCAAATAACACCACTTTCCGGCCACCTTCCGCTGTTCCCAGTGTAATTGACCCCTCCGCATTGTACTCGTTACTGCCGGATAGGATGAAGAATTTGGGGGAAAATTTATTATAAAAAACCTTTCCGGCTTCCTGCACATAAGGGACCGTCCACGCCTTTTTGATGGTGCTCAACAAAGGAATAACCTGGGCTTCATCGGGTGGAACGAGCGTTTTCGTAATGTTACCGAACTCAAACTGGTCCCATTTGTACTTGGCCGAAATGTTATAGGGCGTAACAAGGCTGTCCAGGATCCACTTATCAACTGGTCCTTGCACCCATTCGTCTCCTCCCAGGCCCGGAATGTCGTCAACCTCCCCTATCCCCTCTTCTTTGCACCCGCTGAGGCCCATACTCAGGAACAGCGCGGCAAACAAAATCTTGTGTAATTGTTTTATGATCATATCTCTAAATGCTAAGGATCAGCGCTTATTTTGTTCAATGCCTGCTAATGTGGCCGACTGTGGTATTTGTAAAATCCTCCTTGGGTCATTGGCCGGAACTGTAATCGCGGAGCCGTTAACCGCTTGGTGGGTTACAGGCAGCGCATACCGCTGCAAGTCAAACCAGCGCATGCCCTCCTGAACGAATTCCACACGTTTGAAGGACAAAATTGTGTTAATGATTCCGTCCCTGACATTGCTGGTGCCAAAAAATCGGCGAATACTCGCAGCGGTAACCGTGTGCCTGGTAGCCACATAATTGTCTACACGTTTGCTCACAAATAAATTCAGGTCCGCCAGGGACGCTGCCGTATTCCCCAAAAATGCATTGGCCTCGGCGCGGTTGAAAAGCACTTCCTCTGCCGTGAATATAGGCAACATGACATAAGGCTGCCCGATCTCCGCATTAACGGATTCTCTCACAAAATACTCGTTCAACTTTGGGATTAGATAATTGTTATCCCCTTGCGAATACAACGGATAGGACCAGCCGGGCGATTCATTGATAATATTTTCACCTGCTGAAATTTCCTGCCATTTCCGGAAATTCATTCCGAAGCGATATTGCGCAACATTTCTTCCGTAAAGCGAAGCAGTTTCAACAAGCAGCAGATTTGCATTCTGACTGGCCCTTGAATAAGTGTTGTATAATTCCTGCGGAGAAAGACTCGAATAGGTTGTGTTCCATGGTCTGAGGTTATCCGCAACGCTGCTGCCCGGAAAAACTTCATTTGCATATTGCACCACTTTGGCATAATCCCTTTTTACAAGATAGAAACGCGCGGCAAATGCGTTCGCAGCTGCGCGGTTGAAATGGTATTTTGGAATGGTGTATGAACCGTCACTGATCAGCGGTAAACCTTCGAGCAGGTCAGCTTCGATCATTTGATAAACAGAGGCAACGGTTTTTCGCTCATATTTTTTCAAAACAACCGTTTCCGGCTCAGTCACATAAGGAATGCCTGGTTCCGTATTTGGCTGCGTCGGGTCGAAGAATTTGCTGAAATAGTTGACGAGCATAAAGTGTGCATAGGCACGTGCCAACAACGCTTCACCGCGCTGGGCATTGTATTGCGAAGGGTCCGAAGACTTGCTGATAATGTCCAGGGCCTGATTGGCAACAGAGACAGCCCGGTAGCATTCAGCCCAGTACTGGTCTGGCGAATCCTGTTCATCGACCGACGCTTCCACTTCTTCAAATAGGTAGGATGCGCGGTTTGTCTTATCATCTTCTCCAACGCCTTTGTCCGCAACATTATCGCTCATGGATTCTGCAAAAACAACATAACTTCCTTGTGGATAAGCTGTTGTAAGCAACTGCGACACCTGCGCGGGCGTGCTGATCGTGGCCCGCGTGCTATCCGGTTCGGTTGACAGAAAGTCCTCGCAGCCCGACAGTATTAAAACCGGCAGAGTGAAGAGGATCTTTTTAAAAATTTTAGTCTTATTCATATTTAAAAACTTAAAATCGTCCATACTGAATGCCCAACTTCACGATTATAATGTCAGTTTGAGCGCCACTGTAAATTGCTTTTGGATCGGCTGCGCTACCCCTCCCGAATTGAAGAATTCAGGATCCTGGCCTTTTAACTTTTTATCCGCGTAAATCAACCAGGGATTAATCGACGACAACTGAATGCTAGCGCCTTTGAAACCATATTTTGAAGCGATAATCAATGGCACTTTGTAAGCCAGCGACACCGATTTCAATCTGATAAAATCTCCTTTTGCGACGCGTTCGGTAGAATAATTGTAAATGTTGTAAGGATAAGTCCCTGCGAGATACTGCTGTTCCAGCTGGTCGCTGATCGAAGGCACCTTGGTTACATCTTCATCGCCCGACATTACCCATCTGTCCAGAAATTCGCGTGGCATTGCATCCAGATCGCTGAAAGTGCTTTTATATAAAGGATTCAGACGGATTTTGTTGCCAGCCTGATAAGTCAGGAACACATTCATAGAGAGATCCTTGTAAGTCAATGTGTTGTTAAAACCTCCCGTAAATGGCGGATCAACGGGTCCTTCATATTTTAAATAGGCAACATTCTGATCTTGTAAATAGACGTCCGAACTCACTTCTCCATTTTCGTTGAGGAAAATCGGCACACCCGTTTCAGGGTTAAGCGAGTTGTATTTGATCGAAAACAAACTTCTGACAGGCTTGCCTTGCACATTCGCGCCTTCTGCCTTTACAAGGTCAAAAATTCCCGGTGTGTTATCAACATTCGTGATCCGCGTACGTGCGTAACCCACGGTCACACGCGAGCGAAAATCCCAGTCCTTATTTTTGAATAGAACACCATCCAGCGAGAAATCCACACCATAGGATTCCATATCTGCATAATTGGCAACTTTATAAATCTGTCCACCGATCCCGGACGTTTTAATCTCATCGATGAGGTCAAAGCTGTTCCTGATGTACCCGTCAACGCTCAGGTTGATGCGGTTGGCCAGAAAGCCGAGGTCCAATCCCACGTTTCCGCTATAAAGTTTTTCCCAGGTCAGCTCCGTATTTTCAAGAGACGCAAGCTGTATAGCAGACTCTTTTTCATCCCCATAAGGACGTCTTGTGATAATGCTTTGGAACAACGCTGCCGAGTTGGTAGCAGGGCCTGTATCTGCGGAAAGCCCATAACTTGCACGCAACCGCCCCATACTCAACCATTTGAACCGCTTTATAAATTCTTCCCGGTCAAAATTCCAGGAACCTGCCACTGTGTACGTCGGCAGCCAGCGGGCAATGGCCGACTTCCCAAAACCATTTGAACCGTCGTAACGCACGTAGCCCGTGAAGTTGTATTTGTCGTCCAATGTATAACCGGCGCTGCCATAAAATGCTGCGAAACGCTCGTAATCCATGCGCATGCCGTAATACTGAAAATTGGCTTCAATGGTCTGTTTTAAAATGCGGTAATCCACAAATGGCGTCCCTCCCTGCTCATACTGAAATCCATATCCCGTGTTATTGCGATTTTGCCTGTTGGAATATTTAATCTCCTGCCCTGCAAGCAAACTTACGGCGTGTCTTTCATTGAATGTCTTATTATACCGGATGTTGTTACGAATGTTGTAAAACAGCAATTGATCCTCATTGGTATTATAAAATCCGCCACTGGGCAGTACAACAACGGGATATGCGTTCGGCACATCGGGATCTGTGTAAAGATATTTGTTGGCTAATGCAATGGTGGAGTTATCCGCCGCGCGATACGCATTGGCCATATTGGAATTTTCTGTAATAATGTGCTCGCGGCCAGTTTGAATGTAGCGCAGCGCACCGATAAAATCATAAGTAATGTTATCCGTGATCTTGTAAGAAAAATCACCCTGCAACTTGATGTCCGCCAGATTCAGCTTGATCCGGTTATTTTCAAGCTCCGAAACAATGTTAAACGGCGCAAAATTTCTTCGGAAAAATTCAAGGTTCCCATTCTCGTCATACGCTGTCAGCGTCCGGCTTGTGTTGAGCGCATAGCTGAAAGGATTGATGTCGAAATCCCTGTCAAACTTCCCTTCTACAGGGTTGCTTCGGCGGCTCAGCGAGCCCGGAGCCTCCTGCCTCCTCACGGAAGCGAGCGTCAACAGGCCCAGCGTAATTTTGGGTGAAAGCTGGTAAGTGTTTTTGAAATTCAGCGTGTATCTTTTGACCTTGTCTGCAATCGTCCAGCCGTTATCGTCCAGATAACTTGTTGACACATAAGACGTAGACTTATCCGTCCCGAAGGATACACTTACTGAATGCTCTTGAATGAAATTTTGCTTGAAGAGCACATCAAACCAGTCGGTGTTCGCCCGGGCATAGCCCAGCAAGAAGTTCCGCTTTGCTTCCGGCGTGTTTGGCATGGGGAAGTTACCCTGGTCGTCACCGGTCAGCGAGTTGTAATATTTACCATAAACACCATAATCAGGCTTGGAAAGAATGTTGGAAGTGAGGTAACCCTTTCTTTCCAGCTCACCCAGGACCGACATTTGTTGTGCGGAATTCATGATGTTGAAATTCCGGTAACTTGGCGTGAGCTGCGTGCTGAAATTACCAGCATAAGTAATGACTGGTTTACCGCTTTTTCCTTTTTTGGTCGTGATCACAATCACACCATTCATGGCTCTTGCGCCGTATAAAGCCGCCGCCGCCGCGTCCTTCAAAATATCAAATGTCTCAATATCAGCCGGGTTAAGCCCCGCAACCGCCGACCCGAGCAATGTAGTCGGGTCTCCGCTAGAAAGCTGATCATTGGAGATGTTGACGATATCTTCCTGCACAACCCCGTCAATTACCCACAAAGGCTTGTTATCGCCATTCAATGAAGTAGCGCCCCGGATCCGGACTTTAGGCGCTGCGCCGAATGTTCCGGAAACGTTCTGGATGGAAACTCCGGCCGCGCGGCCTTCAAGCATCCGGCTTACATCGGGCAAGCCGTCTATTTTGACGTCATCCGTTTTTAATGTTACTGCGGAACCTGTAAATTTATTTTTATCAATTTGCTGAAAACCAGTCACAACCACATCCTGCAATCCGACTGCATCTTCCGCTAGTTCAATGGAAATGCTTCTGGCAGCTTTAACTTCCTTTGGCAAAAACCCGATCATCGTCACCACAAGCGTAGCCGCATCATTCACTCCCTGCAGCACAAACTCGCCTTTTTCGTTCGTTACCGTGCCCTTTTGGGTTCCTTTCACCCGGATCGTTGACCCGATCAGCGCTTCGCCGGTTGTGCTTTTGACAACGCCTTTTATATCAATATCAACGCTTGATACTGAATTTGAAAAAACAGAAAATGAACTGGAAAGAAAAACTAAAATAGCAAGCAAGACTGAAAGCCGACTCAGGCCACTGATCCGATAGAGAACATCCATATAGAAGAAAGTATAGGTCTAACGCAAAATTAATGGGATTCCGCCTGGACGGATTTAGTTGTTAATGATCTCAATAATACGCAGAAATACGAAACGATGTGGAGGGGAGCGCTAAACTTTTGGTTTGCAATTAATAAAACACATCGGACACAAAATTATTGTAGGGAAATAAGGCCTTTTTCGGCTATTTTTCGATTCAATTCTTTTTTTCTGTCAAAACCGAAGTGATGCGGTTTAATTCGTCCACTTTTGAGGCAAAATCTCCCTTTAACATATCGCGGACGGCTTTCAGCTGCTCCATCGCCGTTTCCAGATTATCCGGTAAAGCTTCTCCCAAAACTTCTTTGAGCCGCTTCGCCAGAGTGGGCGACATGCCGTTGGTTGAAATAGCGACTTTAAGGTTCCCTTTCCTGACTACTGACGACAAATAGAAATCGCAAATGGCTGGTGTGTCGGCAACATTGGTCAGCATATTTTTCGATCGGGCCACACTTGCGATCCTGGCATTCTCTTCCTTATCATTGGTCGCGACGATCACGAGGTCTTTTGCGGCCAGATCTGCGTCTTCAAACTTGCGTTCAATTAAACTTATCCGGGAATTTGCCTCTGCCATATCCCGTATTTCCTGGCGGATGTCCGGAGAAACGAGGGACACATTGGCCAACGGAGAATTGTCGAGCACGGCGGTGATTTTTTCTAGACCTACATATCCTCCACCTACAATAAGCGTATGCAGGTTTTCAAGTTTGAGAAAGATCGGAAACAGATTGTTCATGTATCAAATTTACATTAAATCTGAGAATTACGTGGTTATGCACTGCCATTTATAACTATTCCAACAATTACACTTTTTCTATCTCCTACTTCGCCGTACCTTTGCGCCATGATCGCGATTACGAACCTCAGTTACTTTCTTGGCGACCGGGCACTTTACGACAGTGCTTCGCTGCATATTAAGCCAAAACAAAAGATCGGCCTTATCGGTCTGAACGGCACAGGAAAGTCTACCCTCCTTAGAATGATAAACGGAGAATTCCAGCCTGACGGCGGAAATATCTCCAAAGCGGGAGACTGCACCATCGGTTTCCTGAACCAGGATTTACTCTCTTACCAAAGTGATGATTCCATTTTGTCGGTTGCTATGCAGGCTTTTGAACGGCAAAATATCTTGCAGGTTCAAATGGACAAGATCCTGTATGATATGGAACATAACTATACAGACGCACTTGTTGACAAGCTGGCGAGGGTTCAGGACGAATTTGAAGCACTGGACGGTTATACCATTCAATCTAAGGCAGAAGCCATTCTCGAAGGTTTGGGTTTTGTAACAGATGATTTACACAGACCGTTAAGATTATTTTCCGGAGGTTGGAGAATGCGGGTAATGTTAGCAAAGTTGCTTTTGCAAAAGCCGTCGTTACTCATGCTCGATGAGCCTACCAACCACTTAGACTTACCGTCCATTCAGTGGGTTGAGAAATATGTGCAGAGTTATGAAGGCGCCGTGATCGTGGTTTCTCACGACAGGCAATTTTTGGATAACACCATTGATACAACCGTTGAAGTTGCCAATGGAAAGCTGAATTACTATGCTGGAAATTACTCCTACTACATGGAGGAAAAAGAGGAACGCAATGAAATTCAGCGCGGTGCTTATGAAAACCAGCAGGCGAAAATTCGCCAAACTGAGCGTTTCATTGAGCGTTTTAAGGCCAAGGCAACCAAATCCCGCCAGGTTCAAAGCCGGGTAAAGGCATTGGACAAAATGGATGTTGTGGATCAGGTTATTGATGAAAATGCAAAAGTCCACTTCCGCTTTCAATTTACGACGCAGCCAGGAAGGCACGTCTTCCAATTGGAGGATGCGTCCAAAGCTTATGGCGAAAAGGTCATTCTCGACAGCACCAACATCAGCATGGAGCGCGGCGACAAAATCGCGTTAATCGGTGCAAACGGACGCGGAAAATCAACAGTGCTTCGCGTTGTGGCTGGAACGGAGCCTATTGAAGGAAAAAGAAGGTTGGGTCACAATGTTTCTTTCACATTCTACGCACAGCATCAGCTGGAATCGCTGAATGTGAACCATAACCTGATTGAAGAGCTTAAATATGCGAATTCCAACAAAACCGAAACAGAGTTAAGGACCGTTTTGGGATGCTTTCTATTCACCGGGGATGACGTTTTCAAGAAGATCAAAGTCCTTTCCGGAGGAGAAAAATCGCGGGTTGCGCTTGCCAAAGTTCTGCTTTCACAAGCCAACTTCCTGCTGCTCGATGAGCCTACCAACCACTTGGACATGCAGTCGGTGAACATTCTAATCCAGGCTTTACAGCAATACGAAGGTAGTTACATTGTTGTTTCCCACGATAGATATTTTGTTGAAAACATTGCTAATAAGATCTGGTATATTGAAGATCACGAGATCAAGCAATATCCGGGAACATATCAGGAATATGAAGTGTGGGTTGAAGAGCGTGGTTTGCAATCTGCGGTGAGCGATAAAGCAACTGTCAGCAGCGCACCGCCGCAAAAAGCTTCTCAGCAACCTCCTTCCAATGGCAATGCACAGAAAAACAATGGAAAATCAGTCTCAAACGAAGATTCTCAAAAAATAAAGAAAGCGCAGAAACAGATTGAGGAATTGGAAGCGACTATTAATAACCTGGAAATAAAGAAAACAGAAACAGAAGTGAAGCTCGCGGATCCCAAGATTTACAATGATTCAAAAGCACTCGCTGATTTGAACCGTTTTTATGCTGACATTAAACAGAAGCTGGACGATAGCACGGAGACTTGGGAGAATCTGATGCTGGAAGTGGATGTGCTGGCTGGGAAGTAAGAACTTATCAATGCAGAAAGGGAAATCGTTTGATTTCCCTTTTTTTATATTGCCTTCGGCTTGATTAAGCCACTGGTCCGTGCATAAATATCGCGTAACTTCAATTGAAAATTGCAGGCAGATATTGTAATATGGTCATCAATATTCTCAGTTTCTGATTCTAATATCCAACTTCCATTGTCATTTTTCCGAAAAATCTCAACATTAATCGACTGAGAGTCAATTAGAATGTATTCCAATAATGTCGGAATAGATCTGTAAAGGTGGAATTTGTCACCTCTATCATAAGCGCTGGTTGTCCTAGATAGCACTTCGATAATAATGGTGGGATTAACCAATATTTCTTTGTCCTGATCTGTAAACTCAAGCCTTCCACACGCAACAAGGAAATCAGGATAGGCGTAAAGCCCATTCTCAGGGATATGCAGCCGCATGTCGCTTGAGAAACTCTGGCAGGATTTATCTTTTAAATAGCCGCCAATCTCAACGGACAGGTTTTCCGTAATTCGGTTGTGATTTGAACCGGCTCCTGCCATGGCGAATATCTCTCCGCGATAGTATTCGCTTTTATACTCTGCCTTCCGCTCCAGTTCGAGATATTCTTTTTCTGAATACATTTTGATAGTTTGTGCGATCATGTTGGATGATGTAAGTTAAAAAATAGTTGCTAGCGTGCAAAACACGTTCGCTTATTCAGACGTACATTACATGAAAAGTCGCAGGAATATTTAAAGGATTTATTATGAGGCCAATTTCGCTTTTTTTGTGGTTAATGTTGATGTACGGGAATGCCACTGCGCAATCGCAGAACATCCGGCTGGAAGATTACATATATAATGATAAGATAAAGACCGTTTTACTTTATCCCGCACTCGAAGATCCTGAGAGCCCCACGCGCCTGCTCACACCTGCCGTAAAACCCCTGACAAGCCCTGCCCCGCTGGTTCTGGAGTTTGATGACCTTACTGGTCAGTTTGAAGGTTATCGTGCGAAAATCATCCATTGTAACGCCGATTGGACCAAATCCAACCTGAACGACATTGAATTTACATTCGAGTTCAATGAATATCCGATCAATGATTATCAGCAATCATTCAGCACCAAGGTTCCTTATTTCCATTATAAGCTGGAATTGCCGAAGCTCAAAATTTCAGGCAACTACGTGATTTATGTTTATTCTGATCGCGATAGGAAACCTGTTCTGAGCAGGAGATTCATGCTTTACGAGTCACGGGTGAGCATTGACGCGAAAGCACGCTTTTCGCAAGGAATTCAGCAGCAGTTTTCCGACCAGCAGATCGATTTCTCGGTTAATTATAAAGGTTATCCGCTGAATGCGCCGCAAACAGATTTGAAAGTCGTGCTCAGAAAAAACTTTCGGTTTGACGAGATCAGGGCGAACTTCAAACCGACGAATGTCAGGCCGTTTGATCAGATTTTGGAATACACATTCTTTGACCTGGAAAACACATTCCCCGGCGGAAATGAATTTCGTTACTTCGATAGCAGAAGCCTGACCGGCAGAGGTTATGGCGTGAATGAGATCGAGCGCTCCGATGAATTTACACGGCTTATGCTTTTTCCCGACAAATCCCGTAATAATAATGCCTACATACAGATCGATGACTTTAATGGTCAATACATTGTAGATCAGCGGGAATCTGGTCGCGGGAGCATCGAAGCGGATTATACGCCCGTGCTGTTCTCATTACGAACAGAACAGGATCCGGATGCGGCATTTTACGTTAACGGCGCCTTCAACCTCTGGCAACTGACGAATACCAACAAAATGACCTACAATGTCGCTACCAATGCCTACGAAGTGGAAATGATGGTAAAACAGGGTGTTATTAACTACAACTATGCGATGTTGAGAAACGGCGAAAAGAAAGCGGATGAAGGATTTATTGAAGGCAATTATGGCGCGACAGAAAATGATTATGACATCCTCATCTATCATCGCCCACAGGCGGGAAGGGCTGATCTGCTGATTGGTTATCGCACCGTTGAATGGAACCGCAGACGATAAAAGTCATAAAAAAGGAGCGACCGAATGGCCGCTCCGCAATCTCTCAAAAATGCACTTTATACATTAAAACGGAAGTGCATAATGTCTCCATCCGCAACTACATATTCTTTTCCTTCAACAGCCATCTTACCTACTTCTTTCACACCAGCCTCTGTTTTATATTGCTCATAATCAGCAATTTTTATCACTTCCGCGCGGATAAAACCTTTTTCAAAATCACTGTGAATCACGCCTGCTGCTTGTGGCGCTTTCCAGCCCTTCACAATGGTCCAGGCCTTTACTTCTTTAACGCCGGCTGTGAAATATGTGATCAGATTTAGCAGCGAATACGATGCTCTGATCAGCTTGCTCAAACCCGACTCTTTCAGTCCATATTCACCAAGGAACATTTCATGCTCTTCCGGATCTTCGATCTCAGAAATCTGTGACTCAATAGCAGCGCAAAGTACAATCACGTCCGCTCCTTCGTGTTTCACTGCTTCACGCAATTTTTCAGAATATTCATTGCCTGTGAGCATCGAACCTTCGTCCACGTTAGCAACATATAGAACCGGTTTTGCCGTCAGCAATTGCAGATCGCCAATCACTGCTTCCTTCGTTTCTTCATCAATCACCACGCTGCGGGCATTTTTGCCTTCTTCTAGCGTTGCTTTATATTTTTTCAACCATTCCAGTTCTGATTTTGCTTTCGCATCACCGGCACGCGCACCCTTTTCTGTTTTCTGGATTTTCTTGTCAACAGATTCGAGATCTTTCATCTGTAATTCAATGTCGATGATCTCTTTATCAAAAACAGGATCTACGCGTCCTTCCACGTGCACCACATTTTCGTCCTGAAAACATCTTACGACATGCACAATGGCGTCAACTTCCCGGATGTTGGCAAGAAATTTATTTCCAAGACCCGCTCCCTGGCTCGCGCCTTTCACAAGCCCGGCAATGTCAACGAATTCTATAATTGTCGGTATAACTTTCTGAGGACTAACCAGTTTTGTCAAAATATCCAGCCGTTCGTCGGGCACGGTTACCACGCCTACGTTGGGCTCGATTGTACAGAATGGATAATTGGCAGCTTCGGCTTTACCGGTTGAAATGGCATTAAAAAGAGTGGATTTCCCTACGTTCGGCAATCCCACGATCCCACATTGAAGACTCATGTTATATTTTATGCAGTTAAAAGCAGGTAGTTTTCAATGCAACAGTGCAAAGAACTCCTGTCTGCCAGATGATAATTTTTGCAAAATTACCACTTAGCGAGTAGAAAAACCAAAAGCCTTCGTAATTGATTGCGAAGGCTTTTTCATTCTTTCAATTTTTTTAATCCCACTTAAGGTCCGACTCACCAACTACGTCCACCTCATCGGCTTTGGCTTCGAACTGAGAAAAGTCAACTTCCGGCATCAACTCTGTTTTCACGTGATCCACGGCATCCTTCAAAGCATCAACGAACTTATCAAAATCCTCTTTGTATAAAAACATCTTGTGCTTTTCATACGTGAACCCGTCTCCCTGTGGATGACGACGGCTTTCTGTGATGGTAAGATAATAATCGTTGGATCGCGTCGAGCGAACATCGAAGAAGTAAGTCCTTTTTCCTGCCCTGACCCTTTTGGAGTAGATTTGCTCTCTGTCTTCCACTATGTTAAGTTTTAAATAGGTTTTCAAACGCTAAAATATAAAGTTTATTGCTGCTAACAAAAAAACGGGCACATATTAGCAATTTGTTAGTATTGACTAGCACAATTTTCATGCGGCTTATCACTTTAGCATTTGAAATTGCTCTTTTCTAAAAAGTTTTTCTTAGCTTTGAAATTCGTGGGTTTCCGATTTTTTGGGAACTACCAAATAAACAGTAAGAAATAAGGAGTTTTACCTTATTATGTTTCACCTAAAACCAGAGATATGACTTATAATCGTATTCTGATTCTCGTCCTGTTAGCATTCGCTTCCGCACCGGCAACTTTCGCACAAGTTAAGCTGGGCAAAACTGAAACCGGTCACGCATCTTATTATGCAAGCCGGTTCAACGGCAAGAAAACCTCCTTCGGAGAAGTGCATAAAAGCACAGAATTGTCAGCAGCTCACCGAAGCTTCCCGCTTAACACGATGCTCGAAGTAACGAATCTGGATAACGATGAAAAAGTGATAGTTAGAGTGAACGATCGCGGTCCCTATGCGAAAAACAGGCTGGTCGATCTGAGCAATGAGGCCGCCAGATTACTTGGGATCATTGCAAAAGGCGTTGCGAATGTTTCGATCCGCGTAGTAGGAATGGAAGGAATGGTCCTCCTCGACCCCAATGAACAAATTGACGCCAAATCCGGAAAAGTAGTTGCTATGCGCGACGATAGATAACGTAATTTCAGAATGAACAGCCGACAACTTGATCTAGCAAAAGTAAGGGAGTTCGGCAATCTGGAATTTCTGGCAAAGCAATTGGTTGAAGGTTTTATCACTGGCCTGCACAAATCCCCATTTCACGGGTTTTCAGTTGAATTTGCTGAACATCAGCTTTATAATACAGGAGAATCTACGCGTAACATTGATTGGAAGGTCTATGCCAAAACAGACCGGCTTTATGTAAAGCGCTACGAAGAAGAGACTAATCTCCGTTGTCATTTATTGCTGGACACTTCCTCGTCCATGTATTATCCGGAGGAAGGTTTTGGTAAAATGACTTTTAGCGTCATGGCAGCTGCAAGCCTTACCTATCTCCTGCAAAGGCAAAAAGACGCAGTTAGTCTTTGCACATTTTCAGAAAACATTGAAATTCAGACGGCTGTAAAGTCCACGCCTTCGCATGTGCATAAGATTATCCTGGAATTGGACAATGTGCTGCAAAGCACCCGGCCGCTACTCAAAACTTCCGTCGCCAGCGTCCTGCACCAAATAGCTGAAAAGATACATAAGCGCTCACTTGTTGTGATTTTCAGCGATATGTTCGATAATCTGGAAGAAGCCGACAAGATTTTTTCCGCATTACAGCATTTGCGTCACAACCTGCATGAAGTGCTTCTTTTCCATGTTACCGACCGCAACACCGAAGAATTGTTCGCGTTTGAAAATCGGCCCTACGAATTTATTGATCTGGAATCGGGTGAAAGGATCAAAGTCCAGCCCGATCAGGTGAGAGATTCTTACAAGGAATTTGTCGGCGATTTTTATCAAAAACTTAAACTGAAATGTGGCCAGTACAAGATCGATTTTATTGAAGCTGATATTGCAAAAGGCTTCGATCCCATCCTCATGGCCTATTTAGTAAAACACTCGAAAATGAGGTAATTTTTTCAGAAATTTGATCGCAGATCCCACCCCTTCCGCGCGTCAGTCATATGAAAAAATACTTTACTCACTTCTCCTATTTCGCCGTCCTACTCCTTCTGCTATTTGCTTGTAAATCAGCTGAAAAGTCTCTAAAAAAAGGCAATTTCGATGATTCGGTCATTCGTGCAGCTGATAAACTGAAGAGTAATCCTGGCCATACCGCTTCCATTGATATACTCAAACAGGCGTATCCGTTAGCGCTGGAACAGCATCTAAACGACATTAAGCAAAATAAAGAGTCAGAAGACCTTTTCAGATGGGAGGCGGAGCTGCAATCCTACGAAAAACTCAACCGGCTTTTTCTCGTTTTAGACCAATGCGGCTCTTGCGCGAAGGTGGTCGATGCGAAACGTTTTGCACAGGAAGAGAAAATGGCAAGGCACAATGCTGCGAACGTCCGTTACAAGGAAGCGCAAACATTGCTGGCAATTGGCGATCGGGAAAGTGCCCGAAAGGCATACGAGCATTTCGAAGTGGTCAATAACATTCTGCCCAACTTCAATGATGTTCGAGAACGGCTGGATCTGGCCTATGAAATCGCTTCTTTCAAAGTGGTTGTAGAACAGGTGCTTGTCACTTCCAGGACCTATCAGTTAAGCAATGAATATTTTCAGGAACGTGTCAATGAATATTTGCAGACCAACAAGCGGCTCAACAAATTTGTGCGATTTTATATGCCTGAGGAAGCCGCTAATCTCAAAATACAACCAGATCACATTATCAAGCTTCAATTTGACGACTTTGTTGTAGGAAATACACTCGTCGAGAAAAATACGAAAGTTGTGATCAGCAAAGACAGTGTAAAAGTGGGTGAAAAACAGGTGGGAAGATCCAAAACGCCTATTTATGACAAGGTCACAGCCAAATTTACCCAAAACCGTAAAACCGTGCTTTCCGCAGGATTGCTGGATATGCAGATCATGGATTTTAAGACCAAACGTGTGGTGACGCAGGAAAAATTTAATGGCGAATACAACTGGATGTGCGAATGGGCGCATTTCAATGGCGACGAACGCGCGCTGACTGCGGCCCAGCTTAGGCAGTGCAAAAGCCAGGAATTGCTGCCTCCCGCACCCCAACAACTGTTTATTGAATTTAGCAAACCCATTTATGAACGCCTTACCAGCAAGTTGCAAACCTATTATGCCAAATACTGATAAAGCGTGTTCAAAGCGAGCATGTTATGTGTTAAGAAATAGGGACATAAAGAGCTCATCCAGGCTTGCAACAGAGATGACCTCAATTCTGAATTTCTTCAAATCCAAGCCTCTGCTGTTATATTTCGAAATGTAAACTTTTTTGAAACCCAACTTTTCCGCCTCAAAAATCCTGTTTTCTATCCTGTTCACAGCTCTTACTTCGCCCCCAAGCCCCACTTCCGCGGCAAAACAGACCGATGGCGGGATAAATTTGTCTTCATAAGACGAAACAATGGAGGCAATGACGGCCAGGTCAATGGCAGGATCTTCCACTTTTAATCCACCGGCCACATTCAAAAATACATCCTGAACACCTAATCGAAATCCGCCTCGCTTTTCCAGAACGGCCAGCAACATTTGAAGTCGCTTTCCATCAAAACCGGTGCTACTGCGCTGCGGTGTCCCATAATTGGCAACACTCACAAGCGATTGTATTTCAATCAACAACGGCCTGTTTCCTTCCATCATGGAGCCTATGGCAATGCCGCTTACAGGTTCGTCACGTTGGGAAATGAGGATTTCGGACGGGTTACTAACTTGCCGCAAACCGGAACCATGCATTTCGTAAATACCCAGTTCTGATGTGCTTCCAAAGCGGTTTTTTACGGTCCTGAGAATGCGATAGGTGTTATGACGGTCTCCCTCAAATTGCAAAACCGTGTCCACCATATGTTCCAGCACTTTCGGACCTGCCAGCGAACCGTCTTTGGTAATGTGCCCGATCAGAAAAACGGGAACGCCCATTTCCTTGGCATATTTCATGAATTCAGCCGTACATTCCCTCACCTGCGACACGCTGCCTGCACCCGACTCAATGTAAGTCGATTGCATGGTTTGGATCGAATCAATAATCAGGATTTCGGGTTGGAAGTCTTCAATTTGCCGGAAGATATTTTGGGTATGCGTTTCGGTAAGGATAAAGCAGTTGTCGCTCTTGGAATCCATCCGTTCCGCCCGCATCTTAATCTGCTGATCGGATTCTTCTCCCGAAACGTAAAGAACTTTTTTATTGGAGAGCGTAAGCGCAATTTGCAGCATCAATGTAGACTTCCCGATGCCTGGCTCTCCACCGATTAAAACCAGCGAACCCTGCACAATTCCGCCTCCCAGCACCCGATTGAGCTCTCCATCGAATGTGGTGATCCTGGGCTCATTCTGATATTCTATTTGGGCAATTGCTCGCGGCCTGCTGGCCAGATTAACGCCTTTCCAGGCAACCGCCGTCTTTTTATCTTCTTTTTCAATAACTTCCTGAACAAAAGTATTCCATTCTCCGCACGAGGGGCACCGACCCACCCATTTGGGTGAATTATACCCACATTCCTGACAAAAATAGGCTGTCTTGGCTTTGGCCATAAGTAGAAAAGTAATATTTATATATGCTTAGATATTAACACGATTTAGCCAATAATTATCCAAATATTCGTACGTTTCGGCCACAAAATCAAAAAAAATATAGGTTGGGTATAGTTTTTTATTTTTTGGCGTTATTAACCGGTTTTACTTAAAAAATTATATTATCCATGAACATCCTGACAAAAGTTGCTTGTATTTGTTTGTTATGCCTGATGGCCATAACATCGGCGCAAGCACAGAAAAAAGGTTTTGCGTTCGGTATTAAGGGTGGCGTGAACTTATCACGCCTGACAATGGGAGATGTTTTTACGACGAGATACGATGCAACGGGAAACCCATACTTGGGATACGATGGTAAAGAAGTGAAAGACAATTTGAAACAAAGCTTTGATACAAGAACAGGGGCAGTTGGCGGGATATATGCAAGATTCGGCCGCACATTGTTTATTCAGCCGGAAGTTTTGGTTTCTACCAAAGGGGGATCATTTGAAATAATCAAGAATCACCTTGAAACTCCCGTAAGAGAAACGGTAAACGTAAAATACAGCAACATTGACGTGCCTTTGCTAATTGGTTTTAAAGGAGGTCCATTACGGATTCTGGCCGGACCAGTTACTTCTTTCAGAATCGGTGATAACCAGCGGCTGAGAGACGCTTTCGAACATTATACTTCGGATCTTAATAATGCAATGTCTGAGGCGACATTCGGATATCAGATCGGAGCTGGTCTGGATATCGGCAGTTTTAGCCTTGATGTGAGAAGGGAAGGCTCCTTTACCAATCTTGCTTCGTTCCAGGTGAATGGACAAACGGTTGGAAGCGGAAATGAAACTGTGAAACAAAAGATAAAATCCTGGCAGGTAACACTAGGCTTGAAGATATTTTAATGATGAATGAGTGAATAAATGTTGATCCAGAATATTCACTCATCGCACCGGCGCCCCGGTCAATCATTCAATCATTCAATCTTTATATTTTCCCCCATAAAACAAAACAAGCAGCCTTCGATCTGAGCGATGGCTGCTGTTTTTATGAATAACCCACTAATTTAATTCACCAAAAATCCTTATGCGGAAATGCGCAGATTGGTATGATCAAGCATTCCGGTGATTTCTTTGATTTTCCTGCGTGAGACCACCACTTCTTTGCCACAAGACAATTTCAGCATGCGGTCATCTTCAAGGCGTTCCACAACGTAATCCGAATTAACAAGATAGGATTTGTGAACACGCATGAAATTTGGATTTAACTGACCGGCCAAAGATTTCAAGGTTTTGGAAACCAGATACTTTTTGCCAGTGTTCGTATATATGAATGTGTAATTGCCTTCTCCCTCAAGAAAAGTAATTACCTCAGGAGCCAAATATATGGTCCGTCCCATAGATTGCACGGAGATCGAAGAAGCGCTGCCATTGATTGATTTTCCTGACAGGTTGGGGTGTGTAAAGCTTGAAAAGTTTTTCATGGTAATAGAGACTAATGTTGTTTTGTTTTCTTGAATCAAAATTAGCATATAGCGTATATACTGGAAATACGTAAAAGTACGTACACGAATATAATCGCCTGAAAATCAAAATATTAACATTGGCTTAAAATCCAAAAGGCGTAAGTAAACTTAGTAAAATGCGTAATTCTACTTACTCCCGAAATTTGCCTGAAATTTCAGATTAGCTGAATTGATATTATTCGCGCCGACCGATGCATACCAGGAGGCCGAACTTTAATTATCTTTGCACCTATTTTGGTGTGGATCCTGATGCATACCGGCCTCCAATCATTAGATAACAACAATAGTTTATGGTTACTGAACGCGTTAAAGAGTTAATTTCGGAAATTGAACAAATCACAGTGGACAGTAAAGACCAGCTGGAAGCTTTCCGCCTCAGATATATCAGTAAAAAAGGCATAGTTACCGAACTGTTCGAAGGTTTAAAAAACATTCCTCAGGAAGACCGCCGAGCGGTGGGCCAGGAGCTGAACACACTTAAAAATCTTGCTCAAAACCGTTTTCAGGAATTTAATGCGTCCATAGAAAGCGCAGCGGATAGTAATCCCGAGATGGTCATTGACCTCACATTGCCGGTTATTCCCAATCAGCAGGGGAGCCTGCATCCGCTGACTATCGTGAGAAGGCGGATCATTGAGATTTTCGAGCGAATGGGTTTCAATGTTTCCTATGGACCCGAAATTGAAAAAGACTGGTATAATTTCAGCGCTTTGAACTTTGCCGACAACCATCCGGCCCGCGAAATGCAGGATACGTTCTTTATTTCAAAAAGTGAGGGCGAAGTGAAAGATGATGTGCTGCTGCGTACGCACACTTCTAATGTGCAGGTCAGACTGATGGAACGCCAAAAACCGCCGATCAGGTCTATTATGCCTGGCCGCGTTTTCCGAAATGAGGCAATTTCCGCCCGTGCGCACTGTGTTTTTCACCAGGTCGAAGGTTTATATGTAGATCGGAATGTGAGTTTCAAAGATTTGAAGGACACATTATATCACTTTGCCAAAGAAATGTTTGGTAAAGAATCCAAAATCCGTCTGCGCCCCTCCTATTTTCCTTTCACAGAGCCAAGCGCGGAAATTGACGTGACCTGTTTCATTTGCAAGGGAAAGGGTTGCAACATTTGCAAATATTCAGGCTGGGTTGAAATAGCAGGATCTGGAATGGTTGACCCTAATGTGCTTACCAACTGCGGCATAGACAGCGAAGAATATACAGGCTTTGCTTTCGGGATGGGAATCGAGCGGATTACCATGTTGCGTTATGGAATCAATGACCTCCGCCTGTTTACAGAAAATGATGTCCGGTTTTTAAGGCAGTTTGAAGGCGCCTGATTCAGATATATATTAAAATAAAAAGCTCAAAGTTTGCAGACATTGCGTCGTCTGAACTTTGAGCTTTTTATTTTCCAGTATTTTTATTGAAACCGCGTCTCTAAATAGTAAGGAAGCATCCGTTTCCAAACCCACCAGTCGTGCGGCATATCCGGCCCCCAAATGTCCAGCTCATGCGGAACATTCTTGGAAGTAAGGATCGATGAAATAGCTCTCGAATATTCAGGAACCTCGTAAGCGCCCGAGCCCGTCACGAAATGAATATGACGGCTGTCGCGATACATGGAAAGATGCCATTCGGCTTTCAATTGCGGCAAGTAATGCACCGGCGAATTGAAATACACATTGTCGTCGTAATAGCCGTCCGTGTAAACGCTCAGGTCGTAACATCCGCTCATGGCAATAATCCCATGAATGTAATCGGGATGCTTGAAGAACAGATTTGCTGCATGCATGGCGCCAAATGACGCTCCCGCGGCAATAATTTCGTTATTCTGACTTGAAGTGTCCTTGATAAACGGGATAACTTCTTTAATCACGTAGTCATTGAACAACTGGTGCCGCACCGCTTTGTCGTAACCATGCATATGCGGGTTCAGCCAGCTCTCTGCATTGATACTATTAATACAATATACTTTTACTTTCCCTGCATTGATATAAGGCGCAATGCTCTCTATTAATCCATTTTGTTCGTACTCTAAATAATCCGAGGCTGCTGTTGGAATCATTAACAAGGCTATTCCATAATGTCCGTAGACCGCAATATCCATATTCTTATTCAGTGCCGGACTATACCAACCGGTTACTTCACGTTGCATTGCTTTATCATTTAAGTTGCTTTATATATTGATAAAAAATCAGGCAGTCAATAAATCTGGTTTAAAAGAATTTAATAAACCATTATCATCAACAGCCTGCCAGCAACTGTTAATGATATATTAATACAGAACCCAGGTATCCTTGCCCCCTCCGCCTTGTGACGAATTAACGACCAAAGAACCTTTACGAAGCGCTACACGCGTGAGCCCACCCGGAATCACGCTGATATCGTCCCCGTATAATATGTACGGGCGCAGATCCACATGCCTGCCTTCCGCGTGTCCTTCCACCATACAAGGCACCCGCGAAAGCGAAATTGTAGGCTGTGCAATGTAGTTCCTCGGGTTGTCGCGGATTTTTTCCCTGAACAATTCGTGTTCTTCCGCAGTCGCTTTTGGTCCGATTAACATGCCATAGCCACCTGCTTCATTGGCTTCTTTTACAACGAGTTCGGCGATATTTTCAATGACATAATCAAAATCCTCCTGCTCGCCGCAGATGTATGTTTTCACGTTTGGAATAATGGCTTCCTCCCCTAAATAGTACTTGATAATCCGCGGCACATATGCATATACAACCTTATCATCGGCCACGCCGGTTCCCGGAGCATTCGCTAATGCAACACGACCCTTCTTATAAACCTCAAAAATGCCAGGAATTCCGATCAAAGAATCAGGATTAAATGCTTCCGGATCCATGAAAGTGTCGTCTATCCTGCGATAGATCACGTCTACAATTTGGAGCCCGTTTGTAGTCCGCATTTTTACATATCCATCCGAAACGACCAGATCCCGCGCATCCACAAGCTCGACGCCCATTTGCTGCGCCAGATAAGAATGTTCGAAATAAGCGGAATTATAAATGCCTGGCGTCAGGACAGCAACAGTTGGATTCGGGCGATCCGCCAAATGCTGCAACATTTGCAGCAGCCGTGTCGGGTAGTCAGAAACAGGCCTCACGCCGGTTCTGGCGAGCACATCCGGAAAGATCTGTTTAGACAGCTCTCTGTTTTCAAGCATATAAGACACGCCGGACGGGCAGCGCAGGTTGTCTTCCAAAACCATAAATGTGCCGTCATCGCCTTTAATTAAATCGGTCCCGGTAATGTGGCACCAGATTCCCTTAGGCGGTTTCAATCCAAGACAAGGTTTTAAAAAGCATTTGCTGGACTCGATCAATTCTCGTGGCACAACGCCGTCGTTCAGGATATTCTGCTCATTGTAAACATCATCGATAAACATGTTTAATGCCTTGATACGCTGTTTAAGGCCGGTTTCGAGCCATTCCCACTCGGCATTGGAAAGCACGCGCGGGATAATATCTATGGGCATGATCCGCTCGGTGCCCTCGCCTTCAGAATACACATTGAATGTGATCCCCATGGAAAGCAATGCACGTTCGGTGGCCAGCTGGCGGTTTGTAAGGTCGTCGTGTGTGAGGTTTTCAAATTTGTTCTTTAAATGTTCGTACCCCGGCCGTATCTCTCCATCTGCGGTGAACATTTCATCGAAGAAATTTTCGCTTTGATAATTAGAAAATGAAAAATTCATACAATACAAAATTTGAATAAGTATATATCAGTTATTTACAAAACAATATATGGTCAATGTTTTGATTTACAAATAAAATGGACCGATAAATACCAGGTAAGGCTAAATATTAAAATCATACCGTTCGTTTAATGCAAACATTATTTATCCATTCGGTCAAACTCGGTTGGAAGTCCGTGCAGTTAGGCTTTTCTTTGCAAGGATTTAGCCCCGCATCAACGTCTTCATTACGATATGTTTAAACATTGCTTACCTGTAATTGCACTCATTCTGGGAATGGCGCAGGCTGCCGATTCCCAGCATTTGCCGGGTGTTGCAATGGGTAACTATGCGGGAACCAACGCATTATATCACAATCCGGCCTTTGTTGCCGACAGTCGGTATAGCGTGTATGTCAATGTGGTAGGCAGTCAGTTTTACACCGCCAACAACCATGTCAGATATGAAGCTCCCTACTCCTTTTTGAGCCTCATTACCAACACTGTATCCGACGAATACCGTAATGAGCGTGGCGTTTTACAATTTCCGCGTTCCTATTTGGGGGAAAAATTGAACGGAAACCGAAAATATATGAACGCAGGTGGGGACACGCGCCTGCCTTCGGTGATGTTTAATTTGTTTAAAGGAAAAATCGGCGTGGGTATTTCCACAAGGGCAAGATACATTCTGAACACAACGGGTGTTACCGAGCCGCTGGCGAGGCTGATAAGTAAAACCACGCAACTGGAAGAATTACAGGGCCCTTTCTTTGATAACCAGTCGGGTAAGCTGCATTTGAATGGCTTGGGCGAAGTTGCTTTTACAGTAGGCGGGACCGTAATTGATAATGAAACCGATTATTTGAAAGTTGGATTTACTGTAAAAAGACTTATCGGATTGTACAATGCACACGCGATCATCGATAATTCTTCCTACGACATTCAGCCGGACGAAACCTGGGAAAACAAGCGCCAGTTTATTCGCGTGGAAGAAATTAATGTCCGTTACGGGATGACGCGGGACGAAGGGTTTCAAAACATTAAACCATCGCCTGCATGGCTCGTCGGCGGCGCGCCTCCGGGAAGCGGCTGGGGTTTTGACCTTGGTGCGGTTTATGAATACAGGCCGGACATTAACAAATACACTTACACGGAAAAAGGCGAAAGAAAGCGGGACGCATCTAAAAACAAATATTTATATCGTGTTGCAGTTTCACTGACAGACATTGGCCGGGTTCATTTCAAAAATCCAGCCTACGTTTTACAACAAGAAATCCATACAACCAACAAAGAACTGAGATACGATTCATTCCAAAAACTGGAAGGCTCCGAGGGGATTTTTAATGCAATCAACAGCTCACTCGACGGCGGTGCACCGCTTGCCCCTAATTTCAAATCCGTTTTGCCGACGGCTTTTCAGGCGAGTGTGGATTACAATGTTCAGCCCAGGGTTTACGTTAGCGGATTATGGGTTCAAAATCTGATTTCCCAAAATGCATTTGGCATGAAAGCAGAATCAGCGATTTCGGTAACACCGCGCTATGAGCACAAATGGTATGAAATCTCTGTTCCTTTAACATTAATGAACCGTTACAGATCGCCGGCTATCGGTCTTGCCGGACGTGCGGGACCATTGTGGATCGGAACCGATCACTTGACCGGATTACTGAACATTGGCAACCCAAAATCCTTTAATTTGTATTTCGGAATATCGGCAGGTCTTTTCCGTCGTCCGCCCGAATCACAAAATCAATGCTGGCCACCAGAAGATTCGTGGATTAGACGCATTTTTCGCAAACGATAAATGCGCCGTCCGCGTTTAATAATGATATGGTACAATTTTCTTATTGGCGCCATGATCTTTAAACAAGCACTAGAATGAGAGAAGTAGAAAAAACCAAAGAAGAGTGGCAAAAAGAGCTGACGGGACAACAATGCTTTGTGCTCTTTGAAAAAGGAACAGAAAGGCCTTTTTCACACCCATATAACGACAATAAAGAGGAAGGAACCTATGTGTGCGCAGCTTGCAGCACGCCCTTGTTCAGCTCGGAGACTAAGTACGACTCCGGTTCGGGATGGCCCAGTTTCTTCCAGCCGATCTCATCGGGCAATGTGGAAGAAATTGTGGACCGTGGCCACGGCATGATCCGAACAGAAGTGGTATGCAGGACGTGTGGCGGGCATTTGGGACACGTTTTCAATGACGGCCCGAAACCCACAGGCCTCAGATATTGCATGAATGGCGCTGCGTTGAAATTCGACAAAGCCTGATCAAATAATTCATAAAAAGCCGGACTAAGTCATAAATGTCCGGCTTTTCTTATCTTTGAATTCTTACGAACCTTAACGTTTGATGGAAGTTATCAGATCGTTCTTTAATAAAATCAGAGCATTGTTTCAATTCAGTGGAACACAGCTTTCAACATTCATCAACCGCGTTGCATACAAGCTAACTTCACTAGTTACAGGTAAGAACCGTGCAGATGCCTATTTTCACTCCTACCGAACCAGGAAAAGATCGATCAGCGACTGGTGGCATGATAAAGTGGATGTTAACGCGCCTTATTACCGGCCGGTTGTCATCGTTTGGAAGACTTTTTTTTACGGGTTCATCGCATTTGCGGTCTATATCTTTTCTGTGGAAACCAACTTCCTGTGGCTGATGGGCAGTATGCCCAGCGTGGAAGATCTGCAAAATCCGAAGGTTGCCCAGTCCTCTGAAATTTACACTTCCGACGGCGTAATGATCGGCAAGTTTTATACAGAAAACAGGACGCCGGTAACCGCTAAAATGATCTCCCCCAACCTGGTTAAAGCACTGATCGCCACAGAAGATGTGCGTTTTTACAAACATTCGGGAATTGATTACAAAGCAATGGCAAGTGTGGCTGTCGGCATTATTACCGGCGCTACAGACCGCGGAGGCGGCAGCACGATTACACAACAATTGGCAAAAAAACTTTTCAAAACCCGGAAGACCGGTGCGCGAGGCATATTAGGCTACGTTCCCGGATTCGGAACATTGATATATAAAACCAAAGAATGGCTCACCGCTATTAAACTTGAGAGAAATTTTACCAAAGAAGAGATCCTTACCATGTATTTCAACACGGTGGATTATGGTAACAATACCTATGGAATTAACACAGCTGCACAATCCTATTTCAGCAAATCCCCTGATAGCCTGAACATTCAGGAATCGGCCGTTTTGGTTGGTTTGCAAAAAGCCACCACGACCTATAACCCGATCCGTAACATGAAACGGTCGCTGGAAAGGCGTAATGTGGTGATCAACCAAATGCAGAAATACGGCTATATCTCGGCCAAACAAGCAGATTCCATCAGCGCTTTGCCCATTGAATTGAAGACCAAATTCGAGACGCCGTACGATGGTAATGCCAATTATTTTAAGAATGCTGTTGTTGATTTTGTAAAAAAATGGGGTGACGAAAACGGTTACGACCTTTATACAGATGGCTTAAAAATCTATACAACCATTGATTCGCGCATGCAGGAAGCTGCGGAAGAGGCTATGGTGCAGAAAATGAAGCAGTTGCAACGCGTTTTTGAAGATCACTGGCGCAACCAGAATCCGTGGCGAGACGAACAGGGAAAAGAGATAACCGATTTCCTGGATAATGTTGTAAAACGCACCAGCAAATACAAATCCCTCGCCGCCAAATTTCCAAACCAGCCGGATAGTATTAAATATTATCTCAACAAAAAGGACACGATGACCGTGTACGACTGGAAGAACAGTGGAGAGATGAAGAAATACTGGAGTTCGATGGACTCTTTGGATTACTACAAACGCGTATTACGCGCCGGTATGATGGCCATGAACCCGCAAACAGGCCAGATTAAAGCCTGGGTAGGTGGTTTGGATTACAATTATTTTAAATACGACGCAGTAAAACAAGGCAAGAGACAGCCTGGATCAACATTCAAACCGTTTGTATACACGACGGCCATTGATGATTCTTCATTCAACATGTCGCCTTGTGACCAGATTGTAGATAAGCCGTTTGAAAAAATATACATGGAGGATGGCGAGCAAAAGGAATGGCGTCCAAGGAACGCAACAGGCACATTCTCCTATTCGAACATGACATTGCGCCGCGCATTGGCACAATCAATCAACTCGGTTACTGCTGAGCTTACGGATCAGGTCGGGCCTGCTAATGTCGCCCGCTATGCCAAGAAAATGGGCATTACAACGCCGTTAAAAGCATTACCTTCGATCGGGCTCGGCCCATTTGATGTATCGCTTTATGATATGGTGGCTGCTTATGGCGTATTTGTGAACAACGGAACATACACGCAGCCGATTTTGGTGACCAAGATTGAGGATAGCAACGGAAAAGTGATTGAAGAATTCCAGCCGGAACACCGTCAGGCGATTAGCGAAGAATCTGCGTTTTTAATGGTTCAAATGCTGAAAGGCGGCGTGGAAGAGCCGGGCGGAACTTCGGGAAGCATTCGCTGGAAATTCGATGTGACCAGAAACGGCAATGAACTGGGCGGAAAAACAGGAACAACATCCAACAACTCTGACGGCTGGTTCATGTGCATTACCCGCGACCTCGTTGTAGGCGCCTGGGTGGGCGGTGATGACCGGAGCATTCACTTTCGGTCAACGGATCTCGGGGAGGGCGCAAAAACGGCCTTACCGATTGTAGGAAGCTTTTTGGAAAAAATATACAGGAACAAGTCGCTGGCCTTGGAGCCTGGGCCATTCCCCAAACCATCATTCAAAGTTTCGAAGAATTACAATTGCCCCACTCAGTGGGCACCTGCGGAAAGTGATTCGCTTGGCATTGACAGCGATAGTACGCCTGCAAAACGAAACGAGGAAGATGACTTCCTGATAGGCCCGCCACCAATTCCGCTGGATACGGGAGGCAGAAACTAAATTTTCAGGACTTCTTTATATTGCATACGATAAAGGTTGGCGTAAAAGCCTTCCTTTTCGAGCAATTGTTCGTGATTGCCCTCTTCCACAATCTCTCCTTTATCCACAACGATTATCTTGTCTGCTTCCTGAATTGTGGATAATCTGTGCGCGATCACAACGGCGGTCCGACCTTTCATGAGTTTTTCAATGGCCTTTTGGATCAATTCCTCCGTTTCACTATCCACGGAAGACGTCGCCTCGTCCAACACAATGATCTCCGGCTCATGCACCATCGCACGAACGAACGAGATCAGCTGGCGCTGTCCTACTGAAAGCGTAGCGCCCCTTTCCATCACATTATAGCTGTAACCGCCGGGAAGTCTTTCAATGAAATCGTGAACGCCGACAAGCTTTGCCGCCTCAACGATTTTCTCGTGTGTAATGCTGCTGTCGCCCAGGCGAATGTTGTTTTCAATGGTGTCCGAAAACAAAAACACATCCTGTAAAACCACACCGATATGCTTGCGGAGCGCATTCAGGTCATAATCATGCACTTCAACGCCATCCACATAAATGTTCCCCTTATTAATGTCGTAAAAGCGGGTTAACAGGTTGATAATAGAAGATTTGCCCGCGCCTGTTGCGCCAACGAAAGCGATTGTTTGTCCGGAATTGACGGTGAAATTGATGTTTTTCAACACATATTCCTCCTCATTGTAAGCAAACCAAACGTCTTTAAAAGTCACATTTCCCTTAATCGATTCCGGCGCAAAAGTGCCTTCATTGGATGTATATTCATCGCTATCCAACACTTTCAGAATCCTGTCTGTGCTTACAATGCCCATTTGGAGCGTGTTAAAACGGTCCGCAAGCTGGCGTATGGGCCTGAAAAACAGGTTGATAAACATGACAAACGCCGTAACCGTCCCGAATGTAACTTCTGCATTTAGAATCTGCTTGGAGCCGTACCAAACCACAAGCCCGGTTCCTGCCGCTGCAATCACATCCGCAACCGGATAGTAAATGGAATAATAGAGAATAGACCGAATATTCGCATTGCGGTGCACTTTATTAATTTCCCTAAACTTCTTGAATTCAATGTCTTCGCTGCTGAAAATCTGCACAATGCCCATTCCCGTCAAATGTTCCTGAACAAAGGAATTCAAATTGGAAACCGCCGCACGGACTTCATTGAACGAATCTTTAATTTTTTCTTTAAAAATATAAGTACAAATCAGCATCAGCGGGATCATTGACAAGCTGATGATAGACAATTTCCAATCCGTATAAAACATCACTGCAATGATAAGGACCAACTGCAAAATATCCCCCGCAATGGCCGCCATACCATCACTAAAAACATTGGAAAGCGTTTCTACGTCCGAAATGGTTCGGGTTACCAACCTTCCTATGGGCGTGTTATCGAAGAATTTAAGCCGCAATCCAATGATCTTTTGGTACAATTGAACCCGGATATCGCGGATAATATACTGCCCCAGCCAGCCAGACATATAAGTGTTCCAGAACTGCGCAACGCCCTGCACAATCGTCACAATGATCATAATTCCAAGCATAACGGTCAATTGACCGTAATCTCCGTTTGCGATAGGCGTGTCAATGGTATATTTGATCAGAAGCGGCGTAAGCGGCGCAAGCAATGCGTTCAGTAAGATGATGATAATCAGCAGATAGAACTGCTTTTCATACGGACGGACGAATGTGTATAAACGTCTTAATGTAGGAAGATCGAATATCTGGCCGCTTTTGGTTTCCTGATTCACCTGCTGAAATTAAATTGACAATGTTTCCTGACTGTGTTATTGACCAACAATGCAAAAGTAAAAAATGTCACCCACGGATTAAAAATTCTCCTATTATAACCCGCATATTGGTAGTTCTCTTGGTTTTCCGGCTTTTGTGAAGGTTATTGAGTTTGAAAAAATATTAGTTCATGGCCTTCGTCCCAGATGCAATTCCTGTACACTCGCTGCCCAAAACGCCTAGCCAGGTTCCTGCATTAAAGATTTTCAGATTCAAAAACAGCGAAGGAAAACAAAAGGAATCACCCGTTTCATTGCCGATCACCCCTTTGCCCACCGACACGCCGCATCGGCACACTTATTACGAAATTCTTTTTATCGAAGAAGGCATTGGATTTCACGAGATCGACTTTCATTCCTACAACATTCAGGGCGCCGGTCTGCATTTCCTGACGCCCGGACAAGTGCATTTGCTTACATTTTCAACTGCCTTCCAAGGTTATATTGTTGCTTTTTCCGAGGATTTCTACACCTTTTACAATCCCGTAAATCCTTCGCTTTCACAACTTCCTTTTTTCCAGCCTACGCGCCGCCAGCCCATCATTACGCTCTCAGAATCCGAGAAGCGTTATTTCCACAACATTATGGAAAACATGGTTTCTGATCATTTAACGGCTGAAACAGATCAGACGATGATCGGGAAATATTTAGGCCTTATTCTTCAAAAATGTGCTTTTCTGGCACCTAAGAACATTCAGCCTGCCGAATCTGCCGTGCAAACAGTGCCCGAATTAGTAGGACGGTTTCAGGAGCTGGTGGAGAAAAATTTCAGGCAAATGCATGAAGTTCAGCAGTATGCACAGGAACTTTCTGTTTCGCCAGATTATTTAAGCAAGATTATCAAAAAATATCTCGGCACGCCTTCGCAGGAATACATTCTGGACAAACTGTTACTGGAGGCAAAACGGCTGCTTGTTTTCACCAATCTGAGCAGCAAGGAGATCGGTTACCACATTCATATGGACGACCCATCTTATTTCAGCAGGATCTTTAAAAAGAAAACGGGACTCACGCCAAATGAATATCGCGACCATGTTCGGAAAAGTACCATTTAATAGCAAAAATGTACCTTGCCAGCACCTGCGTGGGCGAATATCTTTGTATTATCCAAAAATAAAATGGCTAAATAATACTATAAGGATATACTATGCAGATTCGCAACGATCTTACCGCCGCTTCGCTTCAGCCTAAAATTGACAAGCTCTGGCAGCTTTCAGCCGAAAAAATCAACCTCATTTCAAGGGAATATGATAACTCGAAGGGAACGCCCGTTTTCACCGTCAATGGCAAATACACATTGCGCGGCTGGACCGAATGGACCCAAGGTTTCCAGTATGGCGCCGAAGTTTTGCAGTTTGACGCAACTGGTGAAACGCAGTTTCTGGAAAGCGCCCGAAAAAACACAGTGAGCAGCATGGCTTCGCATGTGGGCCATTTTGGTGTGCATGATCATGGGTTCAATAACGTGAGTACTTACGGCAATCTGCTGAGATTGATGAATGAAGGCCGCATTCCTGAAAACGAATGGGAACGCAACTTTTATGAGATCGCACTTAAAATTTCAGGAGCAGTTCAGGCTAAAAGATGGACCAACACAAAGGACGGCCAGGGTTTTATACATTCATTCAATGGCCCGCATTCGTTATTTGTGGATACGATCCGTTCGGTGCGTGCGCTCATGGTTTCGCATTTGCTGGGCCATAGTTTAATGGGTGAAAATGATGTAAAAACGAGTTTGCTGCAACGCGGCACATTGCATTCCATTGCAACAGCCAAGTATGCGGTTTACTACGGCGAAGGCCGCGACAGTTATGACATTTGGGGCCGCACTGCCCATGAAAGTGTATTTAATACGAATGACGGCAATTACCGCTGCCCCAATTCCCAACAAGGATTCTCAGGTTTCACAACCTGGACGCGCGGTCTAGCCTGGGCCATGGCCGGTTTCGCAGAGCAACTTGAATCGCTATCCTCGTTTTCAGACGAAGAACTGGCACCATTGGGCGGCAGAGGAGAAATTGAAAATATATATTTAAAAGGAGCCAAAGCCACCTGCGATTTCTACATTGATAACACAGCCTCCGACGGCATTCCATATTGGGACACCGGCGCGCCGCAAATTCATAAATTAGGCGATTACACGTCCAGAACTTCTGATCCTTACAACGAATTTGAACCCATAGACAGCTCAGCCGCTGCCATAGGAGCACAGGGTTTACTTCGTTTGGGGAAATATTTGAAGGATAAAGGTGAAACGGAACAGGGCAACAAATACTGGCAGGCTGGCTTAACCGCATTGGATTCGCTGTTTGCAGAGCCTTATCTATCCACCGATCCGACGCATCAGGGATTGATCCTGCATTCGATTTACCACCGTCCAAATGGCTGGGACAACATTCCTGCCGGACAAAAAATCCCTTGCGGCGAATCCAGCATGTGGGGCGATTACCATGCCCGCGAAGTGGCGCTTTATGTAGATCGCATCAATAAAGGTTTGCCTTATTACACTTATCTGGGCGCTGTAAAATGAACATGATCAACGACATAACATTAGACCGTTGCTGCATTCATACCATTACCACGAAGCCCTGGGAGCTTTCGGAAGCGGTGGAAAATTATGCGGCGGCAGGTGTGAAAGGAATAAGTGTCTGGCAGAATGCAACTGAACGGATCGGCCCTCACCGCGCCGGAGAGCTGATCCGGTCTGCCGGGCTCGAAATAGTATCTTACGTACGTGGCGGCTTTTTCCCGCATACGAGCAGCGCCGGACGCGCGCAGGCCATTGATCACAACCGGAAGTTACTCGAAGAAGCCGCAGCTTTGGGTGCTCCCATGATCGTGCTGGTTTGCGGTGCCTCGCCTGATCAGTCAATGGAAAAGTCTCGGGAACAGATCAAGGAAGGCATTGCTGCCATTTTGCCGTTGGCCGAAAAACTGAAAGTGAAACTCGCCATTGAGCCATTGCACCCGATGTATGCCGCCGACCGGTCTGCCATTAACACATTGGCTCAGGCAAATGATATGGCCGAGTATTTCAATTCTCCTTACGTGGGTGTGGCCGTAGATGTGTATCATTTATGGTGGGACGGCGACCTGGAAAAAGAAATCGCCCGTTGCGGCGCGCATGGGAATTTGCTTGCTTACCATGTTTGCGATTGGAAAGTGAACACAATCGACTTGCTCAATGACCGCGGGTTAATGGGTGAAGGTTGCATTGATTTGAAGAAGATTCGTGGCTGGGTTGAAGCGACTGGTTTCGAAGGCTTTTGTGAAGTGGAGATTTTCTCTAACATTCATTGGGCCAAGGATCAGCATTTGTTTTTGGGAGAGATTACGGAGGCATTTTTGAAAACTGTTTAAATAAAAAAATATGACTACACATAACATTGGCATTATCATGAACGGCGTGACGGGCCGTATGGGAACTAACCAGCATCTACTAAGATCCATCAAAGCCATTATTGAACAAGGCGGTGTGAAAATCTCTGCGGACGAAGTGATTATGCCGGATCCGATCCTGGTTGGCCGCAACGAAAGCAAGCTGCAATCACTGTGCAAACAGTCGGGAATAGCGAAATACACGACGGATCTCGACTCAGTAATGTCCGATCCCCAATATCAGATTTATTTTGACGCCCAAGTGACTGGCCGCCGTGCCGCTGCTGTGAAAAAGGCGATTCTTGCCGGAAAACACATTTATTGCGAGAAACCAACCGGAACGACGACCGAGGAAGCGCTTGAATTATATGAACTGGCAACGGCTGCCGGATTGAAAAACGGCGTTGTCCAGGACAAGCTTTGGCTCCCCGGAATGCTCAAATTGAAGCGATTAATGGAAAATGGTTTCTTCGGAAAAATCCTTTCCGTTCGTGGAGAATTCGGTTATTGGGTGTTTGAAGGCCATAGCATTCCTGCCCAGCGCCCTTCCTGGAATTACCGAAAAGAAGACGATGGCGGTATTATCGTGGATATGCTTTGCCATTGGAGATATGTGCTAGATAATCTTTTTGGAAAAGTAAAAGCAGTTTCCTGCCTGGGCGCAACACACATTCCCGAGCGTATCGACGAAAATGGTAAGCCCTATAAAGCAACGGCCGACGATGCTTGCTATGCCACGTTCGAGCTGGAAGGTGACGTGATTGCGCAATTCAACTCATCCTGGACAGTCCGCGTTCGCCGCGACGATTTGCTGACATTGCAGGTTGACGGCACACACGGCTCGGCGGTTGCAGGCCTGCGCGATTGCTACACGCAACATTACGGAAATACGCCGAAACCAGTATGGAACCCGGATATTCCACAACCCATCCCATTTTTTGAAGGCTGGGCAAAAGTGCCTGAGCAAGAGATTTTTGACAATGCATTCAAAGCACAATGGGAGTTATTCCTGAAACACATTGTAAAAGACACGCCTTTCCCATGGGATTTGAAAGCCGGTGCGCGTGGTGTGCAACTGGCCGAAAAAGGAATTGAAAGCTGGGAAAAACGTCAGTGGGTCAATATTGAGGAATTATGAAAAATACCGCATTGATCACCGGCGGCAGCCGTGGCATTGGTTTCGGCATTGCCAAAGCCCTTGCCAATGAAGGTTATAACCTCGCCATTAACGGCGTACGCGACGAAGAAGGCGCCGCCGAAGCCCTGAATGAGCTTCGGGAGTTAGGCGCAGAAGTGGTTTATTGCCGGGGCAACATTGCCAATGCTGCGGATCGCGAGGCCATTATTGAGAAAGCATATTCAGATTTTGGACAAATTAATATCCTGGTCAATAATGCGGGAATTGCACCGCGCGAGCGACTGGATATTCTGGAAACGACTCCGGAAAACTTTCAGGAAGTGATGCAGACCAATCTGGAAGGCCCGTTTTTCCTGACGCAGGCTATTGCGAAAAGAATGGCGCATGCCAAGCAAAATAACCACGCATTTGACGCAACTATCATTTTTGTGACGTCCATTTCCGCGACGGTCGCTTCCATTAACCGTGGTGAATATTGTATTTCAAAATCAGGTCTGGCCATGACGAATCTGCTTTTTGCTGTTCGGATGGCGGAATATAACATTCCTGTTTTCGAGATCCGGCCAGGCATCATTGCAACGGATATGACTTCCAAAGTGCAGGAAAAATACGACAATCTTTTCCAGAGCGGCATAGCATTGCAACCACGCTGGGGAACGCCGGAAGACGTAGGAAAAGCCGTTGCATCGCTCACAAGAGGTGATTTCCCGTACTCCACTGGCCAGGTGATTGGTGTGGATGGCGGAATGTTGATTGACAGATTATAGCTTTCAAAGTAAACCAAATCACTTATGTCCGAACATCCTAGTCCTCGCCCTACCTTACTCTCACAACTGCTTCAAGTGCCGGTCATTGTGGCTGCGCTGGGCTACCTGGTCGACATGTACGACTTGTTTTTGTTTAGCGTAGTGCGCGTTCCGAGTTTGAAAGCATTAAATGTGCCCACCGAACAATTGCTGACAGAGGGAATCAGGCTGCTTAATTTCCAAATGGCCGGAATGCTCATCGGAGGCGTTTTGTGGGGTGTAATTGCGGATAAAAAAGGTCGGTTATCCGTGCTTTTTGGGTCCATTATCATGTATTCGCTGGCCAACATCGGAAACGGATTTGTCACATCCCTTGATCAATATGCATTACTGCGTTTCATCGCCGGCGTGGGACTTGCCGGGGAACTCGGTGCGGGAATTACATTGGTTACAGAGGTTTTACCCAAAGAAATACGCGGTTACGGCACAACATTGGTTGCAACATTAGGCGTCTTAGGCGCAATCCTGGCGTATTTCGTGGCAGATTTGTTCGAATGGCGGATCTCCTACTTCGTTGGCGGTGGAATGGGCTTGCTGCTTTTGATTTTAAGATTCAATGTTTTTGAATCAGGCATGTTCAAGCAGGTTAAAGAAAGAACGGTGGACCGCGGTAATGTGATGATGATCCTGACGAATGGAAAGCGTTTTGGAAAATACATGATGGCAATCCTGGTTGGTTTACCGATCTGGTTTGTGGTGGGTATTCTGATTACTTTTTCACCGGAATTCGGCGCAGCGAAAGGAATTGAAGGAATTAATGCAGGTAAGGCTGTTATGCTGGCATTCTCCGGACAGGTTTTTGGCGATATTTTTAGTGGATTGTTAAGTCAATATCTCAAAAGCAGAAAACGCGTGATCGGATTATTCATCATCTTGTCATTAACCATGATGATCGGTTATCTGATGATCCCGACATTGGACTTGTTCACATTCTATTTAATGTGCGCATTGCTAGGTTTCTGCAACGGTTACTGGACATTGTTCATCACCATTGCCGCAGAGCTCTTCGGAACAAACCTACGCGCAACGGTTGCCACCACTGTTCCCAATTTTGTAAGAGGCGCAACAATCCCATTGGCCGCATTGTTTGTTAGTTTCAAACCAGACCTTGGCGTTATCCAAAGTGGATTGTTGATTGGTGTTGCAACGTCGCTGGTTGCGCTGCTGGCCCTGTACTTTTTAGAAGAAACATTTACCAAGGACATGGATTTTATAGAGAAAGAATAGTTCGTACTCATTACCCCGATCTAAAAAAAACGGCTCCTGCATCGCAGCGAGCCGTTTTTTTTAACACTTATTAACATATCGGGAAGCAACATATGCCCTGCCCGAGCCATCATTGAGCCAAATATCACAAACCGTTTAATTACTCATGAGAGATATAAACCATTCATTAACCTAAAATCCCCATTCCTGTACTTTGTAATACATAGTACCGGGATATCTGCCACCTTTGTTATGGCCTCAGAGACAAAAAGAAAATAAAACAATAGCCATAAAAATAAAATAGCCATGAAAACTACAATTAAAACTTTCGCATTTGCCTTAGCATTTATCGCTTCTACTTTCGCTGCCAACGCAGAAGACAAAGAAACCAAAAAAGCTTCTTCATTCGGAACAGGAATTTACCCAACTAAAAATGGCAAGATCAATGTTCTGGTTAGCAAAGCAAACAACGACGCCAACACAACGATTTTACTGAAAAACGAAGCTGGAATCATTGTTTACCGCGAAACCATTAGCAGAGACAATCAAAAATTCGGTCGCACATTGAATATGGACCAGATGGACGCTGGAAAATATGAAGTGGACGTCATCAGCGGCAAAGAAATTCAGTCAAAATCCTTCGAATTATCGGAACAAAAAACTGAACGTACATTGTCAGTCAAATAATTAAGCGTAAACCTCAGTTCCCAAGGCCTCCGGATTTCCGGGGGCTTTTTTTGTTTATGCCTACGCCCGCGATTCGCATAAGGAGATAATCTTTCCGGTTCCCTTTTTCAGTTGTTTTCAACACCTTAACAACTGACTATGAATTCCCGTCGCGATTTTATACAAAAGCTTTCATTAGGAATCGGAGCTGCTACGCTTACGGACCTTACTCCCGCAATTGCTGCTCCCACTTTGCCCAGGACACCTGCCGACAAGCAACTCCGCGTTGCATTAATGGGCCTTGGCGGTTACGCGAACATCGTGGCAAGAGGAATGAAAGAATGCAAAACCGCAAAACTTGTAGGGATAGTAACAGGTACGCCTTCGAAAATTCCTGAATGGAAGCAGAAATATGGCATTGAGGATAAAAATGTCTACAACTACGAAAACCTAGCTGACATTAAGAACAATCCCGACATTGATATTGTATATGTAATCACGCCTAACTCACTGCATCATAAGCACGTATTGCAAGTTGCTGCGGCCGGAAAACACGTCATTTGTGAAAAACCAGTGGCCGATAACGCTAAGCAGGCAAGGGAAATGATCGCAGCTTGTGAAAAGGCTGGCGTGAAATTTTACATTGGCTATCGGTTGCATTTTGAGCCGCATACAAAAGAGTTAATCCGCATGCGTGAAGCCGGGGAATTTGGCAAGATCATGCACGTGAATAATTATGCAGGCTTTAAAATTGGCGATCCGACGCAATGGAGGCTAAAAAAGGCATTGGCAGGAGGCGGGGCAGTTATGGATGTGGGTGTATATTCGACAAACGGAGCGCGCTATTGTACGGGTGAAGAGCCGGTTTGGGTTACTGCTCAGGAGTCCAAAACCGATCCCGTCAAATTCAAAGATGTGGATGAAACGGTTACATTTCAACTTGGTTTTCCAAGCGGAATTATTGCCAACTGCGGCTGCACGTACAATTTTAATCATGTTGAAATGTTGCGCCTGATGGGTGAAAAAGGCTGGGCAGAAATGAACCCGGCATTTGGCTACGGCCCGATTCGTGGTAATACGCACAAAGGGCCGATCGACCAACCCGATGTAAATCACCAGGCTTATCAATTGGACGGAATTGCAGATGCAATCCTGAACGGCAAACCGGACCCGAATGTAACCGGCGCCGAAGGACTAAAAGATATGGTTGTGATCGATGCCATTTATGAATCGCTGCGTAAAAACGGCGCAAAAGTATTTATCAACAAATAATCACTCAATTACTATGGATTCTCGTCGAGATTTTCTTCAAAAACTAACCTTGGGGATTGGCGCTACGGCCCTTTCGGATTTGCCCGCCGCTGCTCGCAATCTTTATGCAGGCCCAAAGGCTGACAAGCAATTACGCGTCGCGATCATGGGACTTGGCAGTTACGGGACCCGCGTGGCCGAAGCTATGAAAGACTGTAAAATGGCTACGCTAGTTGGAGCCGTTTCCGGCACGCCTGCCAAGCTGGAAGATTGGAAGAAGAAATACAATATTCCTGAAAAGAACACCTATAACTACGATACGGTCAGCAAGATCAAGGACAATCCCGATATTGACTTAGTGTACATTACCACGCCTAACTCATTGCATCACAAGCATGTTCTGCAAATCGCCGCGGCCGGAAAACATGTGCTTTGTGAAAAACCAGTGGCTGATAATGCCAAGCAAACCCGTGAAATGATCGCAGCCTGTGAAAAGGCCGGTGTCAAGTTTTACATTGGTTATCGCATGCATTTCGAGCCGCATACCCGCGAGCTGATCCGCATGCGCGAGGCGGGCGAACTGGGCAAGATCATGCATGTGAACAATTATATGGGTTTCAAATCCGGCGATCCCAATCAATGGAGGCTAAAAAAAGCCCTGGCGGGCGGCGGCGCAATGATGGATGTGGGCATTTATGCGTTAAATGGCGCGCGTTACGCAACCGGCGAAGAACCGATTTGGGTAACTGCGCAGGAAACCAAAACCGATCCGGTGAAATTCAAGGAAGTGGACGAAACGATCATGTTCCAGCTCGGCTTCCCGAGCGGCGTGGTAGCGAGTTGCGGCACAACGTACAATTTCAATAATTACGAGAGGCTTTACGTAATCGGTGAAAAAGGATTTGTAGAACTAAGCCCTGCGTTCAGTTACGGCCCCATCAAAGGCAGGACGCACAACGGGCCCATGAACCAGCCCATAGTCACGCATCAAACCCTCCAAATGGACGGCATCGCCGACATTATCCTGAACAATAAACCCGACCCTAACGTCAGCGGAGCCGAAGGTTTGAAGGACATGATCGTGGTCGACGCTGTCTACGAATCTATCCGTAAAGGCGGCGCCAAAATTATGTTAGGAGGCAAATAGCATTCAAAACGCATCAAGAATCACCATGAAACTCCCGAAGTTGTTCAAACAATGCATCCCCGCCTTCATGGTGATTCTTGCGTTAAATACCAGTTGCAGTAAGAAAAGCGTCACCATTTCCAGAAATGGCGACGCAGATAATCGCTTCAAAGTCATCGGCTATCTGCCCAACCGGACGGATCTTTTGTCATCTGCAAAACAGATTGATTTCGGCAAGATTACGCACCTCTACATTGCCTTCATCAATCCCGATTCCCTGGGCAATCTCACCAGAACCGAGAATCTCAAAGAAGTTGCAGCGCTGGCGCACGCCAAAAATGTGAAGATCATGGCTTCCATCGGCGGCGGAGGCGCTCCGGAATACTATCCTTCTTTTTTAATTGGAGAAAAGAAAACAAAACTGATCAATGACCTTGTCAATCTGGCAGTTAACAATAACCTGGACGGCATTGATGTTGACCTCGAAGGCGCATTGATTGACGCCAATTACGAAAGTTTTGTAGCAGATTTTGCAGCCGCATTAAAGCAAAAAAACAAACTCATTACGGCCGCCATCGCCACCGTTTACAAAAATCAGTTCACCGACAAAGCATTAGCACAGTTTGATTTCGTCAACATCATGTCCTACGACCGCACCGGTCCATGGCGCCCCGATAAACCTGGCCCGCACGCGCCCTACTCCATGGCCGAAGAAGACCTCCAATACTGGCTCGAAACCCGCAAAATCCCCAAAGAAAAACTAACACTAGGCGTCCCATTCTACGGCTATGGCTTCGGCGGCACCGCTCCTGAAAGCATGTCCTACAAAAACATTCTCCGTCAATTTCCCGATTCCATCAACCAGGATCAGATGCATTTGAATGGTGGAATGGTTTACTACAATGGTCTGCCCACGATTCGGAAGAAGACGGAACTGGCAAAGTTGAAGGTGAGTGGGGTGATGATCTGGCAATTGTTGCAGGATAGCACGGGGGTCAAGTCGTTGTTGAGGGAGATTGATGGGGTGGTGAAGGGGAGGTAGGCTATGAGTTGCTTATATCCACAATATTTCAAGACAACTCGCAGGGCCAAAGCGATTTCATATAATAAAGCGAAGGCGAAATCTTTCTATTCTTTATCCACTCAATCGATCGCCTATCCTTGTTACATGCCCGGGCAAGGTCCGACTGGCTCCAACTCTTCTCAGTTCGAAGCTTAATAATCTTTTTACCCACTAGCTTTCGAAGTTCAATTTTATCCACAGCACAAACTACTGTATTAAGGCTGTCCGAGTAGCTGAAAGAATTGCGATTTTGAACATGGAAAGCACATTAAGGTTCGCTTAGAGAATGGCCCAAACCGTTAGGTAAATCTACTCGACCAACAGCTAATTGGATTACAGCTGGCATTTGTAACGTCTATACCTTTTTTCTCTTTCAACAAACCATTGTAAGTGGCAAATTTACATGACATATATAATGTTCAGGAATCCACGTTACCAGCTGGATGCGAATTCATGTTCACCAGCAATGGTCAACAAATCATTATCAAAGCTGTCCAATACAATTACATTTCACAATTCGAAAGCCGAAGCGTTTATAATGTTGGTTTTGGAGACTACGATTTGGAATTGCATCAAATTATTGATCAGGCAAAATCTAACAACGGTGACGCTTACAAAGTTTTCCGAACTGTTCTTTCAACTGTTCCGCAGTTCTTTGAAATTTTTCCTGATGCTGTTATCATTGTTCAATGCAGCGATAGTGGTTCAGACTTTGCCGAAATATGCAAAAAAACTTGTATCAGGAAGTGCGCAGCCGAATGCAAGCGGTCTAATCAAAGAATATCGATCTATCCCAATTTTGTTAAAAAATATTTCGCTGAGTTGAGCATAGCATATTGGTTTTTAGGAGGTTTTGTCCGATCACATCAAATTATGATAGAACAATACATTCCTGGTCGTATGTACGATGCGATTCTTTTATTTCAAAAATAATTTTAACTTTAAATTATGGAAACGACAACAAAGCGATCGCGAAAAATTCCGGTGGATCCGCAGAAACAAGCTGTGTTTTTGCGACAATTGTTGAAAGAAATCGGTGGAAGAGACTTATTTCCGAAAAAAACTGCCGGTGCTCGAAAATTCTTGGAAGGTTTGCAAAAAGCTCAACCAAACTCATTCCCAAAACCCGAAAACGTCAAAGCCTGAATTCTTCTTGGGAGCCTACTGCGTCGCTCCTCTGCCATCCCGCATAAGTAACTAACCCTCCCCCACCGACTTTTACGACAACCGGGAACAACTTCGCCCGGCATTGTTTTGATATGAAAAAGTCAGCAGGTTTTTATTCAATTTTATCCGGATTGGCAGCATTGCTCTTCCCGGCCTTACTTTCAGCACAAATAATGGATTCAAAATCGATAGTGGCACCCGGCGCGCAGGTTGAAAAACTTGGGGACGGCTACAAATTCACAGAAGGGCCCGTTGCCGATCAGGACGGCAATGTGTTTTTTACAGATCAACCTAATAATAAAATCATTCGCTGGGACGCACAAACCAGTAAATTCAGTGTTTTCTCAGACAATGCAGGTCGTGCAAACGGAATGTATTTTGACAACAAAGGAAATCTGGTTGCATGTTCAGATGAGGATAACCAGGTTTGGTCTTTTGATAAAAATGGAAAGCCTACGGTTTTGGTAAAGGATTACGAAGGCAAGCTCTTAAATGGTCCTAATGATCTCTGGATTGATCCTAAGGGCGGCATTTACCTCACAGATCCCATGTACAAACGTGATTACTGGAAGCGTGATCCGGCTATGCAGCAGGACGGCCAGCACGTTTATTACCTCAATCCCAAGACAAATAAGCTGATCCGGGTCGACGAAAAATTGAAACAACCCAATGGCATTATCGGCACCAAAGATGGAAAAAGGCTTTTTGTTGCGGACATTGGCGACAACAAAACCTACGTTTACGACATTCAAAATGACGGGACATTGGCCAACAGAAAACTATTTGTGCCCAAAGGCTCCGACGGAATGATCCTGGACGCCGAAGGAAATCTTTACGTTACCGGCAAAGGCGTTACAGTATTTGATAAAACAGGCGAACAAATCGCTCACTTCCCTATCCATAACGGCTGGACTGCGAATCTTTGTTTTGGAGGAAAAAACAACGATTTGCTTTTCATTACAGCCGAAACTGCCGTTTACGGCTTGAAAATGAAAGTTAAAGGCGTGAAATAATCTTGCAGACACTTTGCGGGCGTTTCATTGAAACCCTAAATTGCATGCTGAAAAACATTTGATATCAAATATGCCTCAGCCAGCTAATAACCCATTTTTAACTTCATATAACACGCCATTTCAGGTTCCGCCTTTTGATATAGTGGAACCTGAACATTTTTTGCCTGCATTTGAAGAAGGCATGGCCCAACAGCAAAACAGCATCGAGGCCATCCAGTCAAACGAAGCTGCGCCTACATTTGAAAACACCATTGAAGCGTTGGAACGCACTGGCGATCTGCTTACCCGGGTCAGTTTGGTGTTTTTTAATTTGGCTTCGGCTAATACAAATCCGGAGATTGAGGCACTTTCAAAGGAAATCGCGCCAAAGCTGTCTCAGCACAGCGACGATATTTTTCTTAATTCGGATCTATTCCAGCGCGTTAAAAAAGTTAATGATTTACAGGAACATTTTGAACTGAATGCTGGGCAAAAGCGCCTTTTGGAAAAAACCTACAAGGCTTTCATCCGGAGTGGAGCTAATCTGAATGATTCGGACCAGGAGAAAATGCGGAGCATTAACAAGCAATTGTCTGTGCTTACGGTCCGTTTTGGGCAAAACCTGCTGGCTGAAACCAATAAATTCGAGCTGATCATAAGTGACGAATCCCAACTTTCAGGGTTGCCGGAATCCATTAAAACGAATGCCGCGCAATTGGCGAAGGACGCCGGCAAAGACGGAACTTGGAAATTTACATTGCACCAGCCCAGCGTGATGCCCTTTCTTCAATATGCTGATGATCGTGCGCTTCGGGAAACAATGTATAAGGCATATATCAGCCGCTGTAACCACGACGATGAGCTGGATAACAAAGAAATAGTTGCTCAGATAACAACATTAAGGGCTGAGCGGGCGAGCTTACTAGGCTACGACTGTCACGCTGATTATGTTTTGGAAGAAAGTATGGCCAAAAAGATCACAAATGTGCACGATCTGCTGGACCGACTTTGGAAGGCTGCATTGCCAGTTGCCAAATCCGAAGCATTGCAAATGCAGGAATTGATGAATAATGAAGGTGTCGCGGGTGAGCTGGAAGCGTGGGACTGGTTTTACTACGCGGATAAGGTTCGTAAGGAAAAATATAATTACGATGCCGAGTCATTAAAGCCGTATTTCCAGCTTGAAAATGTGCGTGACGGGATTTTTAAAGTGGTTCAAAATCTGTACGGACTGACATTCATGGAAATGAAGGACATCCCAAAATACCATGAAGATGTAATTGCTTACGAAGTACGAGAAGCCAGCGGCGACCTGACCGGCATTTTTTACATGGATTTTTTCACCCGAAATTCAAAAAGAGGCGGCGCATGGATGACTTCTTACCGTAAGCAAAGCATTAAGGACGGCCAGCGTATCGCTCCTATTGTATCCATCGTTTGCAATTATGCCAAACCAACGGGCGAAAACCCGGTTTTGTTGACAGCTGAGGAAGTGGAAACCTTCTTCCACGAATTCGGCCACGCGCTGCATGGTTTGTTATCCAATGTTGAATATGAAACATTATCAGGCACTTCGGTCCCCCGCGACTTTGTGGAATTACCATCCCAAATCATGGAACATTGGGCATTTGAACCGGAAGTCCTGAAATTTTACGCGAAACATTATCAAACAGGCGAAACGATCCCAGACGAAGCAGTGGAGAAAATGAAAAATGCTTCGAAGTTTAATCAGGGATTTGCTACTGTGGAATATCTGGCGGCGGCCTTGCTGGATCTTTTTTATCACATCGCGCCTGCCGGTATGCAAATAAATTCTCAGACCGTAGAAGAAAAGGCAATGGCTGATCGGGGATTGATTAAGCAAATCGCACCACGTTACCGGAGCACTTATTTCCAGCACATTTTCGCGGGTGGTTACTCGGCGGGCTATTACAGTTACATTTGGTCGGAAGTGTTGGATAGCGATGCATTTGCTGCTTTCAAAGAAACGGGAAACATTTTTGACCCGGAGACAGCATTATCATTCCGAAAAAATATTCTCGAAAAAGGCGGAACCGTGGAGCCGATCAATCTTTATAAATCTTTCCGGGGGAGAGTACCGAAAGAGAAATATTTATTAGAAAACAGAGGATTGGCAAAAGTGGAGTAGTGTGCATTTGATCCAACGGGCTCGAATAAGAGTATATATATAGTTAAGCGGGAGGTTTGTCCATTGCGTATTTTACCCTTTACTATGATCTATACTTTATTATCAGAAGAGTCGTTACAAAAATCAACCAGCCCGCTGATTATGCGCTTTGTTTTTGCAGTCTCATTGCTGCTTGTTTCAATTGCGGTAAGCGCTCAGGAACGTATAACAATCAGCGGTTTCGTCAAGGAAAAAGGGAGCCAGGAGCAGTTGCCGGGAGTTAATGTATATATTGAGGGCACACCGTACGGCGCAGTAACCAACACTTATGGCTTTTACTCCCTGACCATTCCGGCTGCCGACAGCGCAATGCTATCGTTCTCATTTGTAGGTTATGAAAGGACTGATCTTCGCGTCGGTTTGAAGAAAAATCTCGAACTCAGCATTTTCCTTGCGACCATTAATCAATTGGAGGAAGTGGTTGTTTCTGCCCGCAGGCAGGAAGATTATGTGAGTCGGTCGGTGCAAATGAGCCAGATTGAAATTCCCATTGCGCAGCTGAAAAAAGTCCCTGCTTTTTTTGGTGAAAAGGACGTTTTACGCGTGCTCCAACTGATGCCGGGCGTTCAAAAAGGAACCGAAGGACAAACGGGACTTTACGTACGTGGCGGCGGTCCGGACCAGAACCTGATCATCCTCGATGATGCGGTTGTTTACAATGCCAACCACCTTTTTGGGTTTTTTTCGATATTTAACAGCGATGCATTGAAAAGTGTGGAGCTTACCAAAGGCGGATTTCCGGCGCGCTATGGCGGCAGACTTTCTTCTGTTTTGGAAATGAATATGAAAGAAGGAAGTAAAGACAAGCTGCATGGCGAAGGCGGGATCGGGCTCATATCGTCCAGACTAACATTGGAAGGGCCTATTTCGAAAGGAAAATCTTCGTTCCTGATCTCGGGACGCAGAACTTACATTGATCTGCTGGCTTCTCCATTCATTAAACAATCTCAAAAAGGCGACGCCAGCCAGGTTAAACCGGGTTATTATTTTTATGATCTGAATGCAAAAATGAACTACGATCTCGGCCCCAAAGACAAGCTTTATGTAAGCGGTTATTTTGGAAGGGATAAATTTTACGTAGAAGAAAAAAGCGCCGATTCCGAAACCAGGGCCGGGCTCGACTGGGGCAATGCAACGGCCACCATGCGCTGGAACCACGTGCTGAGCCAAAAGCTCTTTGTTAACACCTCATTTATTTTCAGCAATTTCAATTTCGGCGTTTCCAGCTATTCCAAAGACATGAACGGCGATGGTGCGACGCAGGATGAGTTCAGTCTCGAATACAATTCGCGGATCAGGGATTTTGGAGTAAAAACAGATTTTGACTTTTATCCTTCCGCGAAGCACGCGATCAAGTTCGGGGCGCAGGTTACGCAGCATAAGTTCATCCCTTCGGCGCTCGCCATTGAAGGTTCTTTTATTGAAAATCCGATCGAAAGATCCGTTAAGCCGATTAATACATTTGAGGCTGGCGCCTACGTGGAAGACACCTGGCAGCCATTTGAATCATTAAAAATGAATGCTGGCTTCCGGTTAAGCGCATTTCAAACCCAAACAAAAACTTATATCCGCCCCGAGCCCAGGTTCTCAGCAGCATTGCGGCTCGCGCAGGATTTTTCAGTAAAAGCTTCCTACGCCCAAATGAACCAGTATGTGCATTTGCTGTCCAACACCGGATTGGGCCTACCCACGGATCTTTGGGTGCCAACCACCGACCGCGTGGCGCCGCAGCAATCGCAACAGGTTGCGCTGGGTTTTGCCAAGGATCTGGAAAGGCCGGCATTGACACTGACTTTGGAAGGTTATTACAAAAACATGGATAACATTCTCAACTACAAAGAAGGATCTTCGTTTTTGAGCATTAACGGCGAGAATGCCAATGAGTTGAGCTGGGAAGACAATGTTACGGCTGGAAAAGGCTGGTCTTACGGAGGCGAGTTTCTAATCCAGAAAAAAACGGGCAGACTTTCGGGCTGGGTTGGCTACACATTATCCTGGACTTACTGGAAATTCCCCGAATTGAATTTTGGAAAAACATTCTTTCCACGCTATGATCGGCGACATGACCTTTCTGTTGTAGGCATTTACGAGCTTACCAAGCGCATAACCATCTCGTCTACATGGGTTTACGGAACCGGAAATGCATTGACACTGCCCATTGCCACCTATACCGGCGTGAGTGACAATTTTATTACCAGAATAAACCCGAACGGCAAGCCGGCCATCGGCTGGAACGGCCCGACTGTGAGTGAATACGGACAAAAAAACAGTTTCCGTGCAGAGCCGTTTCACCGCATGGATTTCGCCATTCAATTCCGCAAACAGAAAAAACGGCATGAGCGCACGTGGGAATTTGGGATTTACAATGTATACAACCGCAGAAACCCGTTTTTTTATGATATAGATACGGACGACACAGAAACGGGAAGCGGTGGCAACACCAAAAACACACTTAAACGTTATTCCCTGTTCCCAGTCCTCCCCTATTTCAGCTATAATTTTAAGTTCTAACTGCCCTGCCATGAAATTGCATCATATCATTGTTATACTCATTTCCATTTGCCTAACCGCCTGCGAATCGCTGATTACGGATATTCCTGCGGATAAGTTGCCCAGGACGGAATCCAAACTCGTTGTCCAATCATTCATTTCACCGCAATCCGCGCGTATTAATGTGGTGGTTACAGAATCGGTTCCGCTTTTTACAGAATCGGGAAATAAAGGCGGTGTGGTAAGGAATGCGTTGGTAAAAATCTCGGATGGAACCAAGGAAGTGGCCATTCCTTTTGACTCGGCAAGCACACTATATAGCATTGACAGGTCGGTGTTCCCTATTGTTGCGGGAAAAACCTATTCACTTTTCGTGTCTGACGGCAACCGTGTGGCTACGGGCGTTTGCACTGTTCCGGCTGGCCAGGTGCTAGCATCTTCTTATAAGCTGGACACGTCTTTTTCGAGCAATATTTTCGAACAGGATACATTGCTAACGGTCCAAATGAGCTGGACGGACGCTTCACGTGACACCAATTATTATCGTGTCCGCAGCTCCGTCGACCTGGAATACAGCATTGCGGAGGGCACCAATGCGGAGACGTTCAAGGAGCGAAGAGTTAAGAACCGCTTTAATTTCAACTGGGACGAAACCATTGGGCGCAACGATTATCAAAGTGACGCAAACCTGGATGGTGCTGTATTCACGTCACCCATAGGCCGCACCGTTTTGCCTAATGTGATCGTTTATGATTATGGAAATGGCAATAAATTTACGGTTTATCCCAAAGCGAAAATCGCGATGGTCATGCTGGAAGTTTACAACACGGATGTTCACTATTTCAAATATCACCGGTCACTGGAAATGCGTGGGAGTTCGGACAATCCGTTCATAGAACCATCCTTGATCTACACCAACATCAGCGGCGGATTAGGCTGTTTTGCTGCCTATAATTCGGGTCAGGTGACTTACCGTCCGTAATCGCGAAAACAGGCTGCGTTCTACATTTCCTGGCAAACTGAGGTCAAAGCACCTCAAAATGTTCGTCTGCTTTATACTCCGTTTACAAGAAATCTCTGCATTAATTACAGCAGATACATTTTGCTGCGTAGCGGCTTGCAGGGCATGCTTTTTACGTGTGTAACTGCAAAAACATCACTTTCCGTTTCCCGGCCGTTCACACTTCTGCCCAAAAAGCAGTTGCTTTCGGCTTCAAACCAAAAACCAACATTGTCGGTTAAACTGACATTTTGAAAAATACTAACCTTAAACCACATTATTATGGACTTGCAAGGCTCAGATCAGGACAAAGAGAAAAAATCACATCCATCTAACAAGAACATGGATGAACCGGATACGCTTATTGAGACGCTACAGGATCTTCAAGCAGACGGTTACACATACGACTTTAATATGACCGCGCACGCACTGGAACTGCATAAGGATGACGGTATTTGCCTGACCCTTTCGCCGGAGGACTTCGACATTATAAAGGTTTATCGTTTTGAAGGAATGACCAACCCGTCGGATATGTCAATCCTTTATGCCATTGAATCGAAAGACGGATTAAAAGGCACATTAGTAAGCAGTTACGGTGTTTACGCGGATGCAATGTCAAACGAAATGATCAGAAAACTGGACACGCGCAGTTCGCTGATCGTTCATCATCCGGAGGAGGATGATATGGCGCACTAGGCTCATATTTTAGCGTATAAGACCATTAGTTAAGATTAAGATGTTACTTTGCCACGAAGATGGTCGGGTAACATCTTTTTTAATAATTATACAACATGATCGTGAATATCATCTCCTTTTCCAGGTTCTGCGCCTTGCTGATATGCACTGCCATGATCTACGGCTGTAATGATAAAAGCAGTGACGCCGGTGAGGTCGCTTTGCGCGGACATTACATTAATCAGTCATTTTTGGATGTTGTGGAAGATTCGATCCCGGGGTTGATTAACACCTATTGCTTTGAGCTGAATTTTTTAAGCGACGACAGTGTGAAGGTTTTCTATGGTTTTGAAGAGGCAACGCTGACTTATACGAAGTCAGGAAAAAAATATGCGATCAAAAAGGCTTTTCAGGATAAGGACCTGCTTTTTTCGGTGGACGAAAGTAAAAAGCTCATTCTTGAAGACAGTGTCTGGAAACAATCGAACGAGAATTCCCTCTTTGACAAAGTGGCATCACCAAGCAGCGGACAATGGGTTTTCCCGTCAGTATTAAATGAAAAAATGATTGCTGGCTCTTACGAAATCTATGAAAACGGTAAGGCAACGGGTAAAAAAGTGAGTTTTTCGGCAGAGGGTAAAGTAACGGGAATCGGTGACTTTAAATCATTTGAGCTTTGTTTCAGCGGCGATTGTGTAGGGGAAGTTCACCCTGTTTCAAATAACATTACTTTCCGTTCGGAAGCTGCAAATGCTGTCTATGCGTTTCAGTTTAATTCAGCTAAGAAAATACTCAACATTTATAACATTGAAGCCCCAATTAAGGATATTAAAGGCGAGCGGGGCATTAAGGACATTGCATATGAACTTCATTACTAGACAGTTGGATGAAAGAAATTTTTGAGTGGGAAAGATTCCTGATGAACGAGCTGCCTTTCAAGTTTCTCTTGGAAGTGATTGTGCGTTCGACGATTATGTTTGTGTTTCTGCTCATTGCATTGCGCGTGACGGGAAAGCGGGGTGTAAGGCAACTTTCTGTATTCGAGACCGTGATCATCATTGCTTTGGGTTCGGCAGCCGGCGACCCGATGTTTTATGAAGATGTCGGTATTATTCCCGCGCTTGTAGTATTTACCACCATTATCATCCTTTACAGGTTTGTAACCTGGCTTACGGGAAAAAATGAGTGGTTTGAAAAACTCATTGAAGGAAAGACTGTCTGCCTGATCCATGAAGGCCGGTTTTCGATCAGCGCTTTTAAAAAAGAAACATTAGCGCAGGACGAATTTTTCTCCGAACTGCGGGTCAAAAGCATTGAACATTTAGGACAGGTTCGCAGTGCTTACCTGGAACCGTCGGGAGAAGTGAGCGTTTTCTTTTATCATGATGATGAAGTAAAATACGGCCTTCCGCTGCTGCCGGATCTTTATCAGTCAAAGAGTAAAAAAATCTTCAAGGATGGACTCTACGCCTGTGCTTTTTGTGGAAATGTTGAAAACTTGCCATCAGGCGCTGCCGTTTGCCCGGTTTGTAATAGGGACGAATGGGTGGTCGCAATCAAGACTTTGCGATTAAGCTGATTTTTAAAACCAGCCTTGAATGAGCCTGGCACGGGTATTTAGTAAAGACAACAAAAATTAAACGCATACTATTATGCATATGGTAGAATTGACCGACGACTTAATAAAATCTGCCGAGGAGCGATCTAAGGGCCAGGCTTATCCGTTTTTTGTAAAAAATCTGAAAGCCATCGGCGTCGACAATTACGAGATCAAGGTAGGAAACCACAAACGTACTTATATATCCGTTATTGGTGATAAACTGGTGATTCCCGGAGATATTCCCGAGTTTGAATGTGCCGAAACCTTTGAACTGGAGTCTGTAAAGACCGCAATCAAACGCAACCAGGAAGGCATAACTGACTACCCGACATTCCTGCGTGAGATAGGCGCTGCGGGCATACATACTTACGTGGCTGACCTTGCAGGTATGAAGGTGATTTATCAGGGGCCCAATTCAGAATACGAATACGAAGAAGTAATCCCGGAAGTTTAGATTTGCCTGATCCGCCTGCTCATTTCATGCAAATGATCGTCTGTGAAATCCAGGTGAGTGACGAAGCGCACAAGGTTTTTTCCAAAAGTCACGGCCAAAATGCCCTGTTGAGCCAATTTATTTACATAATCAACTTCTGATAAACCCTCAGCAAGCCTGATAATGACGATGTTGGTATCTACGGGGAAAATTTCTTCGATTTCTGGCAAATGTTCAAACATGTTGCCAATTGCCCTCGCCCGCGCGTGATCTTCTTTGAGCCTTTCCACGTGATGATCGAGTGCATAAATGCCTGCTGCCGCCAGAAAGCCAGCCTGACGCCAGCCGCCGCCCATTACTTTCCGGAAACGCCTCGCTTTTGTGATCACATTATGCGTTCCCAGAAGCAAAGATCCAACCGGACAGCCCAGCCCTTTTGAAAGACAAATGCTGATGCTATCGAATGCTTTCCCATATTCCAGCGGACTTTCGCCGGTTTCAACCAATGCATTGAAAAGCCGCGCGCCATCGAGATGCAGGGGAATGTTTTTATCATTGCAAACCTTCTTAATCGCATTTATTTCATTAAAATCATAATAACAGCCGCCCCCTTTGTTCATGGTATTTTCCAGCGAAACGAGGCGGGTTACCGTGGAATGAATGTCGTGTAGAGGACTGATTGCGCCCGCAACTTGCTCGGCTGTAAGCCTGCCGCGGTCGCCGTCGAGCAATTTCACGGACGACAAGGCATTGAGCATAATGCCGCCGCCTTCATATAAGTAAATGTGCGAATATTTGTCACAGATCACATCGCTGCCCGGCTGCGTATGCACGCGGATGGCCAGTTGATTGGTCATAGTGCCCGAAGGGCAGAAAAGCGCTTCCTCCATCCCGAACAATTTTGCTGCTTTTTCCTGCAATGCGTTTACCGTCGGATCGTCGCCTAACACATCATCACCCACTTCCGCTGCCCACATGGCTTGCTGCATTTCCTTCGTTGGCTTGGTGACTGTATCGCTGCGCAGGTCAATTTTCATATTCGAACTCGGATTTTTTAATGATATGCAAAAGTATGCGCATATTGCGAAAAAATCGGGATAATGGAATTTGAAGAATATTTAAGGCTTAAAAAAATCGATCAGGAAACTTTTAACCAGGTGGACCCGGGCCGCTATGCGGAGTGGAAAGAGCTGTTTGTCACCATGCATCCCGACAGTTTCACTGCCCAGAAAAAATTCCTGGTAAATGAAATCCGCAGGCGCTATCATTTGAAAGAAGATGTTTCGAAGCCGCAATAACCTATCCTTTCATTTCCTCCATCAGCTTCATTAATATCCCAACCGTCTTTTCGGTTTGTTCCTTGCTCGGCGTCGTATCCCAGTTTCCAACAATCCCATTGCTTCCAATGTAAATGCCGTCTTTGCGGGAAATGAAGTTTGCTCCTTTTGTATATAACTTGTAATTCACATCGCTTTGTGGGATCAGGCACGAAAGCTGGCCTGAAACCGGGGTCAATTCCTGATCATTGAAGACGGGCTTTGCGCCCAGTCCCATGCAGTTGACCACCACTTTTTCGGGTAATGCATCGATATCTTCCAGTTTTTTAATCTCCTGGATTTTAACTTTACCCCCAAACATGACGAAATCCTGTAACTGATGCCTTAAATAGCTGGGAATGTTGAACATTAGGTTCGTCCGTCTGGTGACGTGATCTGCATTGAAAGGATGTTCTTTCGCTTCCAGCCGCACGTGTTCGGGGATGAGGCCATGTATTTCAAAATCTTCCCCTCCGGCCCCGGGCGTGTACACGGGCGTTTCTTTGAAAACACCATATTCTTCCGCCCAGCAGGCAATGTCATTCAATCCCAGGAAAAATTGGAACCGACGGAATGAAAAGCGCGTAGCTTCCTCCCAAACCTGCTTAAACTCCGGCTTGGCCACTTTCACATCACAAACCCGCGAGGCCGGTGACCACGTCCCGGTTGCCAGGTTACTGGTAATGTTCGGCGGGACGTCCTTTGTATAAATGGTTACTTCACAGCCGCTTTCCTGCAACAGGCGCGCAGTGGCAATCCCAACCGTTCCGCAGCCGATCACCGCAACTTTTTTTTCATTGGTAGCCAGCACATTATTCCGTGCAATGTTGCCCGTTCCCCATGACAGCGACCAGCCGCTCCCGCCATGCCCGTAATTATGCACGATGGTTTTGTTGCCAAGCTGTTCTACATCCAGCCTCGGCCCCGACGCCCTGAATGGCCGTAATCCAACGGTTTCCTTCACAATACGGTCCATTGAGAGCCTCAATTTTGGGATCTGATGGTAACCGCGGCCTATATGAAAATGTTTGTCTGGGTATTGCAGCTGGGTTTTAGGTGCACAAGAGGAGGCAATGGTGCCTAATGCGAAACTTGCGGGAATTGCTTTTTCGAAAAAATTTCTGCGGTTCATGGAGGCTAGGCTGAAAGATGATGCAGCCGAAAATAATGAGGAACATGAATCTTTACAAACATTATATTGTCCAATTCAACATCATCAGAACATTATTATAGTTTTTCCGAATAAATGCAATTATAACGCATCATTATCATACACAGTGTTCTAGGAAGAACGCGGATTAAGAGCTTGAAAATTTTGAAGTGAATTGGATTTGGGTAACTTTCCGACATGAACATTCACACGATAGACACCGGATTCTTCAAGCTCGATGGCGGCGCCATGTTTGGCGTTGTTCCGAAATCGCTTTGGAACAGGCATAATCCGGCGGATGAAAACAATCTCTGCACCTGGGCCATGCGATGCCTGTTGATTGAAGACGGCGGGAAGCTAATTTTAATTGATACAGGACTCGGAAATAAGCAGGATCAAAAATTTTTCGGCCATTATGATCTGCACGGCGACGCCAGCCTGATTTCCTCAATTAGAAACTGTGGTTACGACGTCACAGACATTACGGATGTAATTTTGACGCACCTGCATTTCGATCATGTAGGCGGCGCTGTACAATTTAACAACGATAGGTCAAAACTGCTCCCTGCTTTCTCAAATGCTACATACTGGTCTAATGAAGCACATTGGGAATGGGCTGTTAATCCGAATCCGCGTGAAAAAGCATCGTTTTTGAAAGAGAACATTCTTCCTTTGAAAGAATCGGGGCAGCTGAAATATATTGAAAAAGGTAAATCGCCATTTTCGAACATTGATTTTATCCACGTGAACGGCCATACAGAGCAAATGATGCTTCCCGTGATTCATTACAAGGATCAAAAGATCATTTACGCTGCGGATTTGCTACCATCTTCATACCATATTCCTTTGGCCTGGATCATGAGTTACGACATGCGCCCGCTGGTCACAATGCAGGAAAAGCAGGAAGTTTTGCAAAATGCCGCTGCTGAAAAGCACATTATATTATTTGAACACGATCCGGTTTTTGAAGCTGCCATGGTAGAGCAAACAGAAAAAGGCGTTGCGATTCGCGAGCGCGGTGCATTGAGCTACTTTATCAGCTAAATGTTATGAAAATCGGTTTGGTTTTGTCAGGTGGCGGAGCACGCGGCATTGCGCACATTGGCGCGATAAAAGCATTGATGGAGCGAGGAATTAAGCCAGACATTATCAGCGGGACCAGCTCCGGCGCCTTCGTAGGTGCAATGCTCGCGCACGGTTACACGCCGGATGAGATCATTGAAATGATCCTTCAAACCAGCTTTTATCCTTATATCAGGTTTGGATTCGGGGCAAACGGGCTGTTGCATATGAATAAATTGGAAGCAGTGCTGCGCAAATATATTCCTGAAAACACATTTGAATCTCTAAAAACCCCACTCGTCGTTACAGCAACGGACATTGGGTCGGGAGAAGAAATACAATATCGCAACGGTGAACTGGCCATTCCCGTGCTCGCCTCTTGCTGCATTCCGGGATTATTCAGCCCTATCCATTTTCAGGGACGTGAGCTCGTAGATGGCGGTGTGCTTAATAACCTACCCGTAGAGCCAATTATGCAGGAAGCCGATTTCCTGATCGGTATACATTGCAATCCATTCACATTAGACAAGCCTATAAAAAGGACCACAGAACTCATCTACCGCAGTCTTATCCTGGCCATGCACAGCAAAACCAAGGAACGTTTCAAAAAATGCAACCTGCTCATCGAGCCCGCAGAACTAAGCCGGTTCAGCATTTTCGATTTTCGAAAGGCCGCGCAGTTGTTTGACGCGGGTTACAATTATACGAGGCGATTGTTGGAGGAGACGGATGTTGATTTTTAGCATCTCAACCTAGTAAATCCAAAGTTGAACTTTGGATTTACTAGGTTGAGATGCTATATTTGTGAATGATCCACCGGTATATAACACAGGAAATTCAGGAAAAACTGAGTCGCTCGCCAGCCGTCGCTATATTAGGTCCGCGACAGGTAGGGAAAACGACCTTAGCAAAGTTCATCGCTAAATCAAATTTGGCAAGCTTTACCTATCTTGATGCAGAGAATCCGCGGGATATGGCTAAGCTAGCTGATGCTTACACCTATCTGGACAGCTTAAGAGATTCCTGTGTGATTATTGATGAAGTTCAGCTTATGCCTGAGTTATTTTCACTGTTACGACCACTGATTGACGAAGACAGAAGTCCAGGCAGATTTATCTTACTGGGATCCGCCTCGCCTGCCTTGGTAAAAGGCGTTTCCGAGTCGCTCGCTGGCCGCATATCCTACACCGAATTGACCCCAGTGGGATTATCTGAACTTACTGAAACGAAGCAAAAAGAACATCATTGGTTTAGAGGAGGCTTTCCCGAAGCGCTTCTTGCAAATAGCGAAGCAACAGCGAAGGAATGGCTCGATGATTTCATCAGAAGCTATGTAGAAAGAGATTTAGCTTACCTTTTCGGTGTGGAACTTTCACCTGCAACGCTTCGAAACTTTTGGAGAATGCTCGCTCATTCCAATGGAAATGTATGGAATGCTGAGGTGTTTGCCCGATCATTGGGCATCACAGCACCGACCGTATTGCGATATACAGGTTTTCTGGAAGGCGGCTATATGATCAGGCGATTACAGCCCTGGTTTGTTAATGCCAAAAAACGTCTCGTTAAATCTCCCAAAGTATATATCCGAGATACTGGAATTTTACACCGGCTGCTTTTTATTGACAGTACGGAGGACTTGTACGGTCATCCGGGTATTGGTGGCTCATGGGAAGGATATGTGATCGAGCAAATTGCGCAGCGCATTTCCAAAGGATTAGAGCTATTTTACTATCGCACGCAGGCAGGCGCAGAATGCGACTTGGTGCTTGTGCGAGGCATAACTCCTATTGCTTGCATTGAAATCAAACTAACCAACGCGCCAATGGTTTCAAAAGGTTTTATTAGCTGCACAGAAGATTTGGAGCCAGCCTATAAATTTATCATAACGCCAAGCAGCGACACTTATACAACAGCACATTCCGTTACAGTTATCAGCTTATACAATTTTTTGGAAACAGATCTTAACAAAATATGATCTAAAAATTGTGATCTAATTGTTTCGTCTCAATCCCCAACCTTCTTCACAACCCACTCCCCGACCTGAACGCCCTGCTTCTGCCCATTCTCGATGGCGTCCATGAAATGGATTCCGCCGTAAAACCGCGACATGCCTGATTCTTCGGCGGCGGCCATGAATGAAGCAAACTTTCTGGCTTTGAGGCCGAAACGTTCTTCTACGGTGTCGGTATACTCAAATTTGTCCCCGAAATAATGGGTCAGGATTACGGCGGATGCGGATGATATCACGGAATGTCCGCTCAGATATTCGGGAAACGGAGGCGTTTGTAGAAACGGCATCCAGGTTGGGTCGATGTATTTACGGATGGCTGTTTCAGGGCGGATGCGGTTGCTGCGGAATTTTTCTTCCCAGCAGGTCATAAAGCCGTCCATTAACCCAACGGCCACAGCAGCATTGATCAGCATTGTTTTCGAAAAATCTGTTTTGCCTTGCTTGCAGGCAATGTTCGTAATCCCCATCCAATGCGCACCGGGAGAAATCTTTTTCATCCCTACGAGCAAATGTCCCTTGTTCTCTAATGCAAACGGGTTACAATCCCAAAAAGCCGCCATAACCCGGTGCTGAGGCTCTTTTTTGTCGTCATAATTAAGCTTCATCAGTTTAAAGAATGCAGAATTTTTGTCCTCTGAAAAGGCCACAGGCGGCTCGGGACGGAACTGCGCAGCCGAATCCAGCGTAAACGGACGAACAGTTTTGAAATAAGGTTCTACTGGCGGAAAATAGCCCGGCGGCGTCGGATACCAGGTTCCGGGCGTTTTTTCAGGCTCGTAACGCGGAAAATTGCTGATGAGGTTATACTTATCCGCTTTGGCATATTTCAGGATCTGCTTACTGATCGCCACTGCATATTCCTGCGAGCCGGCGATGATTTCCTCACTAGCGCCTTCCTTTCGGCACGAATCGAGCAATCTGTTCTGGTAAGTCTGCAACAGCGCTCCGGAAGGTTGCATCTTTTTGGCTGTTTCCAGCATGGCAAGCACAGCGCTGAGTTGATAGGAGAATGTCCCAACCTCCGGCTTCGTCATTTGCGGATAATCATTCAAAACGCCGTGCATGCTCTTGTAAGCTGTGTCATTTTGCGAAATCACCTCATATCCAGCCAGACAGGCATAGGCAAAAAATCTTGCACTCAATGGCGGATTGGTCACGTCATGGATCATAACATCCGTCATTTGCAATGTTACATGACCGATCGCATCCGGACTAATGTTTACCGGAGAATCATTCTTACAGCTCGCTAAAAGGCAAATAACTGCGATGAACAGCCAGCCTTTATTTAGATTTACCAATTTGATATGCTTTAATTTCCTGTTGATTTATCCCAAACAAAAGCTTGTCCCCAACTGGCAACACGCTCCTTACATCTCCTTTCAAACTGAAACCGGAGCGATCCTGCTTGATGTAAGCAAACTCACCTTTGCCGTTTCCTTTTAGCAGAACGCCAAAATTTGCGTCGTACTTCCCAAACCGCAGCCGCGCCTTGCTCACATTGCCGCAAAGCAGCAAATCCTTACTGCCGTCCTTATCAAAATCAACCGCCGTAATGGTGTAAACCGGGGATATTTGGGCTTGAAATGGAAGCGGCTTTTCCGCAAACTTACCATTGGCGCCTTGTTCGAAATAGGCTGTTTTTAAAAAATTTGCTTTCAATTCTTTCGCTCCTGCGAGTTCATCGGCGGTAAAAATCTCTTTTACCGTCGCGTCTGCATAAGTTTTGTAATCCTGAAAACGGGTCCGCATAATGCTCATCTGGTCCAGCATTTCATCTCGTGTCACATAAGGATAGCTTTTGCCCTGAATGTAAAAGCTCATGATCGGATCAACGGAGCCGTTGTCGTCAAAGTCTTTGTAAAGCATTTCAACAGGCTCCGCGTCGCTGGCTTTGCATTGACTATTCAGTCCCAGGTTACCAATCACCAGGTCGTCCTTACCATCGCCGTTCAGGTCGGTTAACAGTATTTTGTTCCACCAGCCGCTGTATTGTTTGTCAAAATAAGTGCTGGTTTTGTTTTCCAATTTGCCATTAACATTCATATAAACCGTGATCGGCATCCATTCGCCTACGACGATCAGATCCGGCTTTTTGTCTCCGTTCAAATCCGTCCAGGCAGCGTCCGTTACCAGCCCAATGTTCGCCAGTTCAGCAGAAAGGCTTGCTGTTTGATCTGAGAATTTGCCCCTGCCGTCATTGATTAGGATGTAGCTCCTTGGCGTTTCGGGATAGCGTCCCGGGATTACCCGGCCGCCTACAAACAGGTCGGGCTTGTTGTCTCCGTTGACGTCCGCAACCCGCGCGCAGCTCGTGCTGGTGATCATTTTGGGCAATGCGCCTGCACTTTTGGTAAAGTTGCCTTTGCCATCATTTAAATATAAACGGCTTTGCAACAATGGATCTTCGGGCATGAATGTGGCATAACCGCCGCTGCCGACAAACAAATCCTGGAAGCCGTCACCATTGGCGTCGAAAAAGACTGCATCCGTGTCGTCACTTTGCTTATCCGCTTCGAAAGCATGCACCGATTTACTGGTAAAAGAACCGCCCTTTTGCTGCAAATAAAGCTTTCCTGCCTCTCCTGAACCGCCTCCTGCGTAAATGTCTCCCAAACCATCTCCATTCACATCGCCTTTAACAAGACACGGACCGGAAAAGGAAATCGGATTAATGAGCAGTGGCTGCCGTTTGAAATCATTCGTAGTGCTCGCTTTTCCAGAATAAGCTATTGGCGATGGCACGGCATTATAAAGTGGGCTAGCAGTTTGAACATTAGTTTTAGCCATTGTCGCATTTTTTTCTGCCAATGTCAAAATCGCATTTACTTTGGGATTGATGACGCTTTGCCGCTTTCCGCTAAGCCATACAACTTGCAACGAATCAATGTTTTCTTTGCCTAAACCGAAATGCAAAACAGGCGAAACGCTTGACTGGTAACCACGCGTGGGCATTTGTTCGAGATATTGTTTTTGCCCTTTGTTGTAAATGGTAACCTTCGCTCCTATGCCGAATTTATTGGCACCTTCGCCTTCCAATTTTAGTTTTAAGTAATTGTTTTTCAACAATTTATCGCCATCATTTTGATAAATGAATGCAGGCTTATTAATGTTGTTCACAATCAGATCCAGGTCACCATCATTGTCCAGATCCGAATAGGCCGCGCCTCCGCTGTTTGAAATTTCTCCCAGTCCCCAGTTATCCGCAACATTGGTAAAAGTAAGGTCCTTTTTATTTTGAAAAAGATAATTTTTCATGTTGGACGATGGCATTTGATACACCATATTGAGCACATCTTCTCGCTTCACCTGCCCCTCTATGCGTTTCAAATGATCTCCCATAAATTTCACAAAGTCCATATTTGTAAAATCGCGGAGGTTACCGTTGGTGATGAAAAGGTCCTTCCAGCCATCATTATCGTAGTCTGCAAACAATGACGCCCAGCTCCAGTCGGTGTTGGAAACGCCGGACAACTGCCCTACTTCCGAGAAAACAGGCAATTTGCTTTTGCCGCCCTGCCCCTGGTTCAGTTGCAGCATATTCCGCATATACTGGTGGTTAAAGCCCATTTTAACATTGAAATCAAAAAGCTCGTAGTTGTCCAGACCGGCGAGTAATTTTTGTCGGCGGTTGTCCTCTGGCAACATATCCAACGTAAAAATGTCGGGCAGACCATCATTATTGAAGTCGGCAATGTCGTTACCCATGGATGAATGGGACGTGTGGCCGATCGATGTTTTAAGCGCGTCGGTGAATGTGCCGTTTTTGTTATTGATATATAAAAAATCGGGAACAGAATAGTCGTTTGAAATATACATATCCTGCCAGCCGTCCTGGTTTACATCGGCAATGCCTATGCCCAAACCGTAAGTGAGCGGCGAACTTTGGATGCCTGCCTTTTGGGTAATGTCTGTGAAATAAGGCGTGCCATCGGCTTTGGGATCATTTCTAAAAAATCGCACGCCTGTAATTGGATCATCCTTTTTTAGCAAATCTGCTGTGCTGGCCTCATCCAGGATCGGGAGTGATTTGGGATTATGATTTAACAAGAACATATCCATATCACCGTCTTTGTCAAAATCAAAGAATGCGGCTTGTGTGCTGTTACTAGGCGCACCCAGACCGTATTTCTCGGCCGATTCTTCAAACTGCGGAATGCCGTTTGCACCATTGCCTTTATTAATAAAAAGCTGTCCTTTAAGACTTTCCGGCGAAACATTTCCGGAATAACAAACGTAAATGTCGAGCTTGCCATCACCATTTACGTCTGCCATAGTAACGCCCGTTTTCCAGGGCCTTTCCCGGCCGCCCACACCTGCGGTTGCTGTAATGTCCTCAAAAACCATCTGGCCTTTGTTGAGATACAGCTTATTAGGCACCATATTTCCAGTGAAATAAACATCGTCGAGCCCGTCCCCATTGAGGTCACCTGCTGCCACACCGCCGCCATTGTAAAAGTATTCGTACATCAACACATTGGTATTCAAGCCTTCCGTTAATGTGTTCGAGAAGTCAATTTTGGTTTTTTCGGCGGGCAAGAGTGTGAACAAAGGCGTCTGGCTTTTTCCGTCTTTGGATTGTTCAGAATCGGCAGATTTGTTGCATCCTGCAAAACCGAGACTGATTGCCAGCACGATAATTCCTGGGATCCAGGATTTTATTCGCTTCATAATAGGGCCACGAAGGTTGAACTGTATAGAAAAAAGAAACTATGCCTTCATAACGAAGACATAGTTTCACAAATTTACTAATAAAGCGAGGACTAACTATTTATCATAACCCGGATTCTGGGCCAGTTTAGAATTTCTGTTGATCTCATCGCGGCTGAACGGACGGAAATACATTTTGTCAGCCCAGGTGCGGTTTTCGTGTGATTTCTCCACGATCGGCGTGTAGGTGTAAGTATAAATGTCCGTATCGTAATGATATGGCTCTTTCATTGACTTACCAGCCTTGAACTTGCCTAACACGTTAATGTATTCCAATGGGCGACCCAGTGTTTCCTTAGCGATCATCCAGCGGCGAGCATCATGGTAGCGCTGCTCTTCGTAAGCCATTTCGATCCTTCTTTCGTGGCGATAGGCTTCTTTAAGCGCTGCTCCGGTCACTTTCAATGCTGGCATACCGGCACGGAAACGGATCCTGTTCAGCCATAACAATGCTTCCGCATCCTGGCCTAACTCGATGCTTGCTTCAATGTAGTTGAAAACAACCTCAGTGGTGCGGAGGAATGGCCATGGTATGTTCTGACGGTCGGTGTTGTCATACAATGCAGGGTTTGGATCAATAAACTTGCGCATGTAGTAACCTGTCCGGCTTCCGTTCCAGTCTTCGATCGAGCTGCTGCGTGTATCCAATCCTTTGCGGTTGATCAATGCTCCTTTGTCATCCAGAAGGTCATATGCTCCGGTTTGAATCTGGTTAGCAGGATCTTTCGCATCCGATGGACGTGGTTTCCAGTCTGCGCCGTCATACATGACTGTCGCATACAAACGAGGATCACGGTTTTTGTAAGGAGCGGCTGCATTGGCAGGGTTTGTCCATTTAAACGGCGTTCCATCCATCAATTCGTAATCGTCCACCAATGTCCCGATCGGCGTGTTTCCGGCCCAGTTGTGGTAACCGTTCGGACCGTTGTTCAAACCTGTCTGCCGCGCACCTTCGGCCAAACTCGGCGTGAAGTAACGTCCAAAAAGGATTTCACTAGCCGCAGAAGGATCCAGCGTTTTGTCGGCACTTGCACCCGCCATAGCAATGGAAATGTAGTTCAACCGTCCTTCGTTTGCCGTAGCCGGTGCCGTCAGGTTCAATTTGTAAGCACCATTACCACCATCGATCACCACTTTGGCGGCAGCTTGCGCGGCTGTCCAGCGTGCTTTGCGGTCCCCGGAAACATATCCCAAAAACTCGGGATTCGGGTAAGCTGCCAAAACCGTAGATTTTGCTTTCATGGTTGGCACATCATGCAGATCACTCGCAGCATAAAGCAACACTCTGGATTTAAGCGCCTGTGCAGCCACTTTTGACGCGCGGCCTTTTACCAATGTCTTGCCGTCGAGCAGCATAGCAGCGCTATCCAGGTCACTCACGATCAACTGGACACATTCGTCCCAGGTGTTGCGGGGAACGGTGTAATCTTCGTTCAGCGCATACACTTTCTTGATAATGGGCACAGCACCGTAATAGCGAACCAATTGCTGATAGTAATACGCTCTCAGGAAGTAAGCTTCTCCTTTCAGACGCGCTTTAAGCGTTTCGTCTGTGAAAGTTGCTGTCGCGAGTTGCTGAATCGCCAGGTTGGAAGCGCGGATGTAGGTGTACATTTGTCCCCAGCCGTAGGTTGCGTCCACCCAACCCAGGTTAGAAGGACTTAAACTTCCTTCGTTCACCGTGTTAATGTTACGTCCCGTGTGGGTAAACACAGCTTCATCGGTGAGTGAAGCAAGCATTTGCTCACTAAATCCTCCCTGTTGCAGCCCTGCATATATCCCTGTAACAAAGCCTTCTGCCAATGGTCCCTCTTTCCAGGCTTCTTCACTTGGAATTTCGGTCGGTGGCGTAACATCCAGGAAATCAGTGTCGCAGGACGATAATCCAGCCGCGGTCAGCAGCGCAATTAAGATTATACTTTTATATTTCAATTTCATATTTGTTTCTTTAAAATGCTACACGTATACCGGCGTTGATAATTCTTGCCTGTGGATAGTATTGACCACTGGTGTTAGTAGATTCCGGATCCCAAACCTTGATTTTATCGAAAGTGAAAAGGTTCAGTCCATTCACGTAGACACGGAATTTGCTCAAACCGATTTTCGAACCCAGCTCAGATGGCAGGTTATAACCCAGCTCAATGTTCTTCACACGCAGGTAATTATTGCTTTTCAGGAAGTAGTCGTTGATACCGGCTTGTCCTGTGTTGGTATAATACCTGTTGTTACGGTTAGTCAAACGAGGATATTCGCTGGTTGGGTTATCAATGGTCCAACGGTGATCGAAGTCATATTTCAAATAGTTACCAATGTCACCCGATTCGGTAAGACCTACGATTTGAAGCCCGCCTAATGTTCCCTGGAACAATACAGAAAGGTCAAATGCTTTGTATCCGAGGTTGATAGAAGCACCACCTGTGAAATATGGACGCTGCACTTTTTCAGTACGCATACGGTCATCCGCGCTGATCTTTCCATCGCCATTGATGTCTTTGAACTTCATATCACCCGGTCTCAGGTTACCTGTAATGGGTGAGTAATCCAGTTTGTTGGCATCAATTTCGCCCTGGTCTTTAAATGCTCCGTCGAATTGGTAAACGAGGAATGAGTTGTAAGGCATTCCAGTTGAACGCTGATACGAAGGTGCGCCCGGCGTTTCATCCCAGTATTTGATCTGGTTTTTGGCATAACCTCCATTCACACTCACGGAGTAATTGAAATCGCTCGCATTGCCATCATAGCTCAATTTAAACTCCCATCCTTTGTTTTGAAGTTTACCCAGGTTTTGAGGAGGAAGTTTTCCATCGATACCGGCAGAAGAAGGCGTTGAACCTGCTTTTGGGATCAGGATATTGGAACGGTTGTTGACAAAATAATCAAACTCAAATGCAAGTTTGTCATTCAGCAATGTTCCTTCTATACCGAAGTTGGAGTTGTTAGCGACCTCCCAGGTGAAGTTTTTGTTGGCAACGCGTGCTTCAAGCAAAGTTTTGGCAACCTGATCGTTAATAATGTAGCTGCCAAAGCCCATTGTTGACAGATACTGATATTCCGCAAGGGTTTCAGTTCCCAGGAAATAAGGCTCAGCACCCATTTGACCCCATGAACCGCGAAGCTTCACATTGTCCACAAATCGCGAAACACTGTTTTTCCAAAAAGCTTCTTCGGAGATACGCCATCCGGCCGAAACCCCCGGGAAGAAACCAAAACGGCCTTCTTTTGGAAACACATACGATCCATCTACGCGCCACAGGAATTCAGCAAGATACTTTTCTTTAAAGTTGTAACCAGCCCGACCAAAATAACTCAAACGAGCTCTGCTAAACAGATCCGTATTGTTGTTAGTTACACCGTTCACAGTAACAGAACCCGAGTTTCCAATGTTCTGCTCAGGCGTTCCACCTGCAAATAACTGATCCACAACCGGCGAAATGTAGTAACGACGGAATGCAAAGAAACCATCACCATCCACTTTTTCACGTTGTACACCCGCCATTACATTGAAGTTATGCGAACCAATTGATTTTTCGTAGGAAATCTGACCAGTTAACTGGATAGACAATTCCTGATAAGAAGCCTCAGTCAGACGTGGGTCTTTGAATGTCGAACGAACTGTTCCCGTCAAAACCGGCGTTGTGCCATCCGGTTCGTAGGTTTTCTTATCCCAGAAATACAATGTCCAGGGTGTTTCGAAGTTTTTCTGACGGCGGATTTGCTTATCCAATGCTGCCATGGTATTGATCTTCAGTCCCGGAACGCCAGGAATCAGGATTTCAAGACCTCCGTTCGTTTGGATGTAATCTCTTCTGTCACGCTCGTAACCTGTTGTGTTGGTTGTGATAACCGCAGGATTTTGACCATTTTCAATGTCAGGACCTGCTTTTCCGTTTGGCCAGATTGCGATTTCAGTTGGCTTACCGCGCATCAGCATCCGGAAGATCGGACCTGCATCGTTTCCACCACTTGGGTAGTTACGATCTTCTTCACGCAAGGTAAGGCCCAGGTTTGCAGAAATGTATTTGTTGATTTTCGTATCTAAATTGATACGCATATCATATTGCTTGTAAGCAGTCGCCGTGTTCTTGTAGTAACCTTCCTGGTTGATATAACCCAAAGAAGCCAGATATCTGATGTTATCGCTTCCACCTGTTAATTGCAGATTGTGACGTTGCTGCGGTGCCCATTTGCGGATTACCGAACCATACCAGTCTGTATTTGGGTGCAAAAGCGGATCACTGCCATCAGCGAATTTCTTCATGTCATCCTGCGTAAAAACAGCATTGATCACGTTTCCGTTATCTTGTCTTTTATAAGAACCTGCTGTATTAAAGGCCGTTAATGCATTGCCCCACTCTCCAACCGGAAGGTTATCATAAATTTGCAATTCATTCCGGATCGTTGCATACTCCTGTGCGTTGGACATTTCAGGAGTTCTCGTTGGTTGAGACGCACCGAAATTCATGTCGTAGGATAACTGTGGCTTGCCTGTTTTTCCACGCTTGGTTGTAATCAAAATTACACCGTTACCCGCACGTGAACCATAAATTGCTGCTGCAGCATCTTTCAAAACAGAAATACTTTCGATATCGGCCGGGTTGATACGGTCCAAACCACCACTACGGTTGGGGACACCGTCCACAACGATCAGAGCATTGCTGTTTCCGAGTGAGTTCGTTCCGCGGATACGGATGGCAGAACCATCATTTCCTGGTTCACCACTCGCCTGAACTGCTGAAATACCAGGCAGACGACCGCCCAGCGTGTTGGATAAGTTAGCAGCAGGCGCTTTTTCAAGTTCCGCTCCTTTTACGGCTGTAACAGAACCGGTTAATGTTGCTTTTTTGGCAGTTCCATAACCCACTACGACCACCTCGGTCAGTGCCTTGGTGTCGGAAATAAGTTTGATGTCGATGTTCGCCTTATTGCCCACAGGGATTTCCTGGGTGAGGTAACCGATAAATGAAAAGACCAGTGTGCCTTGCTTGTCGGCAGCGACGGAGTAAACACCCTCATTGTCGGTTACAGTGCCGGCGGTGGTTCCTTTCACCACGACACTTACACCTGGTAAGGCCACTCCTTGATCATCTTTAACTGTTCCTTTAACCACATTCTGAGCAAATGCTCCCATGATTGTGATCAGAACCAGGAAAAGAGAAGAAACACAACGTGATGTAGCACGAAATGTCCATCCAGTAGAAATTCTCATAGATTGAAATTTGGATTTAATGGTACGATAAAAAAAGTTGCTTAACCGTATAAGCACGGAACGTAGAGTCAACCATCGGTTTCCGTCGGGAAAACCAGTCAATAGAGAAGTAAAATTCAGATCGGAAAGTATTTACATAGGTTCGCTTTAAATTTTTGGTGAGTTAGGGTGATCATTTGTTAAGCTTTTGCTCCGTGTAAATTGTACACAATTCGACGCATCATCCCGGGAAAACTCATTGGATAAGCTTCAAATTTTTTGATTTACTCGTTCGATTGTACAAAAAGATATTAAATATTTTACAAAAGAAAGGATTCTAAATTTTAGTATATGTATTCTATGAAAATAACAATTTTGAGTACTCTAAATTTGAATAATTATAAAATTGTATACTAAAAGTTACATATTTCTCATCCAAAATATGACGTATGTTTACTAACTTCGCGACATAGTAATGTTCTAATTGTTACCCACCGTCTACATAATGAAATTCCGTTTACTCTCTCTGATATGCATTTCATTTGCCTTCGGCTGCACTAAAAATGTGTCACCGGATGAATACAATGCCAAAGCTGCTGATCCCACCATATTTCATGAAACGGCCACGCATCTTACCGATGTGATCATTCATGATATTTTTAAACCACCTGTTGCGAGCCGGATTTACAGTTACTCATTTCTTGCGGCTTATGAGGCGCTTGTGCCGGGATATCCTGAATATCAATCACTTGGAGGCCAACTTGTGAAGTTTATGCCACCACCGAAACCGGACTCATCCCTCGCTTACTGTTATCCGCTGGCTAGTGTAAAAGCGTTTGCCACGGTTGGCAGGACGCTTACTTTCTCTGGAAATATGTGGGACGACTACGAAAAGGACCTTTTCGAAAAATATCATAAAATGGGCATTCCGGATGATGTTTTTGAACGCTCAACTGCATACGGTGACTCAGTGGCCAAGCATGTGCTCGCATATTCTGCAAAAGATCATTACAAAGAAATTCGCGGTTATCGTTATACGGTTACAAATGCACCCGGAACCTGGGTGCCTACGCCACCTGCATACGCGGATGCGTGCGAGCCGATGTGGAATACAGTCAGGACATTTGCGCTTGATTCGGTAACGCAGTTCCGCTGCCCGCCGCCTGCCAAATACGACTTGGACAAAAAGAGCAAGTTCATGGAGCTGGCTATGGAAGTTTACAACACCGGTAAGACCTTGACAGACGAACAGAAAGCGACAGCCTATTTCTGGGACGATAATGCTTTTGTAACCAACGTGGTGGGCCATGCCATGTTTGCCAATAAAAAAATGACCCCGGCCGGACATTGGCTGGCGATTATCAGAACAGTGACTACGGATAAAAAACTGGATCTGATGCGCTCTACCGAAGCATATACATTGGGTGCCCTCTCATTATTTGATGCGTTTTCGGCTTGCTGGGATGAAAAATATAGGACGGTGCGTATCCGGCCTGAAACTGTGATCAATAATAATTGGGACCCCAACTGGCGCCCGTTTCTAGAAACACCGGCTTTCCCGGAATATGTGAGCGGGCACAGCAGCATTTCAGCCGCGTGCGGAACGGTGCTAACCCACCTGATCGGTGACAATGTTGCCTTTACCGATACAACCGAAAAGAAATACGGCCACGGCATTAAGTCCTTTAAATCATTCAAAGAGGCTTACTGGGATGCTTCCATAAGCCGTGTTTATGGCGGCATACATTATCGCGACGGCGTAGAGCAAGGCACCTACCTCGGCGAAAAAGTTGGTGAGAATGTATGGAGACGCGCCGTTACCAAAAAAGGCCGGCACGAAATCGCAGCAAACTAAACCGGTCTTACTGGACTTGATTTGAATGGACCCGGTCCGAATTGTAATGCAGCCCGATGTTCTCGCGTCGGGCCATTGCCATTTTAATGATCAGATAGGAAACCGAGATCATATTCCGGAGTTCGCATATCGCAACAGATACTTTGGATTCCCGGTAAAGTTGTTCATGCTCTTTATGCAGCAATTCCAAACGGTCGTATGCACGCTTCATACGCCGGTCTGTGCGCACAATGCCTACGTAATTGGACATAATGCTGTTTAACTCCCGCGTCATTTCGGTTACCAGAACCTGCTCTTCGGGGTGCGTTGTCCCGGAATCATCCCACTCGGGAATGTTATCCGGTGTGACTGCCTTTGTAAAACTCTCGACCGTGCTTTCGTAAGCTCTGTGTCCAAACACAACCGCTTCGAGCAAAGAGTTGGAAGCGAGGCGATTGGATCCATGCAAACCGGTGCAGGAACACTCTCCTACCGCGTACAGGAAGTTAATGTTGGTTTTACCCCATTCATTTACCTTGATTCCCCCGCACATATAATGTTGAGCGGGCACAACCGGTATCATATCTTTTCTCACATCGATGCCCGATTTGAGGCAATATTCGGTGATGTTAGGGAAATGTTCTAGAAATTTATCATAATCCAGATGACGCACGTCCAGGTAAACATGGTCAACACCATTCTTCTTCATTTCCGAGTCAATGGCCCGGGCCACAATGTCACGGGGAGCCAGGGAAAGGCGGTCATCGTAAAGCTCCATAAATGTGCTGCCGTCCGCTCTTTTTAAGATCCCGCCAAATCCTCTTACTGCTTCGGAAATAAGAAAAGAAGGTTTTTGGCCTGGTTGGTAAAAGCTCGTGGGATGGAACTGGATAAATTCCATATTATCGCAAACGCCTTTTGCACGATATGCCATTGCAATTCCGTCACCGGTGGCAATGGTAGGATTGGTTGTGCTTTGGTAAATGTTCCCGATTCCACCCGTTGCCAGCATGGTTGTTTTAGCCAGAAACTTCTCTACTTCACCCGTTTGGCGGTTCAGCACATAAGCACCATAACATTGAATGTCCTCCCGATAACGGTAAACCGTTTCGCCCAAATGATGCTGCGTAATGAGCTCCACGGCATAGTAATGCGTAAAAACCTGAATGCTTTTGTGCCGATTCACTTCTTCGAGCAACGCGCGCTCTATCTCGGCACCGGTAATGTCTTTAAAATGAAGGATACGGTGATCCGAATGCCCGCCTTCCTTGGCCAGATCATATTCACCGCCTTTTTCTTTATCAAATCGCGTTCCGTAATCGATCAGTTCCTGAATGCGTTGCGGCGCTTCCCGCACTACGATCTCGACAATGTTCCGTTTATTAACCTCGTCCCCCGCATCCATTGTATCCTGAATGTGCTTTTCGAATGAGTCCGATTCGGCCCAAACCACTGCAATGCCGCCTTGTGCATATTTGGTGTTGGTTTCATCCGCCTGCACTTTTGTAATGACAGCAATGGAAATTTCCTGCTTCAATTCATCAAAATGTCTAGCCAGTTTGGCTGCATAACTTAATCCGGCAATTCCGGAACCGATAATCAGGAAATCGAATTGGGGCATTTTATAAAGATTAGTAATTGGCGTTATTGTTAAATTCCCTTACTCAATTCGAGCATGCGGGCAACGGATTTATATGCTTTGAGCCTGATGTCCTCGGGAACGATAATCTCCGGCTGTTCATACAAAAGCGCGTTATAAACCTTTTCCAATGTATTCATTTTCATATAAGGACATTCGGAGCAAGCGCAGGTATTATTGTCGGAGCCAGGAGCCGGAATCAGCTTTTTGTCGGGCACCGATTGTTTCATTTTATGCAAAATCCCTGCTTCGGTGGCAACGATAAACTTTTGATGAGGAGATTCTTTCACAAACTTCAACAAGCCTGTTGTCGAGCTCACATAATCCGATTGCATTAGAATATCTTCTTTACATTCAGGATGCGCGATGAGCAATGCGTCCGGATTTTCCTCCCGGAGCTGTTTTAATTTTTCTCGTGAAATATCAATGTGCACAATGCAGGCTCCGTCCCATAACACCATTTCGCGGCCTGTCTTATGGGCAACATATCTGCCAAGGTTTGCATCAGGCGCAAAAATGATTTTCTGATCTAATGGCAGGCTGTTCACGATCTGCAATGCATTGGAAGATGTGCAAACAATGTCCGTCAATGCCTTAATTTCAGCCGAACAGTTGATGTAACTAATCACAATGTGATCGGGATATTGCGCTTTGAATGCTGCAAACTTATCCGCGGGAGCAGAATCAGCCAGGGAGCACCCTGCATTCAGATCGGGAATGATGACCTTTTTATTCGGGCTTAAAACCTTTGCAGTTTCACCCATAAAATGCACGCCGCAGAACACGATCATATCCGCTTCTGTGGCAGCTGCTTGCTGCGACAGTCCCAGACTATCACCAATATAATCCGCCAGGTCCTGTATTTCGGCATCCACGTAGTAATGCGCCAGGATCACGGCATTCTTCTCTTTTTTTAATCGATTGATCTCGGCAATTAAATCAATATCATCAGCAACAGCTTCGGTAACATAACCGTAACGGTTGACCTGCTCTTCAATAGTTGTCATTATGGCGAATAATTGGCTTTTAGTTGATCATAAAAATTCCGGCCACCGCGTGGACCCGAATTTACAATATTAAACCAATGAAAAGCAAAGAAAGTGCGTTGGCCAAAAAATGAAAGGCCGCAGGGAATGTCCCAGCGGCCTTTTAATGCGATTAACCAAGTCAGATTATTATAATATCCAGCGGAAGAAAACGTAAAGTGTTCCTGACAAAAGCATGGTAACCGGCAATGTTAGTATCCACGCAATCACAATGTTCCGGATTGTTCCGCCTTGTAAGTTCTTCACCCCTTTGCTCGCAACCATCGAACCCGCGATCCCTGATGAAAGCACGTGTGTAGTGCTTACAGGAAGTCCTAAATATGAGGAAACGCCGATTGTACTGGCTGCAACAAGTTCAGCAGAAGCGCCTTGTGCATAGGTCAAATGTTGCTTACCAATTTTTTCGCCAATTGTGACCACAATTCTCTTCCAGCCGACCATTGTGCCTAGTCCAAGCGAAAGAGAGATCATCAAAATAACCCAATCCGGTGCATAATCCGTGTATCGTCTGATCCCCAACTCACTGCCCGACTGCATTTTCAAAAATGTTTTGTCTTCAACATTCAGATTTGCGTGTCCGTTATCCAAAATTGTTTTCAAATTCCGGCTGATCAGCAAAAGGGAACGGCGGGCATCCATCCGGTCTTCCAAAGGCAGCTTTTTATCCACAAGTGGCTTACTAACCTGCTGATTCAGCGTATCAATTTCTGATTTGATCGTATAAAGATGCTGGCGGTCGGAAACCGATAATCTGGAAGAATCAATCGTATTTACTGCGCGCTCAATGCCTGCCAGATCTGTTTTCATTGCCGCAGGATCCACGCTGTTGTCCAGTGCAAAATGAGCAGGAACAATGCCGATCAGGATCAGCATAACAAGCCCCACGCCTTTTTGGCCGTCATTGGAACCGTGAAAAAAGCTTACTAATGTACACGTTGTGATCAAAATAGCCCTGATCCAAAGCGGAGGCGGCTGGTTTTTCTTGGGTTCACTAAATACAACTTCACGAAGCGGCTTGGAAAGCATTCTCCGTAAAATGAACATAATGATAATGGCCAGTGCAAAACCGAAGATCGGAGACGTCAGCAATGAAGTGAACAATTCCTGCGCTTTGGTCCAGTTAACCCCGGCACCTTGCGAGTTTTCAGGCATGAATGTAAATGCAAGACCAACACCCAGAATGGAGCCGATCAATGTATGCGAACTGGAACTGGGAAGTCCGAAATACCATGTTCCGAGGTTCCAGATGATGGCGCTGAAAAGCAATGAAAAAACCATAGCGGCGCTATGGTAGACATTCTGATCAATTAATAATTCAACAGGAAGCAAGTTGACAATCCCCATCGCTACGGCTATTCCACCCAGAAACACACCGCAAAAATTCATAAAACCAGACCAGATTACGGCTACATTGGGTTTCAGTGAATTGGTGTAAATAACAGTGGCGACTGCGTTGGCTGTATCGTGAAAACCATTTACAAACTCGAATGCACAGGCCGCTAAGATACTGAAAGCGAGGAGGATAAAAATGTCGGTTTCAAGACCAAACATAAAAGAAGAATATAGGTTTATTTAATAGGAGACAAAACTACTTATTCCTTGCCGTTGCAATATTACCAAATTGTTAATTCAGGATTCGGAATAAGTATTGAGGATTATGCTGCTTCTTTATTGGCCAGCTGGCCGCAAGCCGCATCAATGTCCTTGCCACGACTCCGGCGTACGTGCACGGAAACGCCCCTGTCTTCCAGATAAGCGGCAAATTTATCCAATCTATCCGCTTCTGTATTTTTGAAATCAGCCTCGGCTATTGGATTGTATTCGATGATATTAACCCGGGCAGGAACGCGTTTTGTAAATTCCCACAACTCTTTGGCATCCTGCAAAGTGTCGTTGAAGTTGTTGAAAACAATGTATTCGAACGTGATCCGGTTGCCGGTTTTTTTATAAAAGTAATTTAATGCTTCCGCCAGGTTGTCCAGCGAATTGGACTCATTGATTGGCATGATCTGGTTACGCTTCGCATCATTGGCTGCATGTAGTGATAATGCAAGCCTGAATTTCACTTCATCATCACCCAGCTTTTTGATCATTTTAGCAATGCCCGCTGTGGAAACCGTAATGCGTCTTGGCGACATATTCAGGCCCTCGGGCGATGTGATGTGCGCAATGGATTCGAGCACATTAGCATAGTTAAGCAAAGGTTCACCCATGCCCATGTACACAATGTTGGTCAATGGTGCCTTGAAACTTCCTTCGGCCTGTCTCGCAATGGCCACAACCTGGTCGTAAATCTCACCTGCTTCCAGGTTACGCTTCCGGTCCATATAGCCCGTTGCGCAAAATTTGCAGGTTAGCGAACAACCAACCTGGCTGCTTACACACGCCGTCATGCGGTCGGCAGCGGGGATTAAGACCCCTTCGACCAGATTTCCGTCAAAAAGTTTGAATGCGGATTTGATCGTTCCGTCATTGCTCTGCTGCTGTTTCGCAATGTCAAGCGAGTGGATCAGGAAGTTCTCGCTCAGCAACTGGCGCGTTGCGAGCGACAAATTGGTCATTTCATCAAAAGAATGGGCTGATTTTTTCCAGATCCATTCGAATATTTGTTTGGCACGAAAACCCTTTTCTCCATGCGTGGCAAGCCAGCTTTTGAGCTGTTCGACGTCCATTTTCCGAATATCCTGCCTATTATTAATTTCAATCATTATCTTCTATCCTGTTAGTCCAACGCGCATAGCATTCGGACAATTTTTCTGCAAAGTTACTGAAACTCAACTACCGAACGTAACCTTAATGGAATTTCGAAAGTTCAAATACACGGATTTGATGCTGAGATTACGATTCCTTCGTGGTAACTTCCTCTTTATCATCGTCGGGTTTATCATCATCCAGATACTCCCGCTTCCATTCCTTAATTAACTCCGTCCCGGAGGGCATTAATGTGAGCGCTTTGGTAATCAGGTTTGGGGCAACCGGTACGACGAGCGGATAAAGATAAGTGTCGTCCGTCCTATGCGACGGGATTTTCACACCAATCGCATTCACAAGCCAAAAGAACACGCTTATCCCGAAAACCCAGGTCAGCACACCCACCATTCCGCCCGCAACGCTGTCGAATGTTCCTAAAATAGAAAAGCGGAGCGACCTTCTGATGGAATAGCCGAATTGGTTTAAAAGAAAAATGGTAGGAAAGAAAATGGCCGAAAACCCAACATAAGGCAGGATTTTCTTGGCCACACTATCACTAAAATAGGGTGTGAGAATTTCCATTCCCAAACCCAAGAATTTGAAACCCAAAATCATGGCAATCACAAGTCCGGCAATGCCGATTATTTCAATTAAAAGGCCTTTGCGATAACCATGCAATGCTCCCCAAAGGAGGGGAAGAAGGATGAGAACATCCAATAATTTCATGCTAACAAGCTCTTTACCAAAGTAGAAACCACACGTCCGTCTGCTTGTCCTGCCAGTTCTTTGGTCGCTACGCCCATTACTTTGCCCATATCCGCAGGCGAGGATGCACCAATTCTTGTGATAATGTCCTGCAATTTAGCCCTAACCTCTTCTTCTGTGAGTTGTTTTGGAAGGAATTGCTCGATAATAGCCAGTTCTGCTTCTTCTTTTTCCAGAAGATCGGGGCGATTCTGAGTTTTATAAATATCAGCCGATTCCCTGCGTTGCTTGGCTGCCTTTGTAAGCAGTTTAAGTTCGTCATCCGAAGTTAGTTCGCCGGTTGCACCGCCTTTTGTTTCTTCCAAAAGAATGAGAGACTTAATCGCGCGCAAAGCCCGCAATGTATCCTGGTCTTTGGCCCTCATAGCATCTTTGATGCCTGATTCAACGTCCGTTTTTAGTGACATATGTTTTTAATTTTGAATGACTGAATGAGTGAATGAGTGAATGGTTTTAATTTTGGCCGAATTTAAATTCGCCAATTGGGCTGCAAAGTTAATCGAAACCTTATAAATTGTCCTATCCAGCGCAACGGTGCACGCACATTCAGCGCAGCGGCGCCCACACATTCAGTGCAGCGGCGCCCGCTCATTCACTCATTCACCCATTCAAAATTACTCTCATGACCCGATTAAGCGTTAACATTAATAAAATCGCAACTCTCCGTAATTCCCGCGGTGGTGATAATCCTAATGTGCTGAAAGTGGCGCTGGATTGTGAGCGGTTTGGTGCCCAGGGCATAACGGTGCATCCGAGGCCGGATGAGCGGCATATCCGTTATCAGGATGTTTACGATTTGAAAGAGGTCGTGACTACGGAATTCAACATTGAGGGAAATCCGTCAGAAAAAAAATTCGTTGAACTGGTTCTGGCGAACAGACCGGATCAGGTGACGCTTGTGCCAGACGCGCTGGGCGCGATCACTTCCAATGCAGGCTGGGATACAATCACCAACAGGAGCGAGCTCACGGATTTGATCCAAATATTTAAATCTGCCAATATCCGGGTTTCGGTATTTGTGGACCCGGACGAGCGAATGGTGGAAGGTGCAAAAATTTGCGGCGCCGATCGTGTGGAACTTTATACGGAGCCTTATGCCGCATATTATTTCGAAAACCGCCAAAAAGCCGTGCTGCCATTTGTACTGGCGGCCGAAAAAGCGCGGGAAGTGGGCCTGGGCCTAAATGCAGGGCACGATCTTAGCCTGGATAATCTGCATTTTCTGAAACAAAGCATTCCCTGGATGGATGAAGTTTCCATTGGTCATGCCTTGATTTCTGATGCGCTTTATTTGGGATTGGAAAATACGATCCAGATGTATTTGCGGGAACTGGAGTTGTAGTGACGTACCGGGCCGCCGGGCGGTCGAAGTGCTAGCACTATGTCATTTACCAACCCGTCCGATACTCCCGTTTTACGAACTGATTGGCAACATCAAAGTTGGTAATCTTCATATTCGCGCCGTCCCAGATTAGCTTTTGTCTTCCGGGAAAGTCAAATCCTTTGCCATCGGCTTTGGCTTCCCGGTGCAGGTAGGATCTTACGGCGAGATTTCCCATGAGCACTATTTCCGTCAAAGGACCCGATTCTTCAAAAGCCGAACTCGTGTAAGTGCCGTGACCCTTTTTGCATGCCTGCACAAATTGCTGCTGATGCCCTTCCGAGCCGCCGGGAACTAATGCCCGCGGTTTTATATTGGGTCTGATTGTTTCAAATTTCTTTTCCGGCCATAAGCGCGGGTTGTTACCAAACATCTCGGCACTCAAAATTCCTTTTGTTCCTGTGAAAAGCATTCCGCCGTCGACGCTTCCAAAAACGGTTTTGTAATCACAACCTTCCGGCAATTGCGGGCGCATGCCGCCGTCGTACCACGAAAAACTAATGTCCTTTCCCGGTGTTTTGGAAGCGAATTTTAAATGTATGGTTGCCGATGGCGGCGCAACATCATCAAAAAATGCCTGCTCGAAAAAGTCTGCATAAACCGAACCTACGCTGCATTCTACCGAGGTGGGGTAGCCGAGTTTCAATGCGCGGAATGGCACGTCGATGAAATGGCAGCCCATATCACCCAATGCACCTGTGCCAAAATCCCAGTAACCACGCCATCTGAACGGCATATAGGCTTCATGGTAATCGCGCTTGGGAGCTGTTCCGAGCCAGAGATCCCAGTCCACGCCTTGCGGAATGGGTTGCGATTCTCCCCTGTCCTTTGGCGATTTTACGCCTTGCGGCCAAACCGGACGGTCCGTCCAGACCTCAATCTTGTGCACGTCACCGATGATTCCAGACTGTACCAATGCTTCCGTTTGCCTGGTCCCGTCGCTGCTGCTCCCCTGGTTGCCCATTTGGGTTACCACTTTATATTTTTTGGCGGCGTTGGTAAGGTTACGCGCTTCCCAGATGTCTTTTGTCAAAGGTTTTTCCACATAAACATGCTTACCCAGCTCCATGCAAGCCATCGCAATCGGAAAATGCATATGGTCGGGCGTGGTTACCAGAACGGCGTCGATGTTTTTGGCTTCCTTTTCAAGCATTTTCCGGTAATCCTTATAATAAGGTGCATTCGGGAACTGCTTGCGGTATTTTACGGCCTGCCGGTCATCCACATCACATAACGCGACAATGTTGTCTGCGCCTTCATTATAAGCAAGCCTTATATTCACATCCGCTTTTCCACCACAACCCACGGCCGCAATGTTCAGCTTGTCGCTTGGCGGGATAAATCCTTTCCCCAAAACATGACGCGGCACGATCATAAAGGTCGATGCAGCAAGCGCACCGGTTTTCAGGAAATCCCTGCGCTTGATGTCATTTTTATTATGTTCTTTTTGCTCTTCCATAACACGTCATGAATTTGGTAAAAATGCTTGATACAAAAGCAAAAGATTGCGCGCGGCAAAGCCTACTATTTACCTCCGAAAGTTTCGGCAATGCGCATGGCGACGCTCATGTCTCCGTCGATTTTAAGTTTGCCGGTCATGTAAGCCATCATTGCATTCAGATCACCGTCAATGAGTTTAAGCGCATTTTTTGTGGAGACTTCAAAAGTGCAGTCTGCTTCGAGATCGTCATTTGTCACTGCATTCGGGACCGATTTACTGTCGATAAATACATTTCCTTCTTCTGTTTTGAATTTAACCGTAGCATTCAGGCCACTGTCGGTTCCCAGGATATTTTTAACACGATCGGTCAGAATTTGTAAGCTCATAACAGTTGGTCTTTGGGTTGTTGTAATATTTTCGGACTAAAAATGACAAATGTATGTTCCCTGATAAGAATATTCAAATGGCTTTGGTGTTTTCAGCTAAAACCACAAATTTTACATCCTTCATCAGAAAATCCTGCTGATATTATTTACTACCCAATGAGTGAAACAGTAAATCGTCCTACGTTCCTTACCATATTGTGCATCCTGACTTTTATGAGCTCCGTTTCCGGTCTCTGGACCCAATCGGAAAGATTATGGAACCCCGAGATCATGGCTGACAAAACCCGTGAAACGTTTGAAGGCGTGCGTGAAAACCTTGAAAATCAGGCCACCACTGCGGATACGAAGACCATGGACAAAATGTTTGAGGCTGTAATTGACCAAACAACTGCAGGGTCTATTAAAACCGGGGCGATCATTATGCTGATCTTCGAATCGCTTTCCTTATTCGCTGCATATCTAATGTGGAATCTGGACAAAAGAGGTTTCTACTTATATATGGGGGGAATTGCCGTTGCATTCCTTTTACCGCTGTTTCTGATCGGTGGGTGGTTAGGGGTTATTACATCCATGGCTGGGGTCTTCTTCAGTATTTTTATGCTAATTATGTATGCTTTCAATTTGAAACACATGCATTAAGCATAACCTCTTGCATTCCACGAAGAAAAGATTTTATTTTGCGGACTAATTTGAATCGAGAAAATGGCTTTAATTACAAAAATCAGAGAAAAATCCGGGATCGCTGTGACGGTTATCGCGATCAGTTTAATTCTTTTTATGGTGGGGGGCGACTTAATGGGCCCAAATTCCATGCTTGGTGGGGGAAATGACCAGACTGTTGGTGAAATCGCCGGCAAAGAAATCAACATTAAAGACTTTCAGTCACGCGTTGACGGCTTCCGCCAGAACTATGAAGCACAGTCGGGACGCAGTCTTAATGAAAATGAATTGGCTTCGCTGAGAGATCAGGCCTGGAACCAGTTTGTTGTTGACATCGCTTACAAAAAAGAATTTGAAGATCTTGGACTGACTGTTACGGACCAGGAGCTGGTTGATATGGTTCAGGGAAATCACATAAGCCCATCGATTCTACAAGCTTTTTCTGATCCTACTACTGGTAAATTTGATAAAAACGCCGTTGTTAACTATCTGAAAAATCTCAAAACGCTTCCTGTTGAGCAACAAAAATCATGGGAGAATTTTGAGAAAAGCCTTCGTGAAGAGCGCACACGTGCCAAATATGAAAACATGCTGAAACTTTCGACTTACATCCCGAAAGCACAAGCTGAAAAAGAATATGTGGCTCAGAACAGCAAAGCAACATTGCGTTACCTGTATGTGCCTTATTTCTCTGTTGTTGACACGACGATCAAAGTTACAGACAAGCAACTTGAAGATTATCTGGGCGCGCACCGCTCTGAATACAAAGGAACCGATACGCGTTCAATCGAATACGTTACATTCCCGATCCAGCCTGCCAAAGACGACAGCGCTGCATTGTATTCTGAAATTAAAGAACTTGCCCGCGGCCTTGCCACTGCAACAAACGATTCCGCTTTTGCAAGCATGAACTCGGACATTCCCCTTCCGATTAATATGTCACTGGGAACCATGTCTGACCAGTTGAAAGAAGCTGTGAAAACATTCGTTCCGGGTGGTGTTTACGGTCCTTACCGCGAAGGCAATACTTATTACATTTACAAATACGGTGGAACGCGCGTAGATACAGTTGCTTCTGCAAGAGCAAGTCACATTCTGATCCGTGCTGAAAACCAATCTGATTCTGCGAAAGCTGCGGCTCGTACCAAGGCGGAAGGCATTCTTGCTCAGATTCGCGCCGGTGCTAATTTTGAAGCGCTTGCTGCAACAACCAGCGCCGATCCACAGTCTGCACAGCGTGGAGGCGACCTGAGCTATTTCCAGAACAATGGTCAGATGGTTAAGCCTTTCGAAGAAGCTGTTTTCTCTGCAACTGCTCCTGGCCTGATCCCAAGATTGATAGAAAGCCAATTTGGTTTCCACATTATCAAGGTAACCGATCCAAAATCGAACACATTGTACCGAATTGCAGCCATCGGAAAGACGATTGCCCCAAGCCAGGCAACACGTGACGAGGCTTATCGGAAGGCTGACGAATTTGCTAACACTGTAAAAACGAAAACGGCATTTGACGAAGCGGTTAAGAAAAATAAGGCATTGGTTGTCGCCAACGCAAACCGTATTCCTGAGTCTGCAACGAACATTAATGCAATCCAGAATGGCCGTGATATTGTTAGATGGGCATTTAAGGATGATTCAGACATTAACGAAGTATCTCCGGTTTTCGAAACTGAGGAACAATATATCGTAGCGGTCTTGGTTGGCAAGTCTGACGCGAAGGATGTAAAAGTTGCTGACTTCCACGACGAACTGACAACGAAAGTGCGTAACCAGATCAAAGCTGAGCAGATCACTGCCAAGCTGAAAGGCGCAACGGGCGACCTTCCTGCCATTGCTGCAAAATACGGCGCGGGTGCATTGGTTGAGAACGCAACGGACATTTCCCTTGCAACCGGTTTCCTTACCAGCGCAGGATTTGATCCTATCGCATTGGGTAAAGCATTCGGCTTGAAACCGGGTCAGAAATCAGGTGTTTTCACTGGCGAGAATGGGGTGTTCATTATGGAACTGGTTAGCAAAACAGAAGCGCCTAAAGTCGCTGATTATACGCAGTACAAGACGCAGCTGACGCAATCACTGGAAAGCCGCATGTCATATCTCGTGAACGAAGCCATCCGCGAGAATGCGAAAATTGAAGATCGCCGCGCGAAGTTCTTTTGAGCAATTCAAAATTTTTATCAAAAAAGAGGAGCAGAAATGATTTCTGCTCCTCTTTTTATTTTCACTGCAAATAATTCAGAAAAAAGTCATAGTATTGCAGCATGAAATGTCAATCTTACACTTATTAATAAAGAACAAATCACAATGAGCATCTTACTCGGAGAACAGGAGTATTTCAAAGGAATCGGCAAAATCGCATTTGAAGGTCCTGAAACAGATAATCCATTAGCGTATCGCTTTTACGATGAAAATCGCATCATAGCAGGCAAAAGCATGAAAGAACATCTTCGCTTTGCTGTTGCCTACTGGCATACATTCTGCGGCTCGGGACTTGATCCATTTGGCGGCCCTACACTTTTTTACCCTTGGGACAAAAAGCCAGATGCTGTTGACCGTGCGAAAGATAAGGCGGATGCCGCATTTGAATTTATCACCAAATTGGGCGTTCCTTATTACTGCTTTCACGATCTGGACGTTGTAGATTACGACGACGATGTGAAGACAAACGAAAAGCGTCTGCAAGCACTGACGGCTTATTTGGGTGAAAAACAAAAAGAATCAGGCGTAAAATTGCTTTGGGGAACTGCTAACCTGTTCAGCCATCATCGCTACATGAACGGTGCTTCCACCAATCCGGATTTTGATGTGCTTACGCATGCAGGCGCACAGGTAAAGATGGCTTTGGATGCTACCATCGCATTGGGCGGAGAAAATTATGTGTTCTGGGGAGGCCGTGAAGGTTATATGACATTGCTGAACACGGATATGAAGCGTGAGCAGGAGCACTTTGCACAAATGCTTAAACTTTCTGTTGCCTATGCCCGTGCAAATGGTTTCAAAGGCAAGTTCTTCATTGAGCCAAAACCGTGCGAGCCTACAAAACACCAGTACGACTATGATGCAGCAACAGTGGTGGGTTTCCTTCGCCAGCACGACTTGCTCGGAGACTTCTCATTGAACCTGGAAGTGAACCACGCTACATTGGCTGGACATACATTTGAGCACGAACTGCAAGTGGCTGCGGATGCCGGAATCCTGGGTTCTATCGATGCTAACCGTGGAGATTACCAAAACGGATGGGATACAGACCAGTTCCCTAACGACATCGCAGAATGGACAAAAGCATTGCTGGTGATCCTGAAAGCCGGAGGATTGCAAGGCGGTGGGATCAACTTTGATGCTAAACGCCGTCGTAATTCAACGGACGTTGCAGATGTATTCCACGCGCACATTGGTGGTATCGATACAGTGGCAAGAGCATTGATCGTTGCCGACAAGATCATGCAGAACGGCGAATACGATAAAATCCGCACCGACCGCTACGCAAGCTTTGACGGCGGAAAAGGCGCTGAATTTGAAAAAGGACAATTGAAACTGGAAGACTTGTTTGACCTGGCTGCAAGCAAAGGCGAGCCTGCAACTATTTCTGGAAAGCAGGAATATTTGGAGAATCTGATCAATAGGTTTATCTAATCTACCTGGTGAGCCCGAGCTCACTCACTTTGCCAGCGTAAATGCTATTATACTTGTCAGCCTGAGCGGAGTCGAAGGCGCGCTACTTCTGGGTAACGCGCCTTCGTCTCCGCTCAGGCTGACAAGTGTTTGGGCGCTCAGCTGACAAGCAACGTCTTACTCCTCACTCAACTCCTTATTAATAGCAACAATGCGTTGCTGGACTTCTTTCTGCACAGTTTCGAGGCGTTTATCTTCCATAGGCTTAGCCATTTCGAGAATGTTGGCTTGCAGCAGGTCACGCTCTTTGGTCACCTTATCTTTTTTTACTGTCAACCGCTTTTTAGCGTCACCGTCTGCTGATTTGATCTTTTCGTCCAGCTCCACAACCCGCTCCTGTAATTCGGATTCCTCCTTTTTCAATGAGGCTAGATATTCCTGCTGTTTTTCATTGAGCTTCTGATTCGCTTCCAGCAAGTCTTCTTTCGCGTCTTCCATCTCGGATGTGTCAGATGTGTTTGCAATTTCCTCACTGGCTTCGTCAGCGGTTTCAAGCGCCTGCTCTTCGGCATTGGCCAGTTCCTTTCTGTCTTTATCGGATCCTGAGTTACAGCCAACGAACAATGCGCCGGCAGCAATGGCGAAATTTGCAAAAAAGATTCTTGTTAACTTTTTCATTATTAGTATCAAGTTAGGTGATATTAATCCCGACCTTCAAATACAATGCCAGCAACAAATAAGCCGCTGGAAATTCCAGCGGCTTATGCTTTTACAAATCATACGATTAGCCTAAAATACATCCATAACTTAATATCCGTTATTCTGACGCAAGCTTGTGTTGTTGCGAATTTCAGAAGTAGGGATCGGGAACAGCAATTCTCTTTCTGTCACAGTCGGCCCGTAAGAGAATTTATGACCCACGTAATTTTCAAAAGTTTTTGTTTTTACGTTGAATGCTTTCCGTAACCTCACCATATCAAACCAGGTAATGTTCTCGAAACACAGCTCGTGCCAGCGCTCTTTCCAGATCGCTTCACGCAATTTGTCCTTCGCTAAACCCGCAAGTGCAGGCAACTGTGCGCGCGTTCTGATCGCGTTGACCGATTCTAAAACTTTGGCAGACGGCCCGGTTGCTTCATTGGCAGCTTCGGCATATGTCAGCAAAACATCTGCATAACGGATGACAGGCCAGTTCAGATCACTGTTAGCAGTGCTGGTTTGCGCTACGTTATCAAAATGTTTGTAAATAAAATATCCACCCAAATCCACTTCTTTGTTGCGATCTGTCTCATTGGTGAATTTGGTATAGAAAAATTGTTTCTCCTGAATCCGCAGATCGGCCGCATCATACGATTTCACAAAATCACCCGTCGAATAAATCCCGCCCGTTTCGTCCGAATATTGTGAGATATTCTTGTTATAAGGAATGATGGACACCTGCCAGTTGGAAGGAAGGAGCTGCGTACGAAACTGGATCATAAAGATGTTCTCTTCCACATTTTTTTTAGCCGGATTGTGCAGGTCTGCATAAGTAGTGAATAGTTTAAATTGCTTTGAATCTATCACCTCTGCTGCCTTTGCTGCTGCCAGTGCGTAATGTGTAGCACCCTTTTGCAATGGATAACCCGCCATAGTGAGGTAAACCTGCGACAGCAACGATTTTACAGCTCCCAGACTTACTTTTCCCGTTGCATCTGTCCAGGGCAAACCGGATTCCTCGGCCAGCTTCAAATCCGCAACAATCAGATTATAAACATCTTCGGGACTGGACGCGGACGGTTTCAATTGTTCCGAATCCAAATTCACGGGCTCAGTGACCAGCGGAATGTTGCCAAACAAGCGAACGAGATTGAAGTAATAAAACGCTCTGAGAAAATACGCTTCCCCAAGGAGTTTCTTCACTTCCGCTGCATCCATGGCCGGAATGGTCGGCACTTTGGCGATGGATAAATTCGCATTCGCAATTCCCCGGTAATAGGAGCCCCAGTAAGTTTGGCCGTAACCATTATCAGACGTGTTCCGGAGGTCTTTGACAAAATAGCTGTTCACAGCCTGCCCCAGATCCGTGCCCGCAAGACCGGTTGCAAATTCAGTCATCATCCAGGGGCCGCCACCAAATCCACTGCCCAGCGGATCACGCATAGGTGCGTATATGGCACTTACTGAACTTCTGCCGTGTGCAGGCTGCGTAAAGTAGTTCTCTACCGTAAAGTTGCTGGGATCGGATTCGTCCAGGAAATCACTGCATCCCGTTGCCCAGAATACGCTCAAAAGTGTTGTGAGCAGGCCGATTCTTTTAGATAATTTATTCATTTTACTTCAAGTAAGAGTCTGTAATGATGTTATAAACCAATGTTCAAACCGAGCATGAAAACTCTTGGCTTCGGATAATCGTACAAGCCGAATCCCTGGTCGAAAGGTGAACCTGAGTTAGAAACTTCGGGGTCATAACCCTTGTATTTGGTTGTCACGAAGAAGTTCTGAACCGAACCGTAAACCCTCAAACGGTCCAGTTTAAGCCTCGAAACCACAGTAGCAGGGAAAGTGTAAGCAAGCAGCAGGTTGCGTCCGCGGATAAATGAAGCATCGGTCACCTTGTGGCTGTCATTATTAGTCGTGTAATAGGCGTTGATCGGACGCACCTGCGCGATCGGCGTGTTCTGATTGGTTTCTGTCCAGGCATTCAGCACCGTTTTGTAGCTGTTTGCAATGCCTTGCCTGTCCTCCGCAGAGTGGATACTTCTGTCAAGGACATCATTGCCGTACATATATTGCAAGTCAACCGTCAAGGACAATGCTTTGTACTGGAATGTGTTAAGGAATGTTCCAAAACCGTCGGGAATTCCTTTTCCAATGATCGCACGGTCATTATCATTTATGGCACCATCATTATTAAGGTCCTTGTACTTGACATCACCAGGCAGCATGTTGTATTTTTTGGCCACCTCGGCTTCTGCCGTAGACCAGGTTCCTTCATGAACCCGCCCGAAGAACGATCCAACCGGCTCTCCTACCCGCACAATCGTGTTTCCCGAAAAAATGTCACTGCCTCCCGAAAGCGCCAGCACTTTATTTTTGTTCACGGAAATATTGAATGTCGTGCTCCATGAAAAATCACCACTCTTGATGTTCGTAGAATTCACTGCAAATTCAACACCCTTGTTCTCCATGCTGCCGACATTGGTAAAAATGCTTCCATAACCGCTGCTCAACGGAAGCGGCGCATCCAGCAACATTTTGTTTACTTTTCTTCTGTACAGATCCAATTCGAAGCTGAGTCTGTTGGAAAGTAATCCCAGTTCTATACCAAAATCCACCTGCTGTGTTTTTTCCCACTGAAGATTCGAATTTGACATACGGTTGACCCCAGTTCCAATGTTCCGGACACCTCCAAAAATAACGTCATAGCTCTGTAAACCTGCCAAAGCGCGATAAGCCGGAATTTCAGAGTTTCCTGTCGCTCCATAGCTCGCACGGATTTTCAGGTTGGAAATGGCAGCCACATTTTTAAGGAATTCTTCTTCACTCACCCGCCAGGCCAGTGCCGCAGACGGGAAGAATGCATAACGGTTGGCATCCCCGAACTTGGACGAACCATCCAGACGACCGGTGAATGTTACCAGATATTTATCCATCAGGCTATAATTAAGCCTTGCGAAGTAAGAGTTAAGTCCGTAGGCAGAAGCGCTGGAAGTTGGCGCCAGTGCCGTTGCTCCTGCACCGAGGTTATTGAACTGAAAATAAGTGTCCGTAAAATTCTGGCTTCTCGCAGCATTGTCGAAACGGTCCACGTGCTGCCACGATAATCCAAGCACCGCGTTTACAGAATGTATTTTACCAAATTCCTTTGCATAGGTCAGGTAATTTTCAAACTGCCACGAGTTGAACCTTCTGCTGGTTATGGAAGCGTCACCATTATTAGAAATGTATTGAAGGCCAGCCGCCGCAAAGTAATCTTCGCGCTGATTGATCACATTGGTTCCAACTGTTGATCTCAGTTCGAGTCCATCGGCCAGTCTGATGCTAGCATACATATTTCCAAGCATTGTTTGCGTCCGCAGGTAGAAAAGGCGTTCTGCAACAACCCTGAGCGGACTATCGCCTCCTTCCATGCCCGGGTAATCCCTATTACTGGCCCATTTGCCGTCAGGGTATTTTACAGGGATAATAGGCAATGCTTCCAAAACCTGGCGCATAGCTGTGATCCCGCCGCCACCCAGCTGGTCAATTTGCTTTTCATTCTGATCTGTATAACCCAGCGTTCCGCCCACTTTCAGCCAACTCTTGATCTGGCTATCGAATACAAAGCGGCCAGCGAAACGTTTCTGCCATGATTCGCGTGCAATCCCGTTTTCATTGCGGTAATTTAAAAAAGCGCCATAGCTGCCTTTTTCGCTCCCGCCCGTCAACCCAAGCTGGTGATTTTGGGTAAAAGCTTTTTGGAATGTTTCATCCTGCCAGTCGGTGTCATAAAGCGGATTGCCACTCGAATCGAAAAGCAATGGATTGGTCCGCTTCAACTTTGGGTCGGTATATTTTGTGCCGGTAGCCCAACCCACGGGATCATATTTTGCAGCATTGGCATAAAGGGTTTCTTCTACTTGCAGAAACTCTCTCGAATTCAAAACAGGCAATTTTTTTGGCACAACACCAATGCTGAAATCGCTGTCATAAGTCACTTTACCACCGCCCGATGTTCCGCGCTTGGTCGTAACCAGGATAACGCCATTGGCACCGCGCGCACCGTAAATCGCTGTGGACGAGGCATCTTTCAAAACTTCAATAGAAGCAATGTCATTGGGGTTAATGTAATCAATGGGCGTACTTCCGTTTCCAAGCTCAACTGCATTCAGGATCACTCCATCGATGACATATAGCGGGTTATTGGACACTGAAATGGAGCTCGCTCCACGGATGCGGATGTTCGCACGACCACCCGGACGACCCGAGTTGGATGAAACATTCACCCCGGCAATGCGGCCCGAAAGTCCCTGATTCAATGATGAGGCTGGTCTTTCCTGCAAAACTTCACCTTTGATGGTTCCTACGGCCCCGGTAAGGTCGGATTTTTTTACCGAGCCATAACCCACAACAACGATCTCGTCCAGCGCATTTTCGTCAGGCAGCATAGCCACATCAATGCTCGACTGGCTCCCAACCGTAACTTCCTGCGATTTATAACCTACAAAGCTCATTACGAGCACATTCTGTCCACTTCCATCCGGAATGTCCAGTGTAAATTCTCCTCCCGAACCTGTTGAAGTCCCGCGTTGCGTTCCTTTTAAAACCACGCTCACACCTGGCAAGCCGCTTCCCGCTTCGTCTGAAACCTTACCTTTAATGGTCCTGTCAACGGCTGCCTGTTGCACAGTGGTCGGGAAAGTTACCGTTTCAGGGCTGAGGATCTGCTCGGGTAAAGCGCCGGATTCCTTCGCTTCTTCTTTTCCTGGAACAACCTCTTTCGCTTTAAACTCAGTGATTACAAAAGTATTTTTCCTCGTCTTTTTGAAAGTCAAACCATTCTGTTGCAATAGTAACCCGAGATTTTTTTCAAGTGACTGATTGAAATCCAACATACCGGGGGCAACATTGACCGATCGTACGAGCCGGTCTTCGAAAATGATCTCCACTCCATAATGTTTCTGCAAGTCCAGTAATACGTTTTTGAGCTTCATTTCCTGACCAAAAGCGTGGTGCTGTTTGGTGGGAATGGAAGCGTAAGCGATAATCTGGGAGTGGGCAACCAGCGAGGATTGCGTCATCAGCACAATCCCGATCGCTGCCCATTGTTTAGCTGATAGCGTTATATTCATAGTCAATTGATTTAGGTATTTATTAATTCTTTAAAAGGATCGTATCACCGTTTTGCTCGATTTTCATGTCTAGAACTGCTGAAACCGTCTTCAAAAGTTCATCGGCATTCTTCGTTTTGAAATTTCCCGTAATGGTGCGCTGCGCCATTTCTGCATTGGAAAGCTTCACTTTCTGACCAAAATTCTCGTCAATCATTGCCACGATCTCTTTCATGGAAGTTGAATTAAAAACATAGCGCTGCTCTTTCCAGGTGGCAAATGTGTTGGTATCCTGCTTTTTTGCCAGTTTTACAGCTCCTGCATGGTCCACAACCGCCAGGTCACCCGGTTCCATCATCACTTCCTTGCGCTCATTGTTTTGGGAATAATCAATGCGCACGCTGCCGCTTTTCAAAGCCACCTTGGTCCCTCTCGGCCGGGCGAAAACAGAGAATGTTGTCCCCAGCACTTCCACCTGAAACTGATCCGATGTTTTTACTACAAACCGCTTATTATCAATGGTATGACTCACCGAAAATTCTGCCTCACCTTCCAGAACCACATTTCTGACTTTGTCATCGAAGCCGAATCTTGGAATTCTCAGCTTTGAGTTGGAGTTAAGCGCAACCCGGCTGCCGTCTTCCAGATACACATCCGTCGTTTGCCCGTAGGCTGTCTGATAGGTTTTGTATTGAAGCGGTTCGCGAAACCACCAGCCAAATCCGACAAAGAATGTCACCGACGCGGCCATCAGCCAAAAACTATTGGAGCGGGCTGAGAAAAAGTTGGGTTTTGGATTTTGTAATGGGGATTTTGCAAATTCTACCGTTGGTGCAATGTCCGTTTCCAGACGATGCAGCAAAAATTTGATCGCGGCATCCTGGTCCGGGACAAACTGAGGGCTTCTCATCTCGTATTCCATCAGCCATTGGTTGAAGGTTTCCGCGTTCTCCGTTTCGCGGATCCAGTCTTCGACCAACTGTCGTTCCAGCGGATTGGCTCGTCCCGCCAGATACTCGAACAGCGTATATTTCGATATAATTGTTTTCATAATATTTTCAGTTCGACGTGTGACTATGGCCCTGTCAGGTTTGGTCATCAGAGTTAGATGAGGGTCAAATTTAAATGAAGCTTACCAGTGTGAGCCCCGCGGAAATCATCCATTCACCGTGCAGCGCCAGTCTCAGGTGTTTCAAGGCTTTGGAAATATGGACCTCCACGGTTTTCGGTGAAATATGAAGCTCGTCAGCGATCTCGTGGTATTTTTTGTTCTCAAAACGGCTGAGCAAAAATACTTTCTGGCATTGCATCGGCAGGCGAGCAATCACTTCATTTACTTTCAGAAAAAGGTTATTGTAATGGATCTCAGCATCCGGTTGCTGATGATATGTTGAAATGGTATTTTCTTCGTTCGCTTCCAGGGAAGCCATTTTCCCGAACTCTCTACGCATATACGTATAGCATTCATTCCGCACCGACCTGAAAAGATAGCTCGTATAGGATGACGTAATGTTCTCGTAAGCTTTGGTCCGGTAAAACTGGAAAAACACCTCGCTAACCAGGTCCTCGGCAATTTGTTTGGAGTAAACAAATCGCACTGCGTGACTGCATAGTGGGTTATAATAACGTCGGAACAATAATTCGAGGCCCTTTCCCGGATTTTGTTCAAATGTTGCCTTTAAAAAAACAGCAGAATCGATTTCACCAACACTACTCTTCCCTTCGTGTAACGGAGACACAAATGTACTTGTGCGCTTTGATTCCTGGTTAAGCAAAGGATCGTGCATTGAGTCTTTATTTAATGTAATAATTAAAAGACTTTTTTGTACTCAAATCCCCTTAGTCTGAATTAAAAAAAACTAAAACTTTTTTTAATTATATCGTTTGCAGCATACGGGCAACAAAAAAACCGTCACTCGGACAAGTGACGGTTTGGCAATGTATCTGGGAGACTACAAATTCTTCGCTTTCATTTCCTTAACAGCATGATCCGCCGCCCGGGCCGTCAATGCCATATAGGTTAGTGACGGGTTTTGCGTAGACGTCGAAGTCATGCAGGCGCCGTCGGTAACAAACACATTCTTGCAGGCGTGAAGCTGGTTAAATTTGTTTAGCATCGACGTTTTAGGGTCCTTACCCATCCTTACACCGCCCATTTCATGAATGTCGTTTCCGGGATTACGGTGATTGTCATTCGCTCTGATATTTTTGAAACCAGCTTTGGTAAACATTTCACTCACCTGTTCAATGTAATCCTTGATCATCTTTTCATCATTGTCGTCGTAATCCACGTTGATTTTCAACATCGGCATGCCGAAAGGATCTTTTTGCGTTTTATCGAGCGCCACGTAATTGCTTTCTTTTGGAATAGTTTCACCCATCATGTGCGACCCTACGCTCCAATTGCCGTATTGTGTCTTCAAAAGGCCAGCTTTCAGCGATTCACCCAGTCCGCTGCGGTCGTTATATGTTTCGCGATCAGACCCGAAACCGGCTGCATAACCCCTTAAAAAGTCTGTTTCCTGCTTATATACATTGCGGAACCGTGGAATGTAACCGCCATTCGGGCGACGTCCTTCCTCGGTGGAATCCAGGAAGCCTTCGTACTCGGCAGAAACCGTTGCGCGGTAATTGTGGAACGCTATATATTTTCCCAGCACACCGCTATCATTGCCCAGGCCATTCGGGAAGCGGGATGAAGTGGAGTTTAGCAGGACAAGATTGCTGTTTATTGCAGCTGCATTGAGGAAAATAATGTCGGCATAAAATTCCATCATTTCCTTTGTGTTGGAATCAATAACCCGCACGCCGCTTGCTTTTTGTTTTTTGTCGTCATAAATGATCGAATGCACCACAGAATGCGGACGCAATGTCATATTACCGGTTTTCATCGCCCAGGGAATGGTGGACGAATTACTGCTGAAATATCCGCCGAAGGGGCAACCCCGCTCACACATGGTACGATGCTGACATTTCGCACGGCCCTGGTCCAAATGAATTTGTTGCGGGTCGGTGATATGCGCAGCGCGGCCGATGATAATGTGCCGGTCTTTGTATTGCTTGGAAACAGATTCTTTAAAATATTTCTCCACGCAGTTCAGCTCGTGCGGCGTCAGGAATTCGCCATCCGGCAATGTATCCAGGCCGTCTTTATTTCCGGTTATGCCTGCAAATTTCTCCACATGGCTGTACCAGGGCGCAATGTCATCGTAACCGATCGGCCATTCTACGGCAAATTTATCGCGTGACGGGCCTTCAAAGTCGTACTTGCTCCAACGCTGCGTCTGGCGTGCCCATAGCAGCGATTTTCCACCCACCTGATAGCCACGGATCCAGTCAAACGGTTTTTCCTGAATGTAAGGATGCTCATTGTCCTTGGCAAAAAAGTGCGCAGAAGATTCTTTGAAATTATAACATCTGCTGGCGATCGGATTCGCGTCGGTAATTTCTTTTGGAAGACGTTCGCGGTGCTCGAATTCCCACGGCATCATGTTCGTGGTGGGGTAATCCTTAATGTGCTGCACATCACGGCCGCGTTCCAGCACCAGTGTTTTCAACCCTTTTTCAGTCAGCTCCTTCGCCGACCAGCCGCCACTGATTCCTGAGCCAATAACAATGGCGTCATAGGTGCGGGCTTTTTTACTGTCAATATTAAAATTCGCCATAGTTTTTTGGGGAGACAGGAAGGGAAATCCTAGCCTTTTGTAACCGGAACACAACCGTGGTAACGTGCCGGGATCATTTCATAATGGGTCAGGTTGGTCATCACATATTCGGACGACATATAACCTTGAATAGTCAGATTTTTCACCATTCCCAGAAACGCTTTCTGGCTTGCATCGCTGCTTTTGTCAATGTCTTGCAAAAGCTGCATCCGCTGATCTTTACCAGCATCCGCGAATGACTTTCCAAAACGCTGAATGCTTTGCTCGTCCAGATTGGAAATGCCGCTTTTCAGGCTTGCCTGCGCTTTGCTGTCGTAACAATCGGTCACCATTTTTTGGACAAAACCACCTACGCCCAGTTCACCTGCGCCCGGTGTGTCCGTTTTTGGAATAATGGTTTCCACCATTCCCGTTAATATTTTAGATTGGTCGGCTGAAAGCAATGTGCCTTTTTCCAAAGTGCTTTTGCTCCATCCGGACGCCCATGCAGGCAGTCCCGCCATTGCGCCCACGGCCATTGCCATGCTCTTAAGCGCTACCCGTCTTTCCATTTCTTACTTTATTTAAATGTTGTTGTTAGGAATATCAAACCCTCATTCTTCCAGAAAATCAAGATCCCTGCCGTGTGTTTCAGGAATGGTCAGAATGCAGAAAAGGCCTATTGCAAAGCAAATTACTCCAACCATCGCCCCTGAATTAATGACTGAAAACGAGTCTTTAAAAGTAGCAAATAAAGTTGTCATCAGCACTACTGTTCCACGCACCATGTTGGGCACTGTAGTGGCTGCCGTGGCCCTTAAATTTGTCCCAAACTGCTCAGCGCCAATCGTCACGAACATCGCCCAGTAACCAATCCCAAATCCCAGCAATGCTGCCACGCCGTAAAATGTTGACACAGATTTAATTCCAGCGTACAAATAAACTACGCTCCATATCAACGTAAATATCATGAGATAAAATACAGCCTTCTTCCTCGATTCTAACCAATGACTGAGAAATCCGCTGCAAAGGTCACCCATAGATAACCCAACGTAACACCACATGATGGATAATCCGGGTTTGACAACTTCGGATAGTCCCAGCGCTTTGCCGAACTCATTGCTGAATGTGGCCAGGATCCCGATCACAAACCAGGTAGGAAGCCCGATCCCGATGCATTTGAGATAACGGACCAGCCTGTCTCGATTTGTGAAAAGCGCGAAAAAGTTACCCTTTTCAACGTGTTTTTGGTTTTTAATGTCTTTAAATATCCCGGATTCAAAAACGCCGACCCTCAGCAAAAGCAAAGAGATTCCCAGTACGCCGCCGATGAAATAGGCATATCGCCAATCAAAATATTCAACTGTAAAATAGGCTACTACTGCACCTAAAAGGCCAATTCCGGCGACTAACGATGTGCCTATGGCGCGTAAATGTTTTGGCAAAATCTCAGAAACCAATGTGATTCCTGCACCCAGTTCTCCCGCGAGGCCGATGCCTGCTATAAACCTCAAAAGCTTGTAAGTGGTTGGATCCTGCACAAAACCGCAGGCAATGTTGGCGAGCGAATAAGTGATAATGGAGCCAAAAAGCACGGATAAGCGGCCCTTTTTATCTCCCAATACACCCCACAAAATCCCCCCCAGCAGCAATCCGGTCATTTGCCAGTTCAGGATGCTGGCGCCTGTTAGAGAAATTTCGGTTTCTGAAAGTCCAAGTGAGGCGAGGCTGGGCAAGCGCACAATCCCGAAAAGCAGCAGATCATATATATCGACAAAATATCCGAGGGCAGCGACAATGACGGGGGCACTAAAAAGGTGGGAAACATCTGATCGCTCAGCAGTAATGGTTGCCATTCTGAATGTTATCGGGTTAAGGAGTTGTAATCAATTTATATAAATAGCCGGATTTTCACCCGGCTATCGACCTTTTTTACATCAAAAATTAGGCTGCAAATGTAATTGACAAAATAATATATTACAATTCTAATTTTTGCTTGTCTTTTAAAAGCTGCTCTTTCAATTTCGCGTAGTCCACGTCCTGAACCGCAACGTTGGCATCGATCGCCTGCACCGCTGCGGATGCTGCACTTTGGCCCAAAATCATGAAAACCGGCTCCATTCGGATCGATCCGTAGGCAATGTGTGAGCTGGACAAACAAACCGGAACGAACAGATTCTGGCATTCTTCTTTCTTGGGAACAATGGAAGCATAGGAAATGCTGTAAGGCGTTTTGGGATGCACGCCAATGTCCCCCTCATTTTGTACAAAACCATCCGCTTTCACGTAGCGCTGTGCATTATGCGCATCCAGTGCATAAGAGCCCATTCCGATCGGCTGCTCAACCTTCGTCAGGCCAAGCGTATGGTTCTCGTTCATCACCGTCGGCCCGATCATTCTGCGCGCTTCACGCACGTAAATTTGATGTGGCCAGCCGCCATTGTCTTTAAATTCATCTTTTGGTAATCCCCACTGGCTCATTTCCTTACGCACGTCTGCTGGAACACTTGGATCATTGGTTAGGAAATACATCAGGCCTCTTTGATATAGCTCATGCTCCTTAATAATCTCTTTTCTACGCTCGTAGGTTGCGTCCGGGTAATCGTAATTTTGACCAATAAAATCGGTGCTGAATGGGCCGTGGTTGTTTGTATCCGTCTTTTTGTTTGGAATGGGATCATATTTATCAAATGTCTCCGTCCAGCCTGCTTTGTAAACCCTCGACAGCAACTCATATTTAGCGGGATCATATCCTGCCGGTTTTTCGAAAGGAATGCGGTTATCAGGGTTTGCAGAAAGGCACATGCGGAAGCAGTAGGCCTGGATTTTGTTGTCGCCGGAGCCGTTTTCTGCAATTTTTTCATCGCTTATATAAGGAAGCAAGCCACTTTTTGGGTCGCCTTCTACTTTGTACGGGCTGATGTTCTTCTTAAAATAATGTCCGTGCTGGAAAACGCCTGCCTGCACACCATTCCATTTCTCATTATAAACGCTGTTAGCCTCGCGTCCTACATGATATTTTACACCCGCAGCAGCCATTAAATCACCTTCATATGTGGCGTCGATGAACATTTTCCCGGTGAAAGTTTTTCCTGAAAGTGTTTTAATGGAAACGATCTTGCCATCTTTTTTCTCAACACCGCCTTTGCGGTCCAACCATTCGTCGCGGTAGATTTTAATGTTGTTTTCTTTCACAAAATCTTCGAAAACCTGTTCGGCAGCGTGCGGCTCGAAAATCCACATCGTGCGGTCGGCTCCGTCCATCGCGGGAGTTCCCTGGCCTTTGTTGCCATATTCCTCCTTTTTCTGCCATTTCCAGGCTTCGGGCTTATCATAATGTTGATATAACCTGTGATAAAATTCCCTCGCAAGACCACCGATCACCGATTTGTTACCCGTATCTGTAAACCCCAGACCGCCAGAGGAAAGTCCACCCAAATGCTTGTCCGGCGAAACTACGAGCACTGTTTTACCCGACTTAATCACCTGAACAGCAGCCGTAACGGCCGCGGAAGTTCCTCCGTAAATAATCACATCGGCGCTTAGGCTGTCTTTTGCTTCTTCATCCTTCTTTTCGGAACAGGAAGGGCTGCCGGCGATTAAAAAGAATGCTATTAGATAAACCAAATACTTTTTCATTGCAATTAATTATAGGTTGGGAATAGGAAAAAATTAATAGCCTGGATTTTGGTCCTTTGCAGGATCCAGCGCCTTGTTATAAAGCAATTCAGAATTCGGGATCGGCCACATCATGTGCTTTTCGGCAACGTCGATGTTCTTCACTTCTTTGATCCGTTGTTTGGCAATGCCCAGGCGTTTCAGATCAAGCCAGCGCTTGCCTTCGTACATGGTTTCATAACCTCTTTCACGCACAACGAGGTCAATGAATGTGGTTGCCGTTTGACCCGCGAGTTTGAAATCCACCGCAGAGGCGGTTTCCGCATTAAGGCCATAAGCCCTGCGGCGCACTTTATTCAGACTTTCCAATGCTTCTGCGGTTGGAGCGCCATTGGCTCTTGTTGCGGCCTCCGCATGAAAAAGCAAAAGATCGGCATAGCGATACCACGGATAATCATTTCCGCCGCCATTGGTCGCAGCCGGGTCGCGAAATTTTCTGTATAAACAGGTGTTCGGGCCAAGTCCAACGTCCACATTATACAGGATATGGGTTTTACGCAAGTCCTTCATATCCCAGGTTTTGATGAAAGAATTGGACGTAGAATCGGTGTATTGCGCATACACGCCGCCCGGACCATAATAACGATATTGACCGATGGCGCGGTGGGCATATGCAACCAGCCCAAAACCTTGCTGCCGTGAATATTTGAAGTAAAAGATCTCCTCCGGCGTTGATACTACTTCCGGCCCGTAAATTTTTTGAAAATCCTCTGAAACACTCACTGGTACAAGCGAATATTTTGCCGAAGCAATCACTTCCTTTGCTTTTTCAGCAGACTCTTTCCATTGCTCCCTGTTCAGGTAAATTTCCGAAAGCAGCGTTTTGGCAGCCCATTTGGTCGGACGGCCCACTTCGGAAGGTGAATCGGGCAGGAATTGTTCAGCATTGAGGGCGTCGCTCAGGATCAGTTCATAAATTTCGTCCACACTCGCGCGTTTCACGTCGGATTCGGTCATGTTTTTTTCAGTGCGCAATGGCACGCCACCCCAGTTTCTTACCATGGCGAAATAGATTAGTGAACGCAGATATTTGGCTTCTGCAACGAATTTGGCAGCGTCTTCCGGCGTGATCTCGGTTCCTTTTGGAATGTTTTGAATCACAATGTTGGCATTCCGGATTGACTGGTAAAAGTTATCCCAGATCGTCCCAACGCGGTTAATGTTGGTGTTGTCCAATCCCTGATACAAGCTTACCGGCGTTTGGCTGCCTCGCGAATTTCCATAATCTGCCAAACCTTCCAGCTGCGACGGGTAATTGATACCCAATGCATTATCCACTCTCATAGGACCGTAAATCGCATTTACGGCTGCCCGCGCTTCGTCCGCAGTGTTGTAAAAATTTTCCGCCGCAAGGGATTTTGGTTCTTCTTTTAAAACATCATCGCACGCGGAAAGGCCAAGCACGAGGAGTAAACAAATAGCTATATTTTTCATTATAGTGAAGATTTTAAATTGATTGATCAGAATCCTATGCGAAGGCCGATGGTGGTTGTTTTTGCAGTAGGATAACTATAATGGTCAATGCCCATGCGAATGGAGTTGGAGCCGCCATAGGAACTGATTTCAGGATCAAACCAGGAATATTTGGTAAAAGTGATCAGGTTTTGACCGCTTACGTAGATCTGCGCATTGGTAAGCCACTTAATATCTTTGATCGGCAGATTGTAGCTCAACTGAATGTTCTTCACACGCAAATAAGAGCCGTCTTCCACAAACCGGTTGGAAACCTGGGCTTGTGAAACCTTACCTGTGATCAGCGGATATTTGGCATTGGTATTGGTTGGTGTCCAGTGATTTTCAAAAACTTCACGCGGCATGTTCAGGGCTTGACCGTAATCCATGGTCTGGTTTACCGAGCTCAGATTGAAAATATCATTTCCTTTCGATCCCTGAACAAATACATTCAGCTCGAAATTTTTGAAAGACATATTGGAGTTGAAACCGTAAATCAGCTTGGGATTTGGATTGCCAATGATGCGTTTGTCGCCGATATCGCGGGTTCCGTTGTTGTTGTAATCTTCGTAAACAATCTTCCCGGTTTCATCGTAACCTTTTTCCACATAGCCATAAAACGCTCCGATCGATTCACCTTCTCTCAAAACATTAATGTTGTCATTGATCACCGAAATATTGATCGCCTCACCGAGCACATCATTGCCGCCATATAATTTCAGCACTTTGTTTTTATTGATCGAAGCATTGGCCGAAACATCCCATTTGAATTTACCGCTCAGAATGTTCGCATTGGCAGCGATCTCAAAACCTTTGTTCTGCACTTTGCCCACATTATTGATCGTATAACCATAGCCCAAAGAAGAAGGCAAAGGCACATTATTAAGCAGATCCCGTGTGTTTTTGATATAATAATCCAATGTCAGCGAGAAGCGGTTTTGCAGGAAACCAATGTCCAATCCAATGTCGGACTGCGATGTGGTTTCCCATTTCAATGGTCCCGCCAGACGTAAACCCGGCGCATAGTACGTTGTTAATGCATCGCCAAAAACCACTTTTCCCGACGCAAGCTGGTTCAAAGTGAAGTAAGGATTGATGGCAGTGCTTCCCGTTTCGCCATAACCAACACGGATTTTCAGGTCGGAAATGAAAGAAATATTTTTGATAAAATCCTCTTCCGACAAACGATAGGCAATCGATCCCGAAGGAAAATAACCCCATTTCTGGCCTTCTGTGTAACGGGAGGAACCATCGGCCCGAAAACTGACCGTAGCCAGCAATCTATCATTAAATGAGTAGTTAAATCTGGCCAAATAAGACAGCAATGACCATTTGGAGTAAGTTGAGAACGGAACGCCCTGCGTCGCTGCTGCGCCAATGTCAAACGATTCCTGAATGTCACTCACAAATCCGCTTCCCGTGGTGTTCAGCTGCGTTGTCGTAAGGTCCTGATAAGTAAAACCGGCCACGGCAGAAATATTGTGCTTGCCAATTTCCTTCACGTAGCTCACAGTATTTTCGTTCAACAAGCTGGTTGTCTGGGTGGTATAAATCCCGGCAGATCCCAGAGAGTTGACAAACTTCTTGGTTGTATAAGTGTCCGTGCGGTCGTCCGTATTTTCTATCCCTCCGGAAATTTTAATAGAAAGACCTTCAAAAGGCATATAAGTCAGCGCGCCATTGGCCAATACTTTGTTGGAGCGAATGTGGTCCGATTGCTGCTCGATGAAGTTCAACGGGTTGGTGATCACATTGGAACCCCAGGAATAAATTGTAGCCAAATTGGAATAATTCCCTTCCGGCGTTAGCGGGGCAACAGTTGGATATCCCGACAGCATTGCCGAAACAAGCGACGAACCACGGTTTCCCCCTTCTGTGTTTTTACGGTCGGAATCAATTCGGCTTAAAATTGTATTAATGTCGAATTTAAACTTTTTGCTGAAATCAGTGCTCAGGTTAGCGCGAACCGAATTGCGGACATAATCGCTTCCGATAATGATCCCTCCCTGATTGAAATTGCTTCCTGAAACCGAGAAACGCGTTTTTTCATTTCCACCATTTACCGAAACAGAATGATTTTGGATGGCTGCCGTCTGCAACGCGAGATCTTGCCAGTCTGTTCCTTCGCCCAAACTATTGATTTCGTCCTGCGTAAAATGAGGCGCTAGTCCGTCATTTGAAGCCTGTTCATTATAGAATTGCGCATATTCCTTCGCATTCATCATTTCGATCTTTTTCCTTGGCTTTTGGAAACCCACATATGTATCGAGATCCACGCTCACCCTGCCGGATTTTCCTTTTTTGGTTGTGATCAAAACAACACCATTCGCACCTCTGGAACCATAAATGGCCGTTGCAGAAGCGTCTTTCAGGATTTCGATGGATTCTACGTCCGCATTGTTCAGCAATGTTGGGTTACCGGAATAAGGAAAACCGTCCACCACGTAAAGTGGCTCATTACCACCCTGGACCGAGTTTGTTCCTCTAATCCGAACGCTGATCGGACTTCCCGGTGCGCCTGTGTTTTGGGAGATCTGCACGCCGGTTGCACGTCCGGCCAATGATTGCATGAGGTTGGTTGCCGGGTAAGCATTCAATTCTGTTGATTTGATAGACGCAACCGAACCTGTGAGATCTGATTTTTTCACAACACCATAACCAACCACCACCAGCTCATTCAATGCTCTTACGTCCGCTTCCAGCGTTACATTGATAACGCTTTGATTTTCAACGGGAATTTCTTTGGTTACATAGCCTACAAAGCTCAATACAAGCACGGCATTGTCAGGCACGTCGAGTTCAAACCCGCCGTCGCCGTTGGTCGTCGTGCCCGTCTGCGTTCCTTTCACCACAATGCTGACGCCCGGCAGCGGCGTATTTGTTTCATCCACCACCTTTCCGGTGAGATTGCGTTTGGGCGAAATCCCTTTCGCAGGAAGTTCGGTTGGAAGCGCGTCCTGCCTTTTGAGGATAATAATTTTGCCCGAAACCTCATATTGTAACCCCAATGGCGTCAATATCTGGTCCAGGACTTCGTATAATGGCTTTTCAGTGGCGCTAACCGTCACCTTTCTGGCCGACTTGATCAATTTGGAGCTGAATACGAACCTTACATCCACTTGCTTCTCAACCTGGTTCAGGACTTTCCTTACTTCACTGCCCGTGGCAACCACCGTAATCTTCTGAGAAAGAAGCGACTGTGCGTGACTGTCGTGGGCAAAGCCGGTTCCAATGAACCATACGGCAAATATCAATTGTGTGGCTGTTATTCGCATCGTCCAAAGTAATACCTGGCGGTATTTAAAGGGTTTTTTCATAGATTTGATTGTTTTGTTAAGATTTGAAAAACTGGCAAAACGATCCCTGCCTCCCCTAAGGAGGAAAATGGCGACAACCAAAGGGATTTATTTGAGCCGGTGATGCGGGAACATTGCCGGCTCTTTTTTTAGGTTAATCTTTCTGTTTCTTATTCGAATATTTAGCTAGCGGGTTTAAATTATATTACTGATTTACAATGTCTTGTATGGTTAATTTTTGCATCCTGTGCTGTGGATCACGATCTGCCCGTCGAGGATCTCATAACTAGCCTCAACTGCCTGACAAATGATGAAAAGCTTCTCGTGAAGTGTCTGATTATCAAGCGTTGCCGTTAGTGGGCAATCTTTTAATATTTCGGCGTCATACAGAATTTCAATGCCATAGGCTTTTCCTATCGTCGCAAAAACCTCACTTGCCGGTGTATCTTCAAATTCGAATTGCGGGATTTCGGCCTTAGGCACAACCATTTCCGGTTTTTCAACCAGCGTTTTCACCATTCTGATCTCTTCACGGGAGTAAATAATCTTTTGATTCGGATGCAGCACAATGCCTTGCAGCTCGCGACCGGATGTTTTTTGTTCCAATTCAGGATCGGATTCAGCAAAAACGGACACGCGTCCGGTCTTCACTTCCACCGTAACTTCATTGGAATTCCCATAGGCTTTGATGGTGAAACTTGTCCCTAAAACCTTGGTAACCAAGCCATTGGAATACACGAAAAACGGACGCTCAGAATCTTTGGCAACATCAAAAAATGCCTCGCCTTCCAGAAAAACCTCGCGCCTGGCGGCAACGAATTTATTAGCGTAACGGATGCGGCCATTCGCAGACAGCGTAACCTTGCTGCCATCCTCCAAAACAACCGTCATAGGCTTCATGGAAGGATTCCATTTTTCGGTTACGCTATCCTTGTGCTCCTGAATGGCCTTTGCAAAAGTGATTTTTTGCGACTCCTTTTTAGTTGTAAGTGAATAAATGATCCAGCCGGAAATGAGCAGGAATGCAATGGACGCAGCAATGCGAAGCCATGGGAAACTGTAAGCTTTCGGCTGTTTTGCCGGTTCTTCAAACGATGGATATTGCTCCGAAGCATTGATCCGGCCTACGGTTTGCTTGACAATGTGCGTGATCTCAGGATCGCTGATTTCCGGCTCGTGCAAACGTAATGACAGCACAATGCTTTTTGCCTGCTGGACTTTTTCGTGTGCATCGGCATTGTTTTCGATCCATTCTTCCCAAAGATCCTCGGTCTCGCGGGTGGGAGAAAGGACCCACTGGCGAAAAAAAGTGTCCCAGACAAAATCTTCAACGGTAAAATCTTTGTAACGATCCATAGGTGAGCTTGCTTCTAAGATACGATAGACACAAACCGGATCGGGATACCAATAAATTTTAAATTATTTCTAAAAAAATCACCAAAACCGCTTTCTTGGTGGCATTATGACCCTTTTTTATATAAATAAATGAATTAGGAAGAAAGTCAGGAATTCGGCTTTCCAGTGCTTTTTCAGCTGTTTGATCGCGATTTGCAGTAAATTGGAAACGGTTTGAGGGGAAACAGCCATGATTTCGGAGATCTGCTCGCGGCTCAGTTCCTGGAAAAATTTGAGATAAATAACTTCCTTTTGCCGCTTTGGAAGTTCCATGAGCAATTTTTCGAGCTGGCGCGTGCGTACAAGCGTCGATTCGTTATTAATGTATTGCTGTTCAACTGAAAATTCAAGGTCAAATGCCTCGTCCACCTGCTCCACGTTTCCCTCTCCTACCCAGGATTTTGAGGAGACGCTTCTGTGCATGAGTCGGCGAAGAGAAGCCATCAAGTAAGGCTTCACGGCCACATCAGCGCTCAAACTCCCGCGCTTTTCCCACAAATGCAAAAACAAATCCTGGACTGAGTCCTTTACAAACTCCTGATCTTTGGAAAATTTGCATCCGTAACGGAAAAGCACGCGAAAATGCGAAGACATCAGTTGCTCGAACGCAGCCACATCTCCCAACAGAAACTGTTGCCAAAGCGCATTGTCATCAGAAGATTGAGGAGGCTGAGAATGTGGTTTCATAACGCATTGTAAAAGTTGCACAAGGTCACACAGGCAAGCTTGCTTCATTACAACGATTAATCAAACTTAATCCAATTTTCATCCTATACCAAAAATTTTTTTGTGCCTTCACTTCACTCGATCATCACCCTGACAGCTCTTTTTTGATGATGCTTATTTTCAAAATGTACTATGTACATGCCCGACGCCAGCTCCTCTGCAGGACGAATTTCAATTTTATCCGTTGACATGATCTCTGACGAAATGTGAATGTCTCTTCCCCACATATTAAAAAGCCTAAGCGTAGACTTTTTAATATGCTCAGCTCTTAATGTGATCAATTTTCGCGTGGCCGGATTGGGCGTGACGAGCACTTCTCCTGCTTTCAACTCGGACACGCCGTTTCGTATCAATATCTCATGAATGCGGATTTTACCCTGCCCATTCCGGAACCGCATTTCGAAATTGGAAAGTTTGGTATCAGAAAAAAGCGAGTTACCGGGATAGGCTTTGCTATTGAGGCTTACGGGCTCATTATCAACCCATAAATCGTAAGTTCCGGGCAATGCATTGTGTGTGACTGCATTGGCAGGAAATAGCTTGTAAGCCAGCAACTTTTTGGAATTGTTCAGAACCCAGGTTACTGTAACCTGCTTCTTTTTGCCGATAAGCTTGCTGGTATTTTGCGTGGCAAAGTCCTTAATATTGAACCCTCCTTCCAGAAAATTGAGCGAAAACTTGCCAAACATCAACGCATTCCCCGGAAAGGAATGGTTATCCGGATTGAAGTTTTCACCCACATAAAAATACATCGCATTCAACGCGGCCAACTGCACTGACTCGGCGCTAAGGGTGATTTGAATGAACAATGTTTCAGGATTAGGCGTAAAAGGCGTGGCCCGCAGGACACGAATGATCCCACCGGTCGCTGAATCCTCCTGCGTCCGCACCAGATCCATGTAACCTTTGGAGAATTTGGAAAAAGAGAGCGAAGGGACCGTCTGAACAATGTGGCTAAATTGGCCGGAATCAGGTTTTGGATTCAAAAATGGCCCTGGTTTCAAAAAATCCTGATGAAAATAAACCGTCTGCGCGAATGCACATTGAAACACCGCAGACAATAAAACAACCGCAAAAACTCTGGATAAATGATAGAAATGTGACGTCATAAAACATGGGTTTTATGCATTTAGACGTCACGTTTTTGTATTGGTCACAAAGTATTTTAAGAATTTTTTTGGCTTCTATATGGCTTATCGGAATCGACTATTACCGCTTGTGATTTCACTTTTCCTGAGTAATATTGTATGTTACACATACTATAACCTCAATGAATGATCCATTTTACGAGTTCACCTCGCTGAATAACACAACTCGTTTTGATTTTCTAAGCATTGGCAAAAGGGAAATTCATAAAGCCGTAATTTATAGTCAAAGCGCCGATCCCCAAATTTTCTTTTTAAGTCTGGCGAATGTCTCACAAGAAGATTTATTGGATTTTGTGACAACCAGCAATAACGGTGACTTGAAAGTTGTTTTGGCAACCGTCGTTCAAACATTAATAACATTTCTCGACATTCATCCAACGGTAATGGTCGCTTTTACGGGTAATACGCCGTCCAGGTCACGTTTATATAATATTCTTATAAGTCAAGAGCTCGATCAAGTGTCCGCAAATTTCATAATATTCGGTATTAAAGGAGACCGTATTGAACTATTCACGCGAAATAGCTGCTACGACAGCTTTCTTATTTCTCGTAAAAATGTTAATATTGATTAAAAAAAGAATTATGGCAACTACACACAAAGACAAGACTGTAACCGCTACTCCTGTCAAAAAAAAGAATCTTGGACCTTTTGCAACGGAAAAAGAAGCTTCGGAGGCGAAGAATGGAGAGCTTTGGGAGAGGCTTTCCAAAATGAATGTCAAAGAATTCGTCAATAATCATTGACCGAAACCGAAAAAAAAATCTTCAAAACTCAACGATCATACGAAAGGTCATTTCGAGATTTGTTTTAAGCAAAAGGCCCTGTCAATGTCATCACATTAACAGGGCCTTTTGCTACTACTCCCTACTTCGCAGAAGTCAGCTTCTTAATCAACTCAACTTCATCCTTCTTATACGGTGTTCCGTCTTTGCGGAAGATGTCGTGGAACCAGAGTTCTGGTTCGGCTGTGTAGGTTTTTTTCCAGCTGTCCCAGGGATAGATCGTTTGGGATTTGCCGTCTACGAGGCCCCAGTTGATGGCTCCTACATTGTATTTCTTGGCGATAGGCAATGAGCCTTTGAAGAAGCTTCCGTTTCCGCGCGACATATATTCCGTGCAGATCATCGGGCGACCGTATTGCTGTAATTGTTTAATGCGCTTTTCGAAATCTGCGGCGTCTTCGTAGTTGTGGAATGTAATGATGTCTGATTGGTCAATCATTACTTTTTCGATGGGTGTCAAAGTTTCATGTGTCTCCCAGTTTCCGTTCCAAACTCCTGCGGTTAATGGTTGCGAAGGATTTACAGAACGTGCCCAGACGAATGCCTTTGAAAGCAATGGAATCACATAATCCACTTTGTTTGGCAGTTCAACTTTACCATAAGAGCTTGTATTCGGATTGTCCGGCTCGTTCCAGATGTCCCAGGCCAAAACACGGCTGTCATTGGCAAATGCGGCAACCGTTCCTTTCACATATCTTTCCAAACGCGCATATTGCGTGCTGTCTTTCAGTGCTTCCAATCCCGGACTTTGTACCCAACCTGAGTTATGAACGCCTGGTTTCGGAGCACGTTGTTTTCCCAGTTTCGGAAACGGGTCCCAACAGGAATCGAATAGCACGAATAATGGCTTGATCTTATGCTTCTGGGCAATGTTTAGAAATGTGTCCAAACGCTTCACAAAACCAGCTGAATCCTCCTGAAACAAAAGATCGTGCAAATAAACGCGCATGGTGTTCATGCCGATTTTAGACGCCCATCCCAATTCCCTGTTAATGGTTACCGTATCAAAATCAGCTGCCTGGAACATTTCGAGCTGGTTAATGGCTGTGCTGGGCAAAAAATCTGCTCCAACCAGCCAACCTTGCTGACTATACCATTGATTGGCTTGTTCTTTTGTCCAGATCTCGCGCGGATTAGCCTGCTTTTTATCCTCCGCATTTATCGCAAAACTTTGAAAGGAAAGGCAAATAAGGAGCGCCCAGACTGTTGTTTTTAAAAATTTCATTCCGTCAAGGATTTTAAATTATAACTATTTTAAAAGAGGTGCAGCCGTCTATTCTATACTTGGCTGCGCATTGAGAATTTCCGGCCAGTTCCTTCCAGGTCTGACAACTGCTTCTATTCGAGCCAGACAATTTGTGTAAATGCACCATTCGCGGCAACATCCCAAACTTCAACCCGCACCCACTTCCTGTTTTTCAGGTTTTTGGTAAAGGTAAACGACTTTTCCCCGAATGCTTCCGTATCGTTCAGATTAACCACATCATGAAAAACCTCTTTTCCATCGCCCGAAATGACTTCCGCACGGTTCAGCGGGAACGTCCATTTTGCATTCAGCTTGATCTCAACATTTCCTTTCGCATCCACTTTCGTGGTCTCGCCGGATGTCACATTGTTCACCGTAAACGAAGGCAGCAAAATTTCACCCGTTGAAACAAAAAACTTACCCTTTTCCATGGCGTCCAGCAGGGGCTGCCAGCCGTCTTCGAACTTCGGCATTTGGTCCAGCTGCATGTAATTTACATTCAAATGTCCGTAAAGCTCATAATTTGGCTCGATCCGGAACAAATCTGCCTCAGCAATCACGTATTTTTTCTGTCCCCAATTTGCCATGTCATCCATTAAATCCAGCACGCGTTTCCCTAATTTGGGCTGGGACAGATCCGCCGGCATCGCTTTCCAGGCTGCACCCAAAAAACGGTCGGATTTGTAAAATGCTTCGTCTTTATATTTGTCCGGGAAGCCGGTTGAGCCTTTTGTTCTGGCGTGAGCGGTCCAGGCGAGGCCCTTTTCCAGTTCCAGCAGCTTCAACATTTCATCCTTGTTACCAATGCGGTAAAGCTTCCCGTATACTGGATTTTCTTCAACGAAAGGCTGGTCTTTTTCACGGGACATCAACCAATAAACGGGTTTTGGAAAAATATTCATCCAATGTCCTCCGAAAAAATTGTTTGGTTCCTCACCCGGCAAAAGCAGGAAATTCCCATCCGAAAGTCGCTTACATTCATCAAACATCATTTTCAGCTCCGGCCAGCGTTTCGCATCGGGGCCTCGGGGACTTCCGGGACCATGAAATTCTCCCAGATGGACAATGTTAACACCGGTGTTACGGAATGCTTTCACAAAACCCGGCATGGCAGGAATGGGTCTGCGCGTAAGCACCTCATCCACATGCTCCTGGTGAAAATGACTGGACATGGTGTAATAGCCCGGCAGCGGCTCGTAAGTGTCATTATGTGTGAAGGCTTTCACTTTTTCCAGCACTTTTCCATCCTTTTCTGCGCTTAATAAGCAGAAGAAATTGTATCGCTGCGGCGTTTTCGGCGGCGCATTGAACCACGGAACCCATCGTCTGTCGCCGAGCAAGTCGTGCCGGAGGCCAATGCCAAAACCCGGGAACTGGTTCCGGTAATTGTTGCCATACCAGATGTGTTCGAGGTTATAAGCATTGTCAAGCGGGTAAAAAAACTGGTGCGGCGCCGGAAAAACGGCCAAACTGCCCTCCTTTCCTTCCCCAATGATCGTCCTGTATTTCACGGCCATCATATGCGCAGTGTCCATTTTGGTGACCTTCGTATTTCTTACATTATTCTCAGTATCAGACCAAAACAGATTTTCCCAGGGCGACTCCCGACTAACCAGCCCGGCATCATAAACCACTGCCAGCGAATCCACATCCGTGGCCATTACAGCGGCAACATTCATAAGCGGGCTGCCATTGTAAACGGTAAAATTATACGACCCTGAAAACGGCCCAGCGGCTGCTCCTGACACAATGATTTCTGTCTGTGAACCGGAGGTTACGACCTTAACACCAGTTTTATCCAATGTTACCGGATAGGTTTTGTAAGGTAAATAGGCCGTTTTATCGAAGAAAATATTCCAACCATTCTGCGAAACGAGATCGCGCTTACCGACTGTCAGGATGATAGCTGGATCCAAGTTCTTGACAATGGTCTTCTGGCTATCATTTTTTCCAATCAAAAGACTGTTTATCACCGGCTGGCCTTTGCTCAGGTCAATGATGATTTTGCCAGATTCTGCATTTCCCGCGGGCCATTCTACGTGCAGCAGATTTCCTTCGTTTGTTACCTTAACCCCTTTCTTTTTATCAAAACCAGTCAAATCAACGGGGATTTGACCATAAGCAAGCACATTCGAAAAGACAAAAAGGAACAACAGGACTTTACGCATACTTTAAAGGTTTAGGAAAACATATTTTTATAAAAAGCCAACCCTTCTTCGGCCAGCTCATCGGCACTGCTGGCAAGCGGGCGCCATATGCAAGCGGCACGCGCAAGCTCTTTTGAAGGCTGCCCAAAAGTTTCAATCACAACAGCGCCATCATAACCAATTTCGACCAGCGCATCGCGGATTCCCTCCCATTCCAAATGTCCCGTTCCAGGTGTTCCGCGGTCACTTTCATTGCCCTGAACATGGCATAGTAAGTCTTTTCCGATCTTTCGAACAGAAGCCGGAATGTCTTTTTCCTCAATATTGGAATGGAATGTGTCAAGGACAATTTTCAGGTTAGGGCTGGACACTTCATGCACAATGGAAAGCGCTTGATCAACGGTGTTAACCATATCAGTTTCAAAGCGATTAAGCGGTTCTAAACCAACGACAACACCGTGGTCGGCCGCTATTTTTCCAATTTCAACCAATGTGTCGATGCACCAGGCGCGTTCCTGTTTTTTTTGTTCGTCCGAAACGATCCTGGTCTTGCCTACTGCGGAATAAACAGGCCCGCCGAAAATGGGGCTCCCTACGTTTTGTGCAATTTTAATACAGTCGATAATGTATTGTTTTCCAAGCTGCCGATGCAGGGATTCGGTGCTGGAAATGTCGCGCTCGGGACCGAAAGCGCCGCTGATCGTAATCTTTAAATCAAGATCGCGGGCAACGATTTTTATTGCATCCCAATCGATGATGCTTGTGTCTTCAACGGCTATTTCAATGATGTCATAGCCCATGTTTTTTACCTTGGTCAGCAGGTCAATGTTCTGCGTTGAGAATGGGGATACCCATATGAAAGTGCTTGCTCCGAATAGCATCTGGTGAAGTTTATAAGGTTTTACTCAAAACTAGGCACATTCACCCGCACGCCGCCTTTCATGGCCGACTCGTGTGCGCATATGCCGGCGCATGTGTAATTGGCTGCCAAGGCTGCATCAACCGCGGAATCGCGGCCTTCAACGATGGCGGCAACGAATTCCTGCACCAAATGCGGGTGAGATCCTCCGTGTCCTGCTCCTTGCAAGAACGAAACGTGGTTTGGATCGTCGATTTTTTCACGTTTTGTAAAATGCTTGATCGGTTCGATTAAAAGTTCGTCTGTATCAGGGACATCGATGCGTTTTGCATTTTCACCGCCATCAAAAACAATGTGGCTTTCATCCTGCAATTGCTCCCATTCAAACGACATTTTGGTGCCATAAACATCATAACTCTCGCGATATTGCCGCACCACATCAAACAATGAACGTGTTGCCTCTGCAACCACATCAGAATTTCTTAACGTAAATGTGGCCGTTTCAACCGCAAACGGAGAGCCATAGCGACTAGCCAGATCTTCGCTCAATCTGCCTGATCCGTGGCATACAACCGTTTCGGCGATGGTGTTATTGATCTTCAAGAGCGGAGAAATCGCGTGCGTGCCGTTCAGCATCGGCGGGTAACCCTTCCAATATTCACCCCAGCCTTCCATGCTCATATCCTGAATATGCGATCCGCGAACAAACTGAATGCGGCCCAGTTCGCCAGTTTCAGCCAATTTCAAGCCATATAAAAATTCACGCGTGTAAAGCGCAGTTTCCATCATCATGTACACCTTGCCGGAACGGCGTTTTGCTTCCACGATCGCTGTGCAATCTTCCACGGTCATCGCCATCGGAATGGTGCAGGCGGTGTGTTTTCCGGCATTAAGGGAGGCCAATGTCATTTTTGCGTGCTCAGGAACCGGCGTTACCACGTGGATGGCATCTACATCGTCTCTTTTGGGAACATCTTCGAAATGTTCAAAAACCAGGTTCGGGTCCAGATTGAATTTAGCAGTCAGTTCGTCACGGGTTTCTTTGCTGCGCGTACAAATTCCTACGGCTTTAATGTTCGGGTGACTTTGGTAAATGGGGATAAATTCTTTTCCAAAACCCATTCCAACGATAACGACTGTGATTTGCTTCTGACTCATTTTTTTGTTTTTGTTTAGTTGTTTGTTCTCCCCGGATTAAAATCCGGGGCCATAGACAGAAAGTCCCTATGGGACAGTTTCATATTGCTGCTCCGGGTTTCAACCCGGAGAAAACTAGTTAGCAGCCCACTGAACGGCGTTTCGCAAAATAGTCTGGTAAGGCGCAATGGTGTGCGAGGCGGCATCGTGGCCCAGCGCAATGGCCACAATCTTTCCCTTCGGATATTTTACAATGAATATGCTTGGGAAAACTTTATCCGAAGTGGCGGCTTTTGCCGTTGCCAAAACTTCGATCGGCGATCCGGATTCGTCAGGAATCTGATAATACAGCTCGTCATCCAGGTGAAATGTTTCCGGCACATTCTTGGTTACAGGGTGCTTCTTGGTGATCGTGACGTCAAACGGGCCATATTTGTCATGCCCTTTTGAGCCTCCGCCAACGAGTTTTTGGTTGTATTCGGGCCAGTCTTTCCAGTTGTACCAAAGTGCAGGATGGGCGAGAACCAGCCCTTTTCCTGCATCAACGAATGCAAATATGGCTTTGCGGGTTGCATCGTCGGCGATGGGCTGGTTGTTTGCCAAAAGAAGCACATCAATGTCTTTCAATTTGCCCAAAATGGCAGTCGGGTCGCTGGTGTACTCCACTGTGGCAAACCCATCTTTTTGCAGCGTTTCCACGTCTGTGCCTTTATACCATTTATCAAAATCGTGAGAAGAACCGCCGCCGACCAGCAAAACGCGAATTGCCTTTTTAATGGGCTTATCAATGTCATTGCCTGCATTTACCGCCACAAAAACGAGCAGCAAAATCAAGGTGAAGGCAGTTTTTAAAAATGAATTTATCATTTGTGAGAAATTAAAAGTTTTAGCTTCTGGGTTTAAAAGGTCTTTTTGGTTATTTAACTACCCGTAAAATCCCGTTCATTCCGCGCCAGTGGCCGGGGAATGTGCACACATAAGAATAATCGCCGGGCTCGTTAGGGACTGTAAATTCAAGTGTGACTGTTTCTCCTGAATTAACCAGTTTGGTTGAATACAAAACCTCAGCAATTTTCGGAACATACTGCTTCTCAGCAGCTTTGGGGTCACGCAGCATTTCATCCGCCGCCTGACCCACTTTCTGCAATGTTCCAGGCTTAATAATGAGCAAATTGTGCTGCATCCCATCCGGATTTTCCAGATTGATCACCACTTTTTGCCCAGCCTTGACCGTGAGTAGTTTCTTATCAAATTGCATAATCTCTTTTTCCACTTTCAGCTCAATGACCGTCGAATTGGATGACTTTGCAATGTTTGTCCGGGCAGTTTTTTCAGTTTCCATAGCCGCGTAATTCCCCTCGGATGGCCGGTTAAGCTCTAATGATGCCTTTTGAAAATTACCAACAAACCCAAATTTGCCTTCATAAGAACCTATTTTGTCCTCACCTTCCATATCCTCGCCACTGCGGACCGTGTTGCTGAGTGGCGCTGCAAAGAGCATATGCGCCTTCCCTTTCGCAGCCTCTTTTCCATCAATCGAAATGGTAATGTCTCCGGCTTTGGTCAGACCGGCCACCACATCAAACTTGTCCGGAAGCGGTTCGCTGGTTGCTGCCTGGCTCACCATACCGTGCTGTTTTACAGCCATTATGAGCTTTCCATCCTGAATGTACAAGGCATAACCGCCCTCTTTTCCGCCTTGCCCGGCGATGAAACCTTGCAGCGGTTTGTCTTTTGCCTTTGTAATGCTGGCCTTAATAGTGATTTCTTTGCCAGATACATCAGGCGGGAATTGCAGGGTATTTCTGCGGCCCAATGGATACACTTCTCTATAAAGTGCTTTGGCAACCTGCTCTGTAAATGCAGATTTGACCGATTGTTTTTCCGCAGCGGCCAAAAATCCATTTTCATGGCTAATAGCGGCCGCCAATAGTGCTTTGGACAGCCAGGGATCTTTTGCATTTTGTTCTTCCAATGCTGCCTGGTAAACAGCTTCGCCCACTTTTTCGGAAGCTGGTAATTCAACAAGGGCTACAAAAACGCTTAGCCGCGTGTTCAGATTGGCGTCTTTCATACGCTTTTGCAGCATTTCAAAACTCTGTTCATTCTTCGGTAGCACACTCGCCGCTGCTTTGCGAACACCAGCCGCCGGGTGAGTCAATGCTTTGTTGACCACTTGTAATGCTTCAACATTGGAGCCATCCAGAGCACCCAGCCCGTGCAATGTCCATAATGCGTGCACGGCGGGACTGTTCAGCCCGATTTCGTCCACTTTTGGATTGTTTATGATTTTAAATAAATCCGGAACAACAGACAGTTTTTTAGACTCAACCAAAAGGCGCTGCGCGGTCATACGCCAGAACATGTTGTCGTTTTCCAATGCTGCGATGAGTCCTGGCAGATCATCTTTTGACAGCTTCATGGGTGGCATGTTCTTGCCATTTTTATAAACAACCCGATAAATCCTGCCGTGATTCAGGTCGCGCATGGGGCTGCTGAATGCATTTCCAGGACCGTGAGGCTGTTCTTTGAATGGCATAATAAACTCCGCAGGCGATTGCGCCGGCACAAACACATTGTGCTGAATAATGAAGTTATACCAATCGGCGATCCATACAGCGCCATCCGGGCCGGTTTCTGCTTGCACGGGACCGAACCATTCGTCGGAACTCGCCATAAAATTCCAGCCATCTTTTTCCTTAAAACCCGCCCCATCCGGTTCCAGAATGGCTTTGTGAACCAGGCGGATTGTGGGTTCTGAAACAAATGCAATGCGGTTCCAATATTCTTTGGGAAAATTTCTTGCGGTGTAAAAATGGTGACCGGCAGCGGAAGTGAACCCTCCTACCACATCTACCTGGCGCAAATTGGGCGTCAGCGAATGTGCGTCGTAATGTCCGTCAATTTTTTGAACTGATAAAACAGCGGGCGCATCGTCATCGCCAATGGTCCGTTGCATATATTGGCCAGGCATGGAGTAAAAGGCACTGTGCGTGTTGTTGGCCGTCGAGAGGAAAACATTGTTATCCTCGGTCATGCCCAATCCCCAGGTGTTGTTGCTGCTGCTTCCGAGGTAAGCAAACTCTTTTCCATCCGGTTTGAAATGATAAACCCCTTGCGAGAAATTCATTTTCTTACCATTGATAGACCCCTTAAAACCCGAATAACCCAACACGCCCCAAATCTTGTTATCAAATCCATATTGCAGATTCGAGGGCCCGGCGTGCGTATCGTTCTTGCCCCAACCCGTCATAATCACTTCCCGGACATCGGCCACATCATCGCCGTTGGTGTCTTTCATGAAAATGAAATCCGGCGCCATTGAAACAATGATCCCGCCGTTGGAGAAAACCATACTGGTCGGAATATTCAGCTTGTCCGCGAAAACAGTGAACTTATCGGCTTTTCCATCACCATTGGTGTCTTCGCAAATTTTGATGCGATCATTGGCCGCTCCGTCTGTTTCTTTGAAAGTATTGGGATAATCCACCGATTCTACGACCCATAACCTGCCTTTTTCGTCCCAGGCCATAGCAATGGGGTTGGTAATGTCCGGTTCCGCTGCGAAGAGTTGTATTTCAAAATCGGCCGGAATCTGGGTTAGCTTGTTGGATTCCGCAGGCGAGAGCGACTCCTGCATTTTCGGCACAATATGCCTTTTAGTATAATGTGCGATTGAATCGGACTGGTAAATGTCAACGTCGGGCAACTTCAATGCTGCGATTTCTGCCTTTACATGATCACCTACTGCCCATAAAACGCCATTTCTTACCAAATCCAGAAATCCTCTGTTCGTCCAGGTGCTGTCTTCGTGACCATATGCGGTGTAAAAAACGCGGCCTTTTCCCTCATTGCGCACCCATGTATATGGCTCGTGCACATCGCCTTCGACGCGCTCGCCCAGAACCGTTTTGTCGGGATTCAGGTTTTTGTGCACATATGTTTCGTCCCAAGTCTCAAAATCCGTAATGCCCTGCATCACAGGATGATCCGGTTTCAGGACCGTGTTTTTAAAACTCCCTACTTTGTGCGAAGCAAACTGGCCGCCGATGGTTTTGATATACCAACTCGAATTCCTGAAACAACCCGAAGCGGAATGCAGCGGAATGAGGCCTTTGCCGCCCTCGACAAAGGCTTTCATAGCGCTTTCCTGAGCAGGTGAGAGGGAATCATGGTTGGCATAAATGATCAGGCCGTCATATTTTTTCAGGTTTTCAAGATTGATATCATTGAGATCGACGGTGTACGTCATGTTGATCCCACTTTTGAACAATTTGACTGAAAGCCAGGGAGCATATTTTCCGGAATCGTGGTGCTTGCTGGTATGTCCGAGAAACAGCACTTCTGCTCGCCGGCCCTGCGAGATGCCGGTTTTTGACCCCGCCGAATTCATTTTACTTTTTACACACCCCAATATGACTAACCCGATAAGCAACACCAAACTGTAATTCCTCATTAACTAAGCTGTTTTAAATTCACTTGAAGCCTTCATCAGAACTCCACTTTTTGAACTGGTGAAAAAATCATATCCTCAACATCTTTAATCTTCACGCCCACTCTCGCAAACACATATTTCTGAGTTGGGACCAAGGCAGGGATTTCGGTTTCAATGGCAACTGCATTCAGGTTTTTTATGTCTGCGCCTGCAATGTCGGTTACGCCCACGTTGGTTGCCCGAGACACGAATTCCGTCTTATTAATAAAAAGGGAGACCCGTTCAATGGCCTTTGCGTCGGTGCCGGTGATGATTTTTTCGAGCTTCAATGTGGCTGTTACCTTGTTCTCGGCTCCGGCAAACTGTGGTGTGCGGATCATGTAGTAAGGCATCACTTCGAAGTCGAGCTCCTGGTTGCCTTCCAGCGTCACGAATAGTGTATCCTTGGCTGCCGCGTCTTTTTCCAGTGTTTTAAATGGTCCTCTTCCTTTTGGTACAACCATTTTGTATTTACCATTAAAAAGCAATGCAGAGTAGGAACCGTCTTGGTCAACCTGCGCATCAATGGCGGCGAGTTTACCGAAACCGGGCTGCCAAAGTTGCAGCCTTACCTGGTTGTATTCCACACCAATGGGCTCACCCTGGTAGACGATCTGGCCTGATAATGTTGATTTTGGCTCCGTAAAGTTGTCTTTTCCGCACGAAGCGAGCAGGACAAGCATGGCCAGGAATGGTATAAAATGAAATCTGATTTTCATAATATCTGATCTTTTAAATGTGATTGCCTAATGATTTGGGTTCCGGATGATTTTCGGATTGTTGTTGATCACCTCGTCTGTGATCAGAGAATAATAATTCCCTAACTGAAAACGATCTGCTCCGGTTACTCGGCTCAATTTCACAGGCTTATAAATCCATTTGCCATTGTTGGGAGATCCCGGCTCATACACTTTGTACGACCATAAGGCCCAGGGTTGCGTGTTTCTTTTTGTCGCTTTTCCAAGATCTTTTGAAAGGTCTGCTGCGCTGATTGCATTGCCGTCCATAATGATGTGGGCGATTCTCCAGCGTTGAATATCGAAATGATAATGTCCTTCAAAAGCGAGCTCTACGCGACGCTCGTGCGCAATGCGGTCGAAAGTGATTTCTCCGGCAATGAGTGGTTTTGCAAGTCCGGCCCGTGCGCGAACCTGGTTCATATATCCGGCCGCAACGGCAGTTTGCCCCAATTCGAAAGCCGCCTCAGCTGCGTTCAGAAGCACTTCTGCGTAGCGGTAACGGATAAACCACACTTCACTATTCACCCCGCGCTGCCCCGATCCTACAACCGGATCAAGATATTTGCGCAGATAAAAACCGGTTTGCGCTGTGAATTCAAAGCCGTCGATGGGGCCGTCAAAGCCTACAACTTGTTCGGGAACCGTTTTGCCAGGCAATGTTTTTTGCGCGCCGCGGTCGTCACCACTTACTATGGAGCCATTTGCGAGCTGAAAACCGGCCCAAATGTCCACTGTTCTTCCTTTGAATGTCGTTCCGGGCAACATGACCGTCCCGCCAAGTCGCGCGTCGCGGCCTTCGAAAATATCCGTTTGGCTGGCATAATATAATGGCGCGCCGGCTGCATTGGTTGTTGGAATTCTGGCAAATGTGTTATCCAGTTTTTCAAATGCTTCCACGAAGTTCAAAGATGGATTTATTCTTCCGCCTTCCTCTTCCTCAGCACCGTAACGAGGCTGGTTCGAGCCCGTGAAATAGTGCACTTTGCCGCTTTGAAGCTTATAATCGTCCGCGAAGATCACTTCCGGGTTATTCGCCTTGTCATAGAAAATGCTGGCAAAATTTTCAGATAAATCGGGTTTTTTGTTGTAAAGCGAATAGGCCCCAACGCTTCCGCTGATGATTTCTTTGGCTGCATTTAATGCTTTGGTATAATAACCCGTGGCCAGCGTAGCAGGAATCCCTACTTCACCGCCTGGCAGTGAAACGGAAGGCGTATTTGCACCATATTTAGCCAGTGAACCCGCATATAGCGCAGCCCGCGCCTGCATAGCCAGCACTGCTGCCTGTGTTACCCTCGATTTTTCAGCTGCATTGGCAGGAAGCTTTGCTTTGATCTCATCCGCCTCTTTGATCACAAAATCATAGATTTCCGACTCCTTGGCCCTTGCATGTTGCAGGTAAGTAGGATCGCCGCTGAAATCGTAGGTCATGGGTTCGAGGATCAGGGGAACGCCGCCCATGCGTTTTACCAACTCAAAATAATAGGAAGCGCGCAGAAATCTGGCTTCGGCGAGATAACGTTCCTTTACAGCAGGTGAAAGTTTTTCGGCGGCTTCGCATTTTTGAATGAACAAATTCATCTCCCGAATGTAACCGTAATCCCAGATCGACCAGGTGTTGAAATCCCAGCCACTATTTTGGAATTCTTTATAACGACCTGATTCCGACCAGAATGCTTCGTTGAAATCCGCTACCCGCGTCCAGCCGGTAAGGTTATCCAGACCAGGTCGCTCAAAATCACGGAAATTGCCCAGATCGACGTAACGGTTGTACAAATTTCCAAGCAGGGAAAGCACCTGTCCTTCGTCGCCCCAAACCTGTTCTTCGGTCAAAATATTGGTTGGCGGCCGGTTCAGAAATTCGTCATCATTACAGCCCCAGCTAAGCAAAAGCATTATAAAAACGGGTATATAAAATATCTTTTTCATCTTGATTTACAGGTTATTAGATTGAAAGATTGATCCCAACGTTGACAAACTTGTTCTGCGGATATTGCAGCCCGTTATCATCCAATACTTCGGGATCAATGCCAAATTCTTTCACATTGTCAATTGAGAATAAATTGTAGCCATTGATGTAGACCCTGGCGCGTTGCAGTTTTACTTTTTCCAACAGCGTTTTTGGCAAAGAATAACCCAGTTCAATGGTTCTGGCGCGGATATACTTCACATTATGCAGCCAGAAAGTTGAATTTCTCTTGTAATTGCTGTGTCCGCCATCGTTGTAGCGAAGCGCGGGATATTTTCCGGGAACCCACTCACTGTTGAGGTCAAAAGGATCCTGACGATGCCATCTGTCGAGGAATATTTTGTTCAAAGCACCATCATTCTGATAAGCCCATCTTTGCTCCCAGTTCTGGTTCCAGGAATACATGGCACCACCGGAAAAGTCTGCATTAAAGCTTATTCCTTTCCAGTTGACTGCAAAATTCAACCCGAAATTAATGTTTGGCTGGCCGTTTGTTGTGTAACCGATCGGGCGCTCGTCCAGGCCGTTGATGACATTATCGTTGTTGATATCTTTATAAATCAAATCACCCGGCAGCAATGTGCGGTTGCCTTGTTCATCGATGTTAACCGGATACTCATTGATCTCCTGCTGCGACTGAAACTGCCCGATTGCCTCATAACCCCAGAAAATGTTGCTGTAACGGCCCTCATTGGAGTTTCTGTATTGATCCCAGGAGTTGTTGAAAACGGGTTTATAGGAAGAAACGAACTTAGTGCGGGAGAACGACACATTGCCACCCATTGAATAGCCGATATCGCCCGATTTTCCATTGTAGGTCAATGCCAGTTCCCATCCCGATTGCGAATCACTGTTCACGTTTTCGTCTGGTAAAGCATAACCCAACTCACTGGGAACGAGTAAGTCATATTTCCGGCCCAGTAATCCTGTTCTTAACCGGTAAAAATAATCCACTGAACCCGTCAGCTTTGTTCCGAGCAAGGAAAAGTCTGCGCCTACGTCGGTAATTTTACTTTTAAACCAGGAAATGTTGTTAATAATCTGACCTTTATCACGAGACGTAACCACTGCCGTTCCGCTCAAAATCGCATTTCCCTGATTGTAATTATAACCCGGCAAATAAGCATACGGATCCAGCGGGCGGTTTACATCATTGTTAAAAAGAATGTTGTCATCCCCCAAAATCCCATAGGAAGCACGCAGTTTAAGATCATCCAGCAGGCTGTGCGAACCCAGCAGATTTTTCACAAATGACTCCTCTGTCAATCTCCAACCCACAGACGCGGATGGAAAATAACCGACCCGGCGATCCGGCGCAAACTTCCAGGATGCGTCGCGGCGGGCGGACAACTCCACGTAATATTTGCCGGCATAATCGTAATTTACCCTACCGATATAGCCTATACGCGCGAGCTGATTATCCTTGTCGTCATATGTGTCCATCGTCGCGAAATACATCAAGGGAAGCACATTGGTTTTGGGAACCGAGTGCGCCCATTGCTCCTGATCGCGCTCTTCCTGGCGCTCTGCTACGAAAGTGGCGCCAATGGTGCTTTTGCCAAAAGTGTTGTTATAGCTCAATTGCCCCTGGTAAACATTGCGCATGATTTTCTGCGTGCGCCTTTCCCGCCAAGGGTTCGTGCTTCCGCCGGTTACTTTGTAAGTGTCGTCCGTCGGATTATAGGTGTAAGCTTCGTAAGTATATTCGTGTCCATTCAAAACACGGTCCCCGATGTAATAGGAGTACATTCCTTTGGCAACCAAACCTTTAACGCCAGGGATCTTATATTCAGCGGTCATGTTGGTTTGCAATACGCGCCAGATGTCAGTCTGGTAACCACCCAATTTTTTGTTGTTATACGCCCAGTTGGTCTCATTATGCTTGATATCGTTGAGATACAGTGGGTTATCATTGGCATAAGGACGCTCGAACGGCCGGTTTCTCAGAATGGCGAAACGCGGCAGCCAATAATCGTCGCTGCCGGGTATGCCGGGCTGGTCCCTGGTTTCAATGCGCCCGTTGATCTGGACTCCGACTTTCAAACCATCCGTAATCTTTGCGTCAACATTACTTTGCAGGTTGTTTCTGTTAAATGTAAACTCACGGCCCAAAACCGAATTCTGGCTCAGGCGCGTTGCCGAAATGTAATAGGATATCTTGTCCGAGCCACCCGTCATGTTCAGATTTACGGATGTGAGCGGCGAATTTTTCTTCACAATATAGTCCTTCCAATTGAAGCTCTTATAACCCATTTCTGTTCCGGCTTTGTACTTATCGAGTTCGGTTTGGGTGATGGAGGTTTTACCATACTGATTCATTTCCGCCTCTGCTTTCCCGAGCATCCATTGGTAAGAGTCGTTCACCACATTCGGAAATCTCGACCAGTTTTGCCAGCCCGTGTACGCGTCCAGATTAATCGTATTCTTCGTTCCCGTCTTCCCTCTTTTCGTTGTAACCACCACAACGCCATTTGCTGCACGAACCCCATAAATGGCCGCAGAAGCGTCTTTCAGAACGGTTATGCTTTCAATATCATTAGGTGAAATGTTGTTAAACTGCTTATCGTCCTGCTGAATTCCATCAATGACAAAGAGCGGATTTCCCATGTTCCTGATCTGCACCGTAGCGCTCGCTCCCGGGCGACCGTCAGGCATCCTGAATGTTACGCCTGGTATTTTTCCGGCCAGTCCCGAGCTCACCGTTGAGCCACCATGCACACGATCCAGGTCCTTGCTCGTTACTGTTGCAATTGCTCCGGTTAACGATTCCTTTTTTTGCGTTCCATAACCCACTACAACAACTTCTTCCAGCGATTTGTCGTCCACTTTCAATGTTACATCGAACGTGCTTTGCGCACCCGTAACCAACACTTCTTGCGACAAAAAACCAACAAAAGAGAATATCAGCGTGGTTTCACCGTCAGGAACCGTGATCGAGTATTTTCCTTTTTCGTCCGTTAATGTTCCGGTTTGCGTGCCTTTGAGCACCACACTTACACCCGGCAAGCCTGCGCCGGATTCTTCCTTAGCCGTTCCGGTTATCGTTTTATCGATGGTCAAATCTGTTGATTGAGAAACTGCCGGCTCCGTCTCCATCCCGACAATTTTCTCAGTCTGACTATCGGGCCGGATGACGATAAGGTTATTTTTTGCCTTGTAATGCAGCTCCATAGGCTTCAAAAGTGCATCCAACACATCCGCTAATGCACCGTTTTGGGCCCTTATGGACGCTCTTCTGTCGGACTGGATCAGTTTGGAACTGAAAACGAATTTTACATTGGTTTGCTTTTCCAACTGCCCGAGGATCTTCTTAATGTCCTCGTTCTGAATGTCAACCGTAACTTTCTGGCTCAATGCAGATTGAGCTCTTCCATCATGTGCCCACGATATGCCTACAAAGAGACCTGCCAGGATGCATTGAATAAATGTTATTCGCATGAGTGTGATGAGAAAGTCTTCAAGTCGTCGAACTTTTTTCATATTTTTGAATGAATTTGTTGGTTAAGGAGATTATTCAACGAAATCTTCCCTTGCATTCACCGCAAAAGTGGATGTAAAGTAATGTCAGTTACTTGGGGGAATCCTGAGATCAGCCATGCTGGAACATGGCTGGTCTTTTTTTATGTCAAATCGGGTAGGTTTATGTCATAAGCAGCGGCATTTAAATTTGAAAATGTTGATTATACGTCCGGCAATTGTTTAACAAATACTTCTCTAAGACTACTTCGGTCATTTACTTACAACCTTTTCCTATAATCGAAACCTGATTTTCATTAACCTCGTATTGTGCATCCAAAGCATTACAGATCGCTTCCAGCTTTTCTTTGAACGGCTGACCAATCAGCGTTGCATTCAACGTGCAATTGGCCATTTTTACCTTATCATAACTGATTTGCACATTGTAGACGTGCTCCAAGGTCCGGAACACTTCATGAATGGGTGTTTCATCAAAGACAAAACCTTGTTTCAGAATATCCATATCCACGGCCAGTTCCTTGATGTGGTCATCCAGTTTAATGATTTTCCCGCTTTCTTTTGAAAATGCTATTTTCTGATCCTGACTAAGTGTAATTCCAGTCAGCGCCGGTTTATCTGATTCCTCGTCGATTTCCTTTTTATCCAGATTATTGATTGAAAAAACGGATACGGTTCCTGTTTTCACCTCCACGCGTATGTCCTTATTTGCTTCCGATGCGTCAATCATAAAACTGGTCCCCAACACTTTGGTAGCCAAACCGTAAGTATAAACCAGAAATGGTTTTTCGCGATTTTTTACAATTTCAAAAAACGCCTTACCAGTCAGTGTAACTTCCCTCCGCTTCGCATTGGCAACTTCCGAATAACTCAAATGTCCACCCGGCTGCAAAACCACTGAGCTGCCATCTGCCAGCAGGATCGTCATCGGCTTTTTGGTATCATTATTCCTCTGAACCATGCCCGTGTAGGCGTTTTGTTCAACAGCTGCAACTTCACCGGCACGCCCTAATCCCTGTTTATAGTAAAACCAATAGCTCACCGATCCGATGCCCAATATCAACGCCGCAGAAGCCGCAACCCTGATCCAGCGCCAACCTGAAACCACTCTGGCCTGAGTGGCCGGCTCATCGATTTCTGAAAATTCGCTGGACTGACTGTGCATTTGGCTCTCAACAGCATTCCACATGCGCTCACTCTGTTTTTTCGTTGGCTGATCTCTGCCGGTGTCCCTGGCGAGCAGGATTACATATTCACGGGCGGCTTCAACTGTCTGTTTTTTATCAGGATTATTTTCCAAAAAAATTTGCCACTTTCTATCGCTTAAAGCGTCGGGATGCATCACCCATGCGATAAATTCATCGCTTCGGATCAATTCCGTCAGAGAGTAAGGGTCATGCGTCATATCAAAGGGATGCAAAATTTCGTCTTTCATAAGGAAAGAGCGAGCAATTGGCGAAATGACCCCTCGAAAATTTAATTTTTTTACAAAAAAATTCTAAAAAATGCCTAACAAGCAGAAAATGAGACTTGAAATAAGGAGAATTTGCCGGTTAAGGCGAAGGGAAGTAAGTGCTTTATAAATGAAATTGCGGACTGACTTCTCGCTTACACCCATGATGCCGGCGATTTCTTCAATGCTGAAATCATCAAAATATCGCAGTGTCAGCGCTTCAACTTGCCGCTCGGGAAGCTGTGCAAGTAAATTTTGGATTTGTCTAACCCTTAATGATGCAGACTCGACGTCAATAAGTAATGTTTCCGAGTTTCCTCCATTGGCCGGAGTTTCCTGGTCTGCCAACAGGGTAATTTCTTCCGTAACCGGAAATTTATCCCGGGCCAGATGAATTCTCCTGCGCAGCGCACGATAGAGGTAAAATTTGACGGAGGTTATTTTATCGGTGAGGTTATTGCGCAATCGCCAGACATCAATAAAAACATCCTGGACTGCATCTTCGACGATGGCCGAGTTTGGGGAGAGTTTGCTTCCGTAGTTGTAAAGCGTGCGGTGGTATTTTTCGAAAATAATGGTAAATGCCTGCTCATCTCCTTCACGGATTCGCTGCCATAACTGCTGGTCCGTTTTTTCCCCGATGAAGGCCTCAAAATTAATCACCGCTTTGTCCGTTTTTACTAACAAGGCATAAAGCTAAATAATTATTCTTAAAATACTATTTGAAATGGTTTGGTTTTGGCAAAAGTGTAACCGGGGGAGAATGAAAAATTATGTGATTTCTTTTCACAAAAAATAGGGATGATAGGACATTGATACGTCCTGTCATCCCTATGGTCACTCCATGCTGTGTTTTTATTTATGCATTGCCCAATTCATACACCAGTCTCTCAACTGCATCATATGACGTTGCCGGGAAGTTGGCGATGCGGAGCTGGGAGCTTTTAAATTCTCCATAGCCGCTGCCGATCACCATGCCTTTTTCCTTGATTTTCTTAATAATATCTCCTGCCGGTGCCTCGACATTTGCCACCACCACGGTTTGCGAGCGATTCTCGATTTCTTTTACGAATGAAGAAAATCCATTGGTTTTCTCAATGAAATCGTAGATCAGAGCGGCCTTTTGCTCAGTCGCCTTCCTGATTTCTACAACGCCGATTTTATTAAAATCCTCTGCAATTTTACCTAACAGGTAGATTCCCATTACATTAGGCGTTGCAGGCGTTTCATTATTCAGCGCATTTTTCCAAAGCGTTGGCAAGTCATTGTGTGCACCAATTGAATACTGACTCTTGATCTGCTTCGCTTTTTCCAAACATTTTTCACTCACGATCCAAACTCCCAATCCTGCCGGCAGCCCAAATGCTTTTTGCACAGAAAAGAATGCTGTATCGATCAGATTGTAATCCAGATCAGGATATGGGGCGGATGACACCATATCAACGGCGATGAATTTGTCCGGGTTTTTCTGTTTCAGCTTATGGATTTCACTCACAGGCATTTGCACGCCTGAACTGGTTTCGTTATGCGTGACGCAGATCAATTCGGCATATTCAGGAACTTCGATCTCGTCTGCGGTAAAGCCTTCGCCCATGGGCTTCTCATACTTATGCGCATATTTATTCAACGCCGTTGAATACTCACAGAATTTCTTTGAGAATGATCCATTAACGAGGTGAAAGCTTTCCAGCTCTACACAGCTGAATAAAATCCGCTCCCACGCCTCAGAAGCGGAGCCCAGGAACATTATGGCATGTGTATCAGGAACATTCAAAAGAATGCGCAGCTGATCGACGGTAAACTTATGCAAGTCGCGATACTGCTGGCTGCGATGCGAAATCGACCCTAGCTGACCGCTGACGAAGCTTTGTAAATGCTGCTCAAATGTGGGGTAGAGCTGAGCGGGGCCTGGCGTGAAGTATGTAAGAGACATTTATGAATGACTGAATTTTGAATGAGCGAATGACTGACCGGGTCGACGGTGCGATGAGTGAATAAAATGCAGGCGGCCGTGCGATAATTAGCCTATTGGCATGTTAAATCTTCGTTTATCGACCTTAATACAGCATTCTGAATCTGATTGTGCCTTCTATGTCTTTCACTTCCTGAATGAATTCTTCGGTATAATCTTTGGCAATGTCTACGATTACGTAACCAATATGCTCATTGGTTTTCAAATACTGACCTGTAATGTTGATATTGTTTTTACCAAAAATATGGTTCAGCTTCGCCAGAATTCCCGGAACGTTTGCGTGAATGTGCAATAGTCGGTGGGAATCTTTCAGTTTCGGCAACTGCACTTCGGGGAAATTTACGCTTCCGTAAGAGCTGCCGTTGTTCATGAATTCCAATAATTTGGATGGCACGAAATGACCAATGTTCTCCTGCGCTTCCTCGGTGCTTCCGCCAATGTGTGGTGTAAGGATCACGTTAGGCAAGCCTCTTAATTCACTTTCAAAAATCTCGTCGTTCGTCTTTGGCTCTTTTGGAAACACGTCTACACCCGCTCCCGCCACTTTTCCACTCTTCACAGCATTTGCCAGCGCCTGAATGTCCACAACGTGACCGCGTGACAGATTCAGGAAGATAACGCCGTCTTTCATCAGGTCAAATTCACGCTTGCCGATCAGGTTTGTATTTTCCTTACGACCATCCACATGCATGCTAATCACGTCAGAAATAGCCAAAAGCTCTTCCAATGTGCTCACTTTTCTTGCATTACCCAGGGATAATTTCTCAACTGAATCGTAGAAATAAACTTCCATCCCAAGCGCTTCGGCCACAACCGAAAGTTGGGTCCCAATGCTTCCGTAACCTACCATTCCCAATTTCTTACCGCGAACTTCAAAACTTCCGTTTGCCGATTTGTCCCAAATGCCCTTATGCAGCTGATTGCTCTTGCCAACAATGTTACGGATCAGCATAATCATTTCACCCACGGCCAGTTCTACAACCGAACGGGTGTTGCTATATGGTGCATTAAAAACGGCAATTCCTTTTTTCGCAGCTTCTTCCAGATCAATTTGATTGGTTCCGATGCAGAATGCGCCAATCGCCATCAAACGGTTCGCATTATCCAGAACGCGCTTGGTAATGTTGGTTTTGGAACGAATCCCGATGATGGAAACATCCTTGATACGCTCGCAAAGCTCATCTTCATCCAACGCACCTTTGACAAATTCTACATTAAAACCTTGCTCCTCGAACGCGCGCAGCGCCGCCGGATGCACGTTTTCAAGCAAAAGCACCTTGATCCGGCTCTTCGGATAAGACTGGCTTCTGCTCATTTTATTATCGTATAAAAAGTCATCAAATGACGTCGCAATGTGGTCTGCAACAGCCATCACCCGCGGACGCTCCACATTTTCTGTAAATGCGTAAAAGCGACTTGCCAGGCCTGATGCCTTTAATTCATAGTCTGTATAACCATCCCCAATGGCATAAACGTCGCCAGTCAGGTTCAGGGAAGAAAGCAGTTTGATCTTTCCGCCATCCGTTGAAAGCACATTTTCTTCATCTACCCCGGTAATGTTCCCGTCTTCATCGAATAGAAATTCATTGGCATAGACATGGTCCGCACGAATGCCCAATTCCGTTGCAACCGGCACAATAAACTCCTTGAAACCGCTTGATACAATAAATATCTGATCTGCATTTTCAGTCAAAAACTGCCTGTTACGCTGAAAAGAATCCGAAATTTTAGTTCTCAAAAAAGAAACCAGCTCCTGAATGTGGGAACGGTTCGCCTTCAACAGCTCTATTCGCTGGCGAAGCCCGTCAGCAAACGACATTTCGCCATTCATGCCCTTATTTGTCAGATCAGCTATTTTCTGAACAACCTGATCACGTTCTGGATGGCCATTTAAGGCGATCGCTGCTAATTCGTCGAGCCCTTCCACTTTCGTAAAAGTGCTGTCAAAATCAATGATAATGTACGGTGATGGATTAAGTGTTAATGTGGACATGAAACGGGAAATAACTGAATATTAATCGGTTAAATAGAATTGGTGTTAACAGCCGCAAAATTACGAATCTGAAACATATCACACTAACAAAATAATATCTGAATCAGTTTTATCGTGAAAGAAACTCCAAAGCCCGCTCCTCTGACCAATAAACGCCGTTTTTCAACCTCCTTGGTCTGAATCCGCAATGTCCGCCATCTGGTGTCGCAACCAGACAAACCTGTGCATGGGCTTTCAGTTCTGCCAGCGGCAGGCTGCTATACGGCACAATCGGATCGTTTTTAGCATTAATAACCATTGTTGGAATGGCTATGTCTCTGATGAAGAATTTAGAACTACACGCTTCGTAATAATGATCGGCACCATCGAACCCGTGCAGCGGGGCGGTAAAAATATGGTCGAAGTCGTAAAGCGTGCGGACGTGTTTTTGATCACTTACATTGATCCGGTCAGGAAAAAACGCAGCTTTTGCATTCACTTTGGGTTTTAATGTATTCAAAAACCGATGCATATAGACCTTATTTTCAGGCTGTATAATAGAGAGGCTGCAAGCACGAAGATCCATGGGAACGCTGAAAACCAATGCGCTTTTAATTCTGCTGTCCAGGTCTGCACCCGATTCGCCGAGATATTTAAGCGTAAGGTTCCCGCCCAAACTAAATCCGAGCAAATGGATCTGTTCATAATGCCTGGTTAATGCATTTTGAATAACGAGATCAAGATCCTCTGATGCGCCGCTGTGATAAAAGCGTGCGGTTTTGTTCATTTCGCCGCCGCAGCCACGAAAATTCCAGGCCAGGCAATCGAATCCATTCCTGTTTAAAAGCTTCACCATCCCTAAGATGTACTGCCGTGTGCTATTACCTTCGAGCCCGTGCGAAAGGATGGCGAGTTTCCCCGATTTCGCATTTTCGCCATAAGACCAATCCAGATCAAGAAAATCCTCGTCAGGTGTTACAATTCTTTCCCGGTGGTAAATAACACCGTTAACTTTCCGAAAAAGAGCGGGGTAAATGCTCTGAAAATGTCCGTTTGGAAGCCAGTAGGGCGATATAGTGCTTTCTGTTTCAATCAATGGCATGCGACAAAGATTATTGAATTAACTAGAATAATTCTAAGCGTTTTTTAATTTTATTATTGCATTTATACTTTTTCTGTATACATTTGGTTTTTAAAAATATAAGATCAATACTAATGGCAGAAGGTACAGTAAAGTTTTTCAATGATTCCAAAGGATTTGGATTCATTCAACCATCAACTGGTGAAAAAGACATTTTCGTTCACGTTTCAGGTCTTCAAGACGACATCCGTGAGAATGACAAAGTGTCTTACGACGTAGAAAATGGAAAAAAAGGTCTAAACGCTGTTAACGTTCGCGTTATCTAAGTTTAGTCATAATAAGACATTTCGAAAGCATGCTGAACCGCATGCTTTTTTTATGCCCTTTCCGCTCGCTTGTCGTTACTATCTCGCTACTTCTATTTTGTATTTCTTCCCTTTCATTTTTTCCGGGGCAATCAATTGCAGCATTGCCTTTGCTTTTCCACGTTTCACTGCCGCAAATGATATGTTGTCTTTCACCTCGATCAGGCCAAGGTCTTGCTTTTCGAGTTTGCCTTTTTGTAAAAGAAAGCCCACAATGTCCATTTTATTGAGCTTGCTTTTCTTGCCCCCGCTGATGTAAATGGTTACCCAATCCGAAACCGGCGGCGCAGCGAATTTTGCCGGAAGATCCAGGACCTTGGGCTTGCTGGAAATATATTCTGGCAATTTATCTTCCTTATCCATTAAAATATAGGCCGTTCCCTCGGCCAGCATGCGCGCCGTGCGGCCGTTCCTATGCGTGAACTCGTCGCCTTTCATGGGCAGCTCGAAGTGGATCACGTGTTTCATGTCCGGAATGTCCAGGCCGCGTGCTGCAAGGTCTGTTGCTGCCAAAAACAATACGGAGCCGTTGCGAAAACGGATTAATGTGCGTTCGCGGTCTTCTTGTTCGAGTTTACCGTGAAAATAGGCACAATCAATGCCTTCTTCTTTCACTACGGCGCTGATGCGTTCGACAGAATCCCTTTGGTTACAGAAGATCAATGTTGATTCGGCGCCTAAAAAGCTCAATAACTTCACCAGCGTTGTCATTTTGTCCTTTTCAGCCAAAACCTGGACAACTGTAAGTCCCGCGCTCTTATTTTTATTTGTTACAAAATCAACGGTAACAGGCGCCTTAATGCTTGTAAATGAAGGAATTTTAGTGGTCGTAGCGGAGACCAGAACCTTTTTCTTCACATTTCTCAAATTCCGGACGATCTCAGACATTTCTTCCTGGAACCCGAGTTCGAGGGATTTATCAAACTCGTCCAAAATAAGCGTGGAAATATGTCTGCCGGTAAATGAATTTCTGCGAATGTGGTCCAGAATGCGGCCTGGCGTTCCTACGATCAACGCGGGCGCTTCCACAAGGCTTCGAATTTCTGTCCGCATATCGTGACCGCCATAGCAGCACGTAACCTTAAACCCGGTCGACATTTTCTTCCAAACCTGTTCGATTTGCAGTGCGAGCTCGCGTGTAGGAACTATGACCATGCATTGCACGTGATCGGTTTCCAGCTTTAAAAAGGACGCAACCGGAAGTAAAAAGGCGAGCGTTTTTCCCGAGCCAGTCGGTGCGAGCAGCACGACTTCGCTATTCTGCTGAATGGCCTCATTCGCCTGCTGCTGCATTTCGTTCAGCTCGGTAATGCCCAGGCCAGCGAGATTTATTGTAGTATTTTCCGGATTTGTCATGGCCAAAGATAACAGTTAGCCCCGGATTAAAATCCGGGGCAATGTAAATCCGGGCTGGATTAAATACGGGGCAATTGAAGTTTGGGCTGTTAATCGTACAAATCCTCCGAGCGTTCCAGCATTAAAATGGAAGCTTGCGGAACGATGACATATTTTTGTCCGTCATATTCCAAATCAATGGCATTACGCTGCAAATAGATGGCCAAATCACCTTCCTTGGACTGCAAAGGCATATATTTAACTTTTTCCTCCGTTTCTTTCCAGGGCTCATCTTCTGCCGCAACAGGAATCGGATATCCCGGCCCTACTTTGATCACGTAACCACTTTGCACCTGCTCCCTTTCCGTTACGGTCGGAGGCAGATAAAGGCCACTGTTTGTGCGGTCACTCGGACTTTTCGGGCGAATCAAAACACGATCTCCTACCACTATGAGGCTTCTTAACTTATTGTCAGCTGTTACTTCGTACATTTTATTAAAACTTTAATCTAAAAGGACGTTGATCATCCCTCCCATTTCTGGTAACAAATATTTAAGCGCAAATGTTTTTCCTTTTCTCTTCCTTAAAACTGAAAATAAATGAACTGGTTTTCAGTGATAACGCCCAAAAAGTAAGTCAGGAAGGCAATGATGGGGAATAATATAAAAAATACGGCTGTGCTGGCAGTTGGTATTTTTTCAAAGTAATGTTCTTTCCAAAGCAAAAAACCAATCAGGAAAACGCAGAACCACATTTCGACCTGGTTGAAAGGGCTTGATATTTGGTCGGAAAATGAAAGGTTGCCAATTTTCTCAAAAATTACCATCGAGCGGCTCAGCGAATTTCGGAAAAATATCCAGGCTAATGTGACTAAGGCAAAGGTCAGCAGCACATTAACTGCTCGAATTAAAAAGTTGTCCGGAATTTGAATGTTCGCCTTCTTTAAATACTTATCTCGTAAAGACGCCATGATCTGGTAAAACCCGTGCAAGGCGCCCCAAATCACAAAACTCCAACTCGTTCCATGCCATAACCCGCTGACCATGAACACGATCATTTGGTTGCGGTATTTCATAAATTCTCCGTTCCGGTTGCCTCCGAGTGGAATGTATAAATAATCCCGGAACCATGTTGATAGCGAAATATGCCATCTTCCCCAGAATTCGGGAATGGATCTGGACTCATAAGGAGACCGGAAATTATCCATTAATGTAAAGCCCATCACCCGCGCGGCGCCAATCGCAATGTCGGAATAGCCGGAAAAGTCGCAATAGATTTGAAAAGAATAAAACGCTGTGGCTGTCAGCAATGTAAGCCCATTATGGTCCGAAGCCGGATCGTAGGCATAATCCACGAAAACGGAAAGCCGGTCGGCAATGACCATTTTCTTGAAAAACCCGAAGGCCATCTGTATTAACCCTGACTTCACCAGCTCAAAATCATATTTGAAATACGAATGAAACTGGAAAAGCATGTTTTGCGGGCGCTCGATCGGCCCGGCGACCAGCTGCGGGTAAAACATCACATACAATGCATAAATACCAAAGTTTCGCTCGGCGGTTTGGTTGCCGCGATAGACTTCAATGGTATAACTCATGGCCTGAAATGTGTGAAAAGACAAGCCAATCGGAAGCAGGACTTTCCCTTCGCCAGTTGTCATCCATTCTGCTATGCGACTGGGAATGAGCCTGGTTAATGCAGGAACAGCCGGTCGTAAATCGAAACTCGCCAGCACGCTGTTGACGGAATCCTGTAAAAAATCGTAATACTTGAAGAATGCAAGAATGCCGATGTTGGAGATTAAACTGATGATCAGCAGCAGCTTTTTTCGTTTTTGATCAGTCGATTGTTCAATCCAAATCCCTGCATAATAGTCGATTACGATGGTTCCAAACAGGATCAGGATAAAGATCGGCTTGAAAACCATGTAAAAGTAGCAACTGGCTGCCAGCAAAAGCATCCAGCGCCCACGCCACGACAAGCTGAAATATGCCAGCGTGACAACAATAAAGAAGATAATGAATTGTATATCGGTAAACAGCATCAGTTCAAATGTACTCTCGGTTGACTATTTCTTCCTTAATAATGAACAAAGGGCGATTTTTGGACTGAAAAAATATGCGGAGCACGTATTCCCCGATGATGCCCAGCGCCAGTAACTGCACGCCGCTGAACAGAATTATAACAAAAAGCAAGGATGTGAAACCCTCAATCACGTGGGCAAAAAACATCTTTTTGACGACAACAACAATAAAATAGAACAGAGAAATCAAGATTGCAGTAACGCCTACCCTGCTCATGAATTTAATCGGGAATTCACTGAAATTGAAAATCCCGTTATAAGCCAGTTGAAATAATTGCTTGAACGAATATTTGGATTCTCCCGCGGCCCGTGCGTCTCTTTCGTACTCAAAACCAACCTGCTTGAAACCGATCCAGGAGCGCATTCCCCTTAAATAACGGCTTTCCTCGGGCATTTTATTCAAAACATCCACAACCCGGCGACTGATCAATGCAAAATCACCACTGTCCAGCGGAATTTCAACATAGGAAATGGAGCGCAAAATTCGATAGAACAAATGATAGCCCATTTTCTTCACAAAACCTTCCTTACGCTTCTTGCGAACTGCGTAAACGACGTCGTTTCCTTCTTTTAATAATTTATAAAAATCCGGAAGCAACTCTGGTGGGTCCTGCAAATCACCGTCAATCACGAAAAGTGCCTCAGTTCCTCTTGCTGCGGCAATTCCGGCTGTCAATGCGAGCTGGTGGCCGTGGTTTCTGGAAAGAAAAACACCGTGGTAACGCTCGTCTGTTAATGCCAGCTGCCTGATTTTGAGCGCCGTATCATCCCGGCTTCCGTCGTCGATCAGCACAACTTCAATAGCAAGCGGACTGGAATCCATCAATGCATTGATTCGCTGAATGAGCATCGGAAACGACTCTGACTCATTATAAAGCGGGGCGACAATGGAAATCTGAGGGATTTGAGACATTCTTCTGTTTGGCTATTTGCTATGGCGGCAAAAATACACCTTTAAGCGCATATCAAGTGTGCAAATTATTTATGGGATTGTAATTTTTCTAAGAATCCCGCCTTCCGACTTTCCGTTTTCAATGTTAATGATGCCCAAATCGTATGATCCGGGTTTGAGGGACGTCATTGGAATTTCCGTGTCGGCACCCTTGTCGTATTGCTTCAAAATGTTCCGTCCAGCGTATTTTTGAGGGGTCATTTTGAAGAAATAAAGCTGTTTATCGTCACGAACGAAGGCATAATGACCATTACTGCGGTTCAAAGACATGCTGCTTTGCGGATCATTGACAACTAAAATGCTGTCGCGCATGGTAACGGTTATGCCTTCTTCCACTGAGATCGGATTTTGTATCTTGCCAATTTCCTTTGCCAGGTTTTCGGGTTTGTCCGGATATTCATACGCTCCCCAGCTCACCATTTGCTTCATCATTCTATCCACATAAAACGCGCTTGTCGAAAACGGAACGTGACCCAGTCCAAATGCATTGTGCTCCTGGTTGTATCCATTGACTGTCAGGTATTTATTCCGTTCCGCAATGACCGGCAGATAACCATAAATGGAAAATACCCAAATGATCACGCTGGTCGTTAATGCAAACTGAAATATCCATTCCTGAATCTGTTTACCGGAAACTGCATTGATGAATGTAAGATAAGCCACGGTCAGAAATAGCGCGGGATACATTTTGTAATTGCTGACAATCATTACAAAAAACCCAAAACGAGGTCTTAACAGGCCTATAATGAGCGCATTGACCAATAAAAATGTCAGTATGCCTAACAAGAACATGTCTTGATTTTTCTTATCAACGGATGCTTCCGGACCTGCGTAACGGGTATTTTTTGGCCAGTTGAATGTGCGGGTAAGCCACGGAATGAGTTGTTTGTACAACCAGATAACCACCCAGATCATTACCAAAAAGCCCATCAAAACCGGCAGGGCGGAACGGACGACAATGGTTTTTTCGGGAAAGAAATCAAATAAGCCTCCCAGAAACGCGAAGAATCCTAAAACGGACAAATGCGGATATTTGGCAAAGAACTCCATGCTGGACTCGTTGCCCTGCGCCGACATGCCGTAAAAATAGAACCCTACCGCCAACGCGCCTGCTAAAAGCCAGATGCTGAGTTGCTTATATTGGGATCTCAAAAGCAGGATCATCACGCCAGCCGGCCACACGAAAATGCCATTACTCATTGCATATGTGGCACATACAGCGGCTAAAACCGCCCAACCAAACCTGTTTCTTGACAAAAGAAACATTGAAAGACTGATAAAAAACACCACTGGCTGATGTTGCAAACTGCAAATCGCCCACAGAAAAACCAGGTGATACTGCAATTGGAAAAGCAAAAAAGGAACCGGTAAAAAATACCACCAGTTGATCTTTGTTTTGGCAAAAGACAGCCAGAAGATCCTGAATGTCCCCAGCGTGAAACAAGCCCCGGCAATGTGCAGAAAAGTGAAATTCAAATGTCCGGTAACCCAGTAGTAAGTAAGCGTCACGAGCTTGCCAATCACCATGCGGTGCTCATTATTGGGCTGAAATAGTAATGTTAGCCTGTCGGAAAAGGATGAATCGGTGATCCATTTTCTTAAAAAATCAGGAAATGGGTCGAAATCGTCATACCAGGGCAGATTGACGGAATAATATAAGATGACAAACACCCAAAGCAGCACGGGCAGTGTCATGGCGGCACTTATGGCTAACTTTTTACTGCTGTTCACCTTGCGAATCTTTCATGATAATTACTTTCTTACCAAAATATCCGGCCATGCACCTATTCCACCAATGTATTTGATTGGTCTTGATATCATCATCATAAAAGATTGATAACGGCTTGGAATAAATCGGCGGTAAATAGACAGTGCTTTCCTTTGAGTCGCGCAATATGGCATAGCGCTCATACATTTCCTTGTCAAATGCCGCAGCTTTTCCGTGGATCAGGTCTGAGTACATTAAGCGAACATTGGCGCTGCGAAAAAATGATAAGCCGATGGACAAGATCAGGATAGCGTAAAGGATCCCGTAACGCACCACCGAAAAATGAAATTGATTGGTTTTGCTCTTTCTGAAATAGTGAAAGACAACGCCGATCACATAAAACCAGCCGATCAGGAAAAAGAAATAAACGCAGTTGATCACACGGGGCGTCGGTTCGATTCCAACTCCATAATAAGAAGGGAAAAGTTGCGCGGACAGCACGCCGACGAATAAGAGCACCGCATACCAAACCGGGATGGAGAAATAATTTCTTGCCCCGGCCGACAACCTGGAAAGCACAACCAGCCACGCTAAGGAAAAGAAAATCAACGGTGTGCGGAAGACCCAGTTGAAGCTTAGAACGGCGAGTTTTTTGAATGAGGATATCACCGAAAACGGAACATTACCTCCCAAAGGATTGCCACCAATGCGAGCCTGATTGCCCGGAGAACTGAAATACAAGAAACAGGACGCCGCACAAACCAGCAACATTGCTATCATGAAACCATCCACTTTGCGGTGGAAAAGAATGCGGTATACCCACCATGCGCCGATGAGTAAAACAATGATCAGCAGATTGGTTTCACTGCTTCCGACAATGGCAAAAACCAGAAACCCGGCTAATGTGCTTAATAATAATTTGGCCGTTTGCGTGTCCTGCCGATACCAGCGGAGCACAAGCACGATCCATAGCAATGTGAAAATGTTTGGAATCGTATAAGTCACAAAAGCCGCCATCCAGTAAAATGCCTCGGACATGCTGGCGATTTTCAATATATAAAGGAAGAAGACAACGCCAGCGAACCCCAGATGCGCCATTCCCGACAATGTGGGCGTAAGGTGCCGGAACAGGCTGTACAATGCGAAAACCACTCCTGAAAGCAGGACAACCGGCAGTATTTTAAAACCGGTGACCGAATGAAACAGCAGCGGATTGGAATGGTTCAGGAAAATCCCGAAATAACGTCCCGTCCAGCCGGAATAGTAATAATTCATGGCTTCGAGCCAGCCGAATCTGAACACCGTGTCGATGTAACAGTAATCGTCGGCGGGCGAAGGATGATTGAAATATGACAGTGCGAACAACGGAGCCAGGACTGTGACCATCAATAAGATGTTGATCCAGTTGCCTACGATCCGATATTTTCGATAAAATCTATTCATTTAAAGTTTTTTCAATGATGTAACGAGGACGGCCTTTTACTTCTTCGTAAATCTTGCCAATGTATTCTCCAATCAGCCCAAGCGCCATCATATTGGAACCACTAAAAAACGTGAGCGGTAACATGGTGGAAGTCCAGCCGGGCACGGTATAACCAACCAGATAGGAGAAAAGAATATAAGCCACGATAATCATCGCGACCAAAAAATTGAAAACCCCGAAATACAAAACCAGCCGCATGGGGAATGTGGAAAAAGACGTAATGCCATTCCACGCGAAAAGCAGCATTTTGCTCAGCGGATATTTGGTTTCTCCGGCCTCACGTTCCAGGCGGTTATAAAAAACCTTGTCATTCCTGAAACCTACCAACGGCACAATGCCGCGCAGAAACATATTAATTTCCTTAAAATTACCCAGTTCCTGCAAAACTCGGCGGTCCATTAACCGGAAATCGGCATGATTGAAAACAACCGGAACGCCCATTTTTTGCATTAACACATAAAAACTCTCAGCAGTAACGCGCTTAAACCAGCTATCCGAACTCCTGTCGCCCCTTACACCGTAAACGACCATTGCGCCTTCGCGGTGCTTTTCAACCATGGCTGCAATGGCGTTCATATCGTCCTGCAAGTCGGCGTCGATGGTGATAAAGCAATCGAAGCTGTCCATGTTCTTTTCCAAACCGGCCATAATAGCGCTTTGGTGGCCGAAATTGCGGGATAATCCCACGCCGATAATGTTGGGATCCTGCTGGCAGAGCTGCTCTATAATGTTCCAGGTTTTGTCCCGGCTTCCATCATTCACGAAACAAATGCGGCTGTCTTCTGTGATAAGGCCCTGCTGTTTGAGCGAGTTGTAGTAAACGCTCAGTTTAGAATAGGTCAGATGTAATATGGCCTCTTCATTGTAGCAGGGAATTACCAGAAGTAAACGCGCTGGATTCATAGAACACCTTTTGGTTGAGTCGACAAAAATAGCAGTAATAAGTTAATATGCTCTTTTTATCAATGTAGTCTTCGGATTTAGGTTTAAATGTTCATTTCTCAGTTAATGTGCCTTTTTTACCTAAAACCGTATTAATCAGCAGCGGGTAAAGCAGCACGGCGAGTAATATCAGCAATGTGCCCATGTAAAATTCGCTGGTCATCCGCTCTTTCTCACCAAAAAAGAAAAAAGCCAGCGCAATGCCATAAACCGGTTCGAGATTAATGGTCAGGTTGATGAGATAGGCAGAAAACTGCTTCATCAGCTGCGTGGCCATGGTGCTTGCATAAACCGTGCATATGAATGCCAGGAACAAGATCCAGATCCAATCTCCTGTCGCAGGAATGTATGGTTCGCCCTTAGACCAGCCTTGCCACTCAAATATGACTACAAAAATCAGCGAAAAGAATGTTGCACCTATCATTTCGAAAAATGTAATGACATAGGCGTCAATGCGTTGAACGAGCCTGCTATTAGCCACGGTGAACATGGCCGCGAGTAATGCAGAAGCCAGCGCAAGCATTAAGCCCAAAGCATGGTCAAACTCGAATTTGAACACCACATATAGACCCGCAAATGCCAGAATTCCCAGCCCTACTTCAAGCGGTCGCACGCTTCTTTTGTTAACCAATGGTTCAATTAGGCTCGTCCATAAGGAAGTGGTGGCCATTCCTGCCAGACAAACCGAGGCAGTGGAAACGCGCGCCGAGGCGAAAAACAACATCCAATGCGCTGATAAAATGAAACCAACGGCCAGCATTCTGATAATGTCTTTATTATCGGCTTTGAACTGCTTATTCTTAAAGAAAATGATGGCTCCTAAACCAAGAGCCGCAAACAATGTTCTGTAAAAAACCAGCGCTACCGGTGAAATGGTGACCATCAGACCCACAATGGCCGTAAAACCCCAGATCAAAACCAGAAAATGAAGGTGCAGATACGAACGCAGCGCCGTGGGTGAGAACATGTTTATCGGGGCAATGTTTTATACAAAATCAGCCCTATGCATGAAAATACAATGTTGGGAAGCCAAACTGCGAACAATGTATTGATCGTGCCTGCCTCGGCCACGCCTTTTGACAAAAGAAAAAATAGAATGTAAATAAAAGCCAGCATGAACCCGAGGGCAATTTGCCAGCCAACGCCGCGACGGCTTTTCCTGGCGGATACAATGACGCCGATCGCCGTAAGGATCAGGATCGCGAAGGGTTGGGTGAACCGGATGTATTTTTCAATTAAATAAACTTCCAGACCGTCCGCACCACGACTTTTCAAAAGATCAATGTAAGCATTCAGCTCGGGTAGGGTGAATGTTTCAAAAAGGTTATAATCACTCTCAAAATCCTTGGGTGACAAATTAATCGTGGTGTCAATTTCCGCCCCCGCCCGAAGCTTTTCTCCCAGACTGTCCAATGTCCGCACCTGGTAATTCTGCAACGTCCATTTGCCCTTTTTGGGCTGCCAGACAATTTTATCCGCATAGAATTTCTGCAAAAGCACATTGCCTTTGATCGTTTCCATTGTGAATTTATTACCCGTTTTCGTCATCGTATTATAGCTTTCCAGATACGCATACACGTCAGGGGCAATGGTAATGTGCACGTTATGACCGCTGAAATAGAATTCCTGCTTTACATATGTTTTTTCAAAACTGTTCCGGACCTTATTCGCTTTTGGCAAAATCCAGCCAACCTGAATGAATGTAAGGAATCCCAGAACCGTCGCGCCGACCATATAAGGCAAAAGCATGCGCCCGAAACTGATCCCGCTGCTGAGCATGGCAATGATCTCTGTGCGGGCTGCGATCCGGGAAGTGAAGAAAACGGTGGCAATAAATACCATCAGCGGACTGATGTAATTGATCCAGTAGGGAATGAGATTAAAGTAATAATCAATGATTATCTCATTGAGCGGCGCTTTTTTGTCCAGAAAGTCATCCACCTTTTCCGTGTAATCGATCATGCAAATGATAAGCACGATGACGAACGCAACGAAAACGTATGTTATCAGGAAGTTTTTGATCAGATAACGATCCAGTATTTTCAATCTCATGGCTGGGGAAGTCTCATCGGCGCTGAACCAGTAAATTTTTGGACACCTCGAGACTGATAAACAACGTCTGACCGCCGTTTATTTGTACAGAAGCTGATTTATCATATTCATTAATCTCTCTCACTTCTATAACCGCACCCAAAGTAATGCCCGACCTGTCCAAGTGTTGCAAAAAAGAAGGCGCGTGATCCAGAACACCCATCATTAATACTTTCTCACCAACCTGTATATCGGTCAATATCGTGTAGTCCGGCTCTGTAAGATTGCCCTTTGCATCGGGAATAGGATCGCCGTGCGGGTCGAATTTCGGATGGCCGAGAAATGTGTCCAGCTTTTCGACCAGGATCTCAGATGGGATATGTTCTAATTCTTCCGCAATGTCGTGCACCTCATCCCACCCGAATCCCAGTTTCTCGACTAAAAAAACTTCCCACAAACGATGCTTGCGGATTACTTTGATCGCGACCTTTTCACCGCTGTCGGTCAGCCTTACACCCTGGTATTTCTTGTAATGAATTAATCCCTTATCCGCCAATTTACGTAACATATCTGTCACGGAAGCCGCGCGGGTGGATGTGCTTTCGGCCAGTGCATTCGTGCTTACCTCTACGCCCTCGCGGCCGGAAAGTGAGTGAATGATCTTTAAATAATTTTCTTCTGTGAAGGAGTTTTGCATTGAAGTCAGCACCAAGGCATTAATCTTGATATGAACAAAAGTACGACTTCCTAATCGTAAAATAAAAAATTTAGACTAACCTAAAAATATATTTGTAAAATCTTTTATCTTTGTTTTTAGTAAACTAAATTGTTTATTACAACGGCTTTAAAAATGATTGATAGCTTGAAAATCAAAGAATCCTCGCGTAATGTAACACCTGGTGAAGGTGGAAGGCTGGCTTCTTTATCGGAGGTGCATTCGTCCATAGCAGTTCCGGAAGGGGCAGGATTTTGGAGGAAACTAATGGCATTTACGGGACCTGGATTAATGGTCGCTGTGGGATATATTGATCCGGGAAACTGGGCAACGGACATTGAGGGTGGCTCGCGGTTTGGTTACACATTGCTTTCTGTAATCCTGATTTCCAATCTTTTCGCCATGCTTTTGCAGCATCTTTCGCTAAAACTGGGCATCGCGTCCGGACGTGATCTCGCCCAGGCCTGCCGCGATTACTATTCAAGACCGGTTTCTTTTGTGCTTTGGGTGCTTTCAGAAATCGCCATCGCAGCGACGGATCTTGCAGAAGTGATCGGCTCGGCCATTGCGTTAAACCTCCTCTTTGGGCTTCCACTGCCCTTAGGCGTGCTTTTTACGGCATTTGACGTTCTTATTGTTCTCTATTTCCAGCAAAAAGGATTTCGTATCATTGAAAGCATTGTTGCCGGTTTGATGGGCATAATCCTGCTGAGTTTTATTTATGAAATGATCGTTTCCCAGCCTTCTATGGCAGGAATTGTGGATGGTTTGATCCCCAAAACGCAAATCGTTACGGACTCGGCAATGCTTTACATTGCCATCGGGATTCTGGGCGCGACGGTTATGCCCCATAACCTTTACCTGCATTCCAGCATTGTGCAGACGCGGGCATTTAAGCGCGACGAAGAAGGCAAAAAATCCGCCATACGCTTCGCTACGATAGATTCTACGGTTTCTTTATTCCTTGCATTCTTCATTAATGCATCGATCCTGATCCTCGCCGCAACGGCTTTCCACTCCAACGGACACTTTGAAATTGCCGACATTACAGACGCATATCACCTGCTGGATCCGGTTTTAGGCGTTAGTTTGGCCGGGATATTCTTCGCACTCGCCCTACTCGCTTCCGGTCAGAGTTCCACATTAACAGGCACATTGGCAGGACAGATCGTGATGGAAGGATTCTTAAATATTCGCCTGAAACCATGGTTGCGCCGACTCATTACCCGAGGCATTGCCATTGTTCCTGCATTGATCGTTTCGTCTCTGTATGGAGAAAAAGGAACGGCCGATTTGCTGGTCTTCAGTCAGGTGATCTTGTCGCTGCAACTGAGCTTCGCCGTGGTGCCGCTGGTGTTCTTCACGTCCAACAGCCAGATCATGGGACGCTTCGCCAACTCGAAGTTCCTGACTGTTTTGGCCTGGGTAATCACTGCCGTTATCATCAGTTTGAACCTATTTTTGCTCTGGAAAACATTCTCGTAAGGCGGAAAATTTAACTTAGTTTAACACAATCTCTTCTGCCCGAAACCTTTGTCCGGGTCCCAAAACACAATATTTCCAGTATACGTTCCGCAAGAAGTGTCCGATTGAAAATTAATTTCATCGCTGGAAGTATCATTTTGCATGCGGTTTCCTAACTTTCGCCGTTTTTCGACCTAAAGTGAATGGAATCAAAGCATAAATTCGACAAAGTTACGGCAGCGGGTGTCCTGGTGGCGTTCGGGATTATTTATGGAGATATAGGCACTTCTCCGCTGTACGTAATGCAGGCGATCATCCTAAATGAGATTATCACAGAAGATATCATTTACGGTGCCATTTCCTGCATTTTCTGGACGCTGACGCTGCAAACGACCGTCAAATATGTAATTTTGATCTTACGGGCTGATAATAAAGGGGAAGGCGGGATTTTCGCACTTTATGCACTCGTCCGAAAACATGCCAAATGGCTCACTGTCCCGGCCGTTATCGGCGGCAGTACGCTGCTGGCCGATGGGATCATTACCCCTCCTATCTCCGTCTCCTCCGCCGTTGAAGGTTTACAACTTATTTATCCCAACATTCAGACTGTTCCCATCGTAATCGGCATTCTGACATTAATTTTCGTCATTCAGGCTTTCGGAACCAAGGTTGTTGGTCGTGCATTCGGGCCAATCATGATCACCTGGTTTGTCATGCTGGGCGTTTTAGGGCTCTTTCAGATCCTGGAACACCCGGAAATATTGAAAGCACTCAGTCCAGCCTACGGCTACGACCTCATCACCAAGCATCCCGGCGGTTTCTGGATCCTGGGAGCCGTTTTCCTTTGTACAACCGGAGCCGAAGCATTGTATTCCGATCTTGGACATTGCGGTCGTGAGAACATCCGGGTGAGCTGGATCTTTGTAAAAATATGCTTGTTACTCAACTATTTCGGCCAGGGCGCGTGGCTCCTTTCTGAGATGGGCAACCTTTTGGAAGCGCGTAAGCCGTTCTATGAAATCATGCCGGAATGGTGGCTGCTTCCCGGTGTTGTAATCGCAACATTGGCTGCCATTATCGCCAGTCAGGCTGTTATAACTGGCTCATTCACATTAATTTCCGAAGCGATCCGCCTGAATTTCTGGCCAAAGGTCCGATTGATCTATCCCAGCGATCAGAAAGGGCAGTTATATGTGCCCAGTATCAACTGGCTTCTGTGGCTAGGCTGCTGCGGGGTGGTTCTGTATTTTGGTAAATCATCCAATATGGAAGCTGCCTACGGTCTGGCGATTACGCTGACGATGATCATGACCACCATTTTGTTCTCCTATTATTTGTATATCAAACGGGTGAATTTGTGGATTGTGATCATTTTTATGCTTTTCTATTTGTGCATTGAAGGCATGTTCCTGGGCGCTAACCTCTTGAAGTTCACGCACGGAGGATGGTTTACAATTTTGATAGGAACTGTCGTTGCAGGTTTGATGACCGTCTGGCTCAAAGCATTTTACATTAAGCTGCGTTTGACGGAGTACACCAAGCTGGAAAAATATCTACCCGCATTACACGAGCTCAGCCGCGACATTAGTATCCCAAAATATACTACTCACCTGGTGTTCATGACCAATGCGTCGCGGGCAACGGAAATTGAAACAAAAGTCATTTATTCTATATTCCAAAAACGACCCAAACGCGCTGACGTTTACTGGTTTATCCACGTGGACATTACGGATGATCCGTACACCATGGAATATAAAGTGCTGTCGGACGACGACAATAATGATAATGTGATCAAGATCAATTTCCGCCTCGGTTTCCGGGTGGATCAGCGCATCAATATGTTCTTCCGGAAGGTGGTGGAGGATATGGTAATGAACAAGGAAGTGGATATTACCAGCCGCTACGAATCGCTTAGCAGGCAGAACATTACGGGTGATTTCCGCTTTGTCGTGCTGGAACGTTTCTTGTCTTTTGAGAATGACCTTCCGCTGTTTGAACAGCTGGTTATGAAGACCTATTTCTTCGTGAAAGACTTCACCACGGCTGAGGACAAATGGTTTGGTTTGGACAGCAGTTCGGTGAAAATCGAGAAAGTGCCTTTGATCATCCGGCCGGTTGAGAATGTAAAGCTTCGGCGGGTTTTCAGTTAATACTATTTCAAATAAACACCTTCCTCTTCCGGGCGGCTCAAAACCACCTCTACGTGTTCCGTGAGCGTTGTGCTTAATGCATAACCCACGTAATCCGCATGAATGGGAAATTTGTGATGGCTGCGATCCACCACAACAGCAACCTGCACTTTTTTCATGCTCACTTTCAAAAATGGCTCCAAAGCAAATGCCAGTGTGCGGCCTGTGTTCAGCACGTCGTCGGCAATGATAATGACCTGGTTTTCAACCTGAACTTCATTATCAAAAATGATCGGGCTTTGAAAATGAATGTGTTTATCAAAACGCAGCTCGATAAGCTGCACATTTAGAGGTGAAATGTCTGCCAGTTCGGCCACAAGCCTTTTTGCAAAAGCATAACCTTCGCCGGCAATCCCTGCAATGATAATGCTGGTTTCTTCAAAATTGTGCTCATATATTTCAAACGCGATCCTGCGGATCTTCTGACCAGTCTGAAGCGGACTTAATATCTGGCGTTTTGAAATTGTACTTTCGGTCATTGGGGTGTGCTGAATTAATCTTTGTTGTGATAAAATTAAGAAGAGAAGTTCTTTATCCAATGCGCAAACATGATTTCCTGCGTCGGCAATTCCAGACTGGCGATGCCCAGCTCGACCTTATTTTCACCGATCCGCTCCACCCGAAGCTCCATGAGAGCCTGGTCATATGCCTTCGGAAACTCAGGATGCGCCTGGATTCCTAACATGCGTTCACCAACGCGGAACATGGCATGCGGACAATCGGGCGTTTCCGCAAGCAATGTAGCGTCAGGCGGCAATGTCATGACCTGATCCTGACACATCATTAATAAATTGAATGAGTCGGTAAACGGCTCCATCCAGCTTTCACGTTTAGTTAACTGAAAACGATGCACCCCCACACACCAGCCTGCGGGCGACTTTTCAACTTTGCCGCCCAATGCTTCGCCTAATATTTGATGTCCGAAACAGACGCCTATAAACGTTTTCTGGGATTGATGAATGGAAATTACAAACGCCTTTAACCGAGTTATCCAATCCTCCTGATCATAAACCGAACTTTTGGAACCGGTGCAAATGTAAATGTCACATGCATCGACCGAAGGAGGAAAATGACCATTGCAAACGTCATAGAATTGAAATTCCCACTCAGGGGCAACATTTAAAAATAGGGCCGGAAACATTTGCCGGTAATCACCCGCAATGTGGCGCAGTTCATCCCTGACATGGTCGCATTCCAGTAACCCTACCTTCACTGCCGACATTATGCGTTGATTTTCAAATGAAAAGATTTCGGGCGGGTTAATGCTTCATAACCGACCGTCGAAAGTGTACAGCCTCTGCCTGAATTTTTCACACCTGTCCACGCCAACGCAGGATCCAGATAATCGCAGCGGTTCATGAACCAGGTTCCGGTTTCCACTTGTTCGCCTATTGTCAAAGCTGCATCCATGTCGGTCGTCCAAATAGAGGCCGTAAGCCCGTATTGACTGTCATTCATTAACTTAATCGCCTCCTCGTCACTTTCCACAGGCATTATACCCACCACCGGCGCAAAGGTTTCTTCGGTCATCACGTCCATATTGTGATTGACATTCACCAAAACCTGCGGTGCAAAGTAAGGCGTCCCGGATTGATGTGCAGGGAAAAGTTTGGGGTCAATTAATGCTTTGGCTCCGTGGGCAATGGCTTCTTCCACTTGCTTCTGCGCAAAGTCCGCTGCGGACGTGCGAACCATTGGCCCGAGTGTCGTTTCGCTGTTCGTGGGATCTCCTAATGTGTAGGTTTTTGTCAATGCAGCGAATTCTGTAACAAACTGATCATAAACATCTTTATGCACATAAATCCGTTCAATTCCGCAACATGATTGTCCTGAATTAAAGAACGAACCATCGACCAGATTTTCAACGGCATCGGCTAAATTGGCGTCGGCACGCACGTAAGCAGGATCTTTACCGCCTAATTCCAGTCCGCCAATGATAAACCGCTCATTTATCGCTTTCTGCACGGCATGCCCGCCCTCTACGGAACCTGTAAATGCAACATAATCAATGCGGCTATCCACAATCACCTGCGCGACTTGCTCATGATTTAAATGTACATATTGAAAAACGCCTTCCGGCAAACCGGCATATTCGAAAGCCGCAGCATAGCGTTCGGCACATAGCGGTGTTTGTTGTGCATGCTTCAAAATCACAGCATTACCAGCCATAATCGCCGGAATCACGGAGTTGACAGACGTCAGATAGGGATAATTCCATGGCGCCACCACGAAAACAACGCCCAATGGATCTCTTCTGATAAATCTTTTAAATCCTGAAATTTCCTCCACTTCCACATCCGCTAGCGCTTTTGAAGCAATGGAAATCATATAATTGGCGCGTTCCTGAAAGCCTTTTCTGATCTCATTAGCCGTATAACGGATCGGCCTGCCCATTTGCCAGGTCAGTTCCAGGCCTATTTCATCTGCATTATTCAGGAAATATTCAACTGCTTTACGGCAGATCGCTTCCCGTTCAGCCAGCGAAGTTTTCCGCCATTCTTTTTGGGCAGCAACAGCCTTAACCAATGCTGTTTCCACTTCTTGCGGCTCGGCCAAAGGACGTTCCACATACACAGAGCCATTAATCGGGCTTATTGTTTTTTGCGTTGGCATGATCAGAGCGGCGTTACGTAGGCAGATGTGATCCCGCCGTCAACCAGAAAATCGGTTCCTGTTACAAAAGAGGATTCGTCGGAAGCGAGAAATAATGCGGCATAAGCCATTTCTTTCGCCTCACCGAAACGGCCCATTGGAATGTGGACCAACCTGCGCTGTTTCTTTTCTTCTGTATTTAAAAATTTCATCAGCAATTCTGTGCGTAAAGGGCCGGGGCACAATGCATTAACGCGGATATTCTCCCGTGCATGAATGATCGCCAGCTCACGTGTCAATGCCAGAACAGCTCCTTTACTAGCCGTGTAGGCAACCTGCGGAGTCGCCGCACCCAATATGGCTACGAAAGATGCAGTATTAATGATTGAGCCGCCGCCTGCGCGTTGCAATGCCGGAATGCCATATTTGCATCCCAAAAACACCCCTTTTGCATTGATATTCATTGTCAGATCCCAAATGGATTCGTCGGTTGTCATCGCATTGTCATCATCGCTGTGCATAATGCCGGCGTTGTTGAAAATGATGTTCAGTTTACCAAATTTCTCTTCTGCAAAAGCAACCGCCGCTTCATTATCAGCAGCTTTCGAAACATCCGAATGCAGGAAAAAGGCCTCGCCTCCGTTCGCAACAATTTCATCCGCCGTTTCCTGCCCAGCTGCGTCATTGACATCCGTAACAACAATTTTAGCTCCTTCTTTGGCAAATAAAAGCGCTGTTTCACGCCCGATTCCACCACTTCCCCCGGTGATCAGGGCCACTTTATTTTCTAAACGCATTGGTTTTTTATGGGGTTAATGTTTAATTGTAATTGAGTTATATCTGTTCAAAATAGCGTTTCCTTTCCCAATCCGTCACGGAAGTGTCGTATGCCCTTTGCTCGGTTTTGAAAAAATGGCTGTAATGTTCGACAACTTCGCTGCCAAATGTATTTTTGGCAAATTCGCTGTTTTCGAATAAAGCTGTGGCTTCTGCTAAGGTATAGGGCACGCGTGGCAAATGTGCTGCGGCGTAAATGTCCCCGATGAAACATTCCGGCGGCTCGATCTTGTTTTTTATCCCATCCAAACCGGAGGCTAACGAAGCCGCAAATGCCAAATAGGGGTTGCAATCCGCGCCTGGAATGCGACATTCGATCCGAAGACTAGGCCCGTTTCCTACTACGCGGAATCCTGCCGTACGGTTATCATAGCTCCATGCTAGCCGGGTTGGGGCCCAGGAACCGTCTACAAAACGTTTGTACGAATTAACGGTTGGTGCGTAAAAAGGCATTACATCCGGCACATGCTTAATCCAACCCCCTAAAAACCAGCGAAATAAATCCGAACCCTTTACCGGACCAAACTCCTGGTCGCCGACAAAGGCATTTTGACCATCTTTCCACAAACTCATGTGAATGTGGCTGCTGGAACCGGCCTGATCAGATTGAAATTTGGCCATGAATGTGACGGAAACGCCCATTGCGTCAGCCACTTCCTTCATACATTGCTTGTAAACCACATGGTTATCAGCCATAGGAAGCACTTCCGCGAATTTTACATTCAGTTCGTGCTGGCCCAGCCCCCATTCTCCTTTGGAAGTTTCAATGTCAATGCCTGAGTTTTTCAAGTGCCGCCTTACAGCCGAAGTATATTTCTCATTACGCGTTCCTTGCATAATGTGGTAATCTTCAAGATAATAGCCTGCCGGGGTGAGGTTTTGATAGCCTTGTTGGAACGCCTGTTTATAGCTGTTTTCCAAAAGATAATATTCCAGCTCCGACGCCGCAAAGCATTGAAAACCATCCGCTTCCAGTGTCTGTAACTGCTTTTTCAAAATGGAACGCGGACCGATGGATTCCAGAGCGTGTGATTTATCATTATGCAAGTCGCAGATTATCAATGCCGTTTTATCCAGCCAGTCTGCGATACGCAAGGTGTTGAGATCTGGTACAAGATGAAAATCGCCATAACCCAGCTCCCAATTGGCGTACTTATAGCCCGGAACCGGCTCCATCGCCATATCAGTCGTAAGCAGATAATTACATCCGTGCGTGCCCGATTTGATCACCGAATCCAGAAAATAATCCGCGTCAACGCGCTTTCCCATCATACGGCCATAATGGTCGGTGAAAGCAACGACGATGGTTTCTATCAACCCTTCCCCTATCTTAGCTGTAAGTTCGTCTTGCGTCAGAAATCCTCTTTTACTCATTGGAAAGGGCTATTTTAGAATTTTATATCAACGCAATTTCTCTATTTTGGCATTCAACGGAAACTTCAAAATCACTTTTTTACCTGAGGCTTTTTCCAAAACCGGAGTCAGGATTTTACGGGCATTGATTTGAGTCTGTTCCAAAATTCCCATATCAAGGGCCGATCTCTGGATTTGTTTTTCAGCTTGTTTGTATGCTTCCTGAACCAGCTTGGCCTCCTCATTGAAAGCATATTCCGTATTGTAAACCCTTGATTTGCTATGATCTATTTTGAAAACACAAAGTTCGGGCTCAGGCATGTTCACAACCAATGTCTCCGCTTCGGAAGTAATGTCGGCTATCTCAACTTTGGTCAGATCTATACAGCCTATGGCTTCGCCCTGCACAATGAGGATCGCCTTTGCATTAGGCAGCCACATTTTTGTAATCTGCTGCTCAACAACGTCTTTGAAATTATATTTAACCAATTCCAGTTTACCCATGGCACTGATTTCCTGCAAAACCAGCGCATGCGTCGTCTCTGATTTCTCCGTGCTGCTCAGCCAATCCGGCACCCAGTTTCCCGCCCGGAAATTGCTCCAAATCGATTGAAGCCCGGCCAGCAAAAGGATCAACACAAGCAAACGCACTATCCAACGCATATCATTCGGTTTTAATTAATAATCCGCCCTGCTTCTTCCTCATCCATACGCGCCATTCGCTGCGCTATGATACTCGCCACGATCAGCTGCAAAGCGTGATAAATCATAATCGGAAGCAGCATTAAGCCAGCCTGAGCGCCTGGAAAAAGCACTTTCGACATCACTGCTCCCTGCACCAGGGATTTTTTGGATCCACAAAAAACGGCAGTAACCCTATCCTCTTGGTTGAAATGTAACAGGTTGCTGATGAATGTGAGCAGGAAATAAATCCCGAAAAACAGTGTCAGCATTCCTATCCCTAAAAATACAATTTCTTTTATTCCCAGCGAACTAAACAAATGCTCGCCGAAGGATTCGCAGAAAGAAGTATAAACAATCAGTAAAATGGAGGATTGGTCAAAATAGCGAATGTATTTTTTGTGCTGCTCAGCAAAATGTCCCCAACTTTTGTTTAATGCAATGCCCGCACAAACCGGTAATAATACTTGTAAAGACAACTTTCCGACTACTGAAAGCAGATCGAAATGCCCCGGACTGCCCTGCCCGGCACTGGCATACCCCTGACCCGCGTCCATGACTAAACCCATCCATAATGGTGTGATAAAAACGCCGATCAGGCTTGAAATGCTGGCATTAAAGATGGCCGCCGGAATGTTGCCTTTCGCAATGGAAACCATAACAACCGATGACGAAACCGTTGAAGGAAGCGCCGTAAGAAAGAAAATGGCCAGCCACAATGTTTGGCTTTCATCCGTTTTGAAAAGCGGGCGGAAGGCGAGCGCCAGTAAAGGGAACAGCACAAAAGTGGATAAATGCACCATTACATGCAGCTTCCAGTTGACGAGGCCTGTGCGGAGCTTTTCAGGGCTCAGCTTTAACCCATAGAAGAAGAAAATAATGGAAACTGCAAACGTGGAAATCTCCGAAAGCGGCACCGGACTTTCCTTCATTCCGGGATAAGGCCAAAGCCAGGCCAGGAAAATCATGGCCAGCAATGCCAGCATGAATCCATCCAGTCCCGCTTTTTTAGCTGTATCAAATATTTTACTCATCCGATCCCAATATAGGCTCTTTCCTATGGAAGTAGAAAAATTTGGCCTAAAATTAGATGAGAATATATATTACCGGATGACCAGATCGGGTTTTAACACGCGGAGATTCTTCCTGGTTTTTTTTGATTTTTTCCTCCTGCCCCACCAGATAACGGTCCCGGTTACTGGCAGGCTGGCGCAAATGAGGCTGGCCAGAAAAACAATGATCTTACCCGGAAGCCCTAAAATGGCCCCTACGTGAATGTCGTAATTCATCCTGCGCAATTTATTGGCAAAATCAGCATCCTTGTAACGCCCGGAATAAGGACCGGTTGCTTTAATTTTTTTCAGGGAATATTGGTCAAAATAATTGTAATCAACGCTATAATAGGTGCCCTCCCGAAAATTGACGTACGAAAAGATGGACTCCGATTTTAGGTGCGGAATGGAGATATTTATACCTGTATTAACCGGATATTCCTTCCTTAATGTATACCAAACTTTATCCACTGATGTAATCGGGGTAAATGCCGATGAATACAATGTCGAGTCGGAAACAGGATTGTAATATTCATCCGAACCCTTGCCACCGGTAACCGTGTAAAGCCCTTGGGAAAACCATTTGAAACCCCATACCAACCCTGTGGAGCCCAACAGGAAGCCAATTGACAAAACATAAAACCCGAAAACATTGTGCAAGTCGTAGTTTTTCCGCCTCCAAGCCGCATCCCATTTGATTGAAAAACGCTGTTTTGCAGCCGATTTGTTTTTTGGCCACCATAATACCAGTCCGCTGATCAGCATGACGAGGAATATCAATGTTGCGGACGCCACAACCGGCTGGCCAATGGTTGGCGGCAGCCATAAATAGTAATGCCCGTGTAAAATAAAGTGAAAAAAATCGCCTTCTTCGTTCCAGACATGCTTCACTTCGGCCGTGTACGGATTAACATAAACTACGTAATAATATTCGGGATCTGCATTATAAAAACCAACTTCGGCATTGCGCGTAGGGACGCCGTACAGAACGCCATTCGCTTTTTTGCCCGGAAGCATTTTTTCTGCGCTGGCTTGTAAAACCGATGGCGGTAAAACTTTCGCATTCGCTGGCGGTTCCACGAACATATAAGGTTGCGTGAAACTTTTTATTTCCTGTTCAAAAGCCAGAATACAGCCGGTTATGGCGACAACAAACACCACAATCCCGGACGCCAGACCAAGGTAAAGATGCAATGTCCCGATCAGTTTTTTCATTAACACAATGCTTGCAATTATTATTTAGACTCAATCAAATTACTAATGTAGTGGGAACATTTCAAAAAACAAGAAATCCTGATCGAATAGGACCAGGATTTCTTGTTTTCAGTCGAACTGATATTTATAAATGCCCGTAACCTCTGTGCCCGGCGGCATATCAATGATCGGTTTTAGAATCCCGTCGTGCATTCCATACACCCATCCGTGCAAGTGCAAAGGCTGATTGTTCTTCCAGGCTTTTTGTACGATGTCGGTTTTGGATAAATTTTTAACCTGCTCCACCACATTCAACTCAACGAGCCTGTCAAAGCGTTTCCCTTGCTCTGTAATGGCTTCAAGTTCTGTTTCATGTTTGTCGTACACATCTTTAATGTTGCACAGCCATTTATTGATCAGCCCAAAATCGTTGTTCGTCATGGCAGCCCTGACGCCACCACATTGGTAATGTCCCACGACCAAAATATGCTTGACCTTTAAAACTTCAACAGCATATTGCAGCACGCTCAGCATGTTCATATCCGTATGAACGACCAGGTTTGCAACATTACGGTGCACGAACATTTCGCCCGGCCGCGAACCTGTAAGATCTTCCGCCGGAACGCGACTGTCGGCACAGCCGATCCATAAAAAATCGGGTTTTTGATCTTTGGCAAGATCTGTGAAATACGATTCATCCAGACCTAATTGCTCAGCAGCCCAGGTTTTATTGAAGTCTAAAAGCCTTTTGTATTGCTCCATTTGCGTTTTGTATAGTTATGTCCTGCTTTTGAAACGGCTGCAAAATAATACAATCTGCTTTCACATTCATTGAAAGCCGGACATCCTTTTAGCAGAAAAAAAATCGTAATTTTGCGCTCTTAAATTCCCGATTGGCGTTAACGATACATTGCATTTACATTAGAAAGCTAATAGTCGAGCGCTAAAAGCTAACAGCTAACAGCACATATGAAATACAGCGAATATAAAAACCTGAGTTATCCGCAAATAGGAGACGAAGTTCTGCAATTCTGGAAAGACAAAAAGATATTTGAAGCATCGGTTGAAACACGCGAAGGCGCACCCTCCTTTACATTTTTTGAAGGGCCGCCTTCTGCCAATGGAACGCCTGGTATTCACCACGTTATGGCGCGGTCGATTAAGGATATTTTCTGCCGTTATAAAACATTGCAGGGCTTTCAGGTAAAAAGAAAGGGCGGCTGGGACACACACGGGCTTCCTGTTGAATTGCAGGTAGAAAAGGAACTCGGCATCACCAAGGACGACATCGGAAAAACCATTTCCATTGAAGACTACAACGAAAGATGCCGTCAGACTGTAATGAAATTTACGGATCAATGGAATGACCTGACCGAGAAAATGGGTTATTGGGTTGATCTGGAAGATCCATACATTACTTACAAAAGTGAATATATTGAAAGCCTTTGGAGCCTGCTTAAACAGCTGTATGACAAAGGTTTATTATACAAAGGCTACACAATCCAGCCATATTCCCCAGCTGCCGGAACCGGACTTTCGTCTCACGAGCTGAACATGCCGGGGACTTATAAGGACGTGAAAGACACGACCATCGTGGCAATGTTCAAGGTAAAAACGCCTGGCAACTACACAGCCTTTGGTGACTTGGAAAATCAGGATGCCGACAGTCCGGACATTAGAATCCTTGCCTGGACAACAACGCCCTGGACGCTTCCTGCGAACTCTGCGCTGACGGTTGGTGCCAACATTAATTATGTTTTGGTCAAAACCTTTAACCCATACACGCATGCGCCCGTGGCCGTGGTTCTGGCCAAAGATCTGATTGCCAAATATTTCTCTGAAAAAGGACGCGATGGTGACTTTGAAGGTTATGAAGCAAGCGATAAAAAGCTGCTCCCCTGGACGATTTTGAAAGAATTTAAGGGAAAAGACCTGGAAGGCATTGAGTATGAACAATTATTGCCCTATGTACAACCCACGGCACCCGCATTTCGCGTGATTCTGGGCGATTTTGTGACTACGGAAGACGGAACCGGTGTGGTGCATACATCCCCCACATTTGGTGCGGATGACTTCCGGGTGGCACAAGCCAATGGCATTCCGGCCATTATGGTAAAAGATGAAACGGGCAAGGACGTGCCTATTGTGGATCGTCAGGGCCGTTTTGTTAAAGAAATCACTGATTACGCCGGGCGCTACGTAAAGCCTGAATATTATTCCGAAGAAGAACAAAATGACCCCGAGTTCCGCGCAACTGATGTGCTGATTGCGATCAGGTTGAAAGAGGAAGGAAAAGCATTCAAAGTTGAAAAATACGAACATCCTTACCCACATTGCTGGCGTACGGATAAGCCCGTTTTATATTATCCACTGGATAGTTGGTTTATCAAAACAACAGCCATGAAAGACAGGCTGGTGGAATTGAATAAAACCATCAACTGGAAACCCGAAAGCACAGGAACAGGCCGTTTTGGCAACTGGCTCGAAAATCTGGTCGATTGGAACCTTTCACGCTCACGTTACTGGGGAACGCCCCTGCCGATCTGGCGCAACGATCACGGCGACGAAGTGTGCGTAGGTTCGATTGAACAGTTGAAAGATTTATTGGAAGAGGCATTGCTGACCGATCATTTGACAAGAGAGCAGGCGCTGCACAATTCCGAATATTTATTAAAATTGGAAAATGGCGACTACGACCTTCACAGGCCGTATGTTGACAACATTGTGCTGGTTTCGAAAAATGGCCACGTTATGCACCGCGAGCCGGACCTGATCGACGTTTGGTTTGATTCGGGCGCTATGCCTTATGCGCAATGGCATTATCCGTTCGAAAACAAGGAGATTTTTGAAAACAGCTATCCTGCCGATTTCATCTCGGAAGGTGTGGACCAAACACGCGGCTGGTTCTTCACATTACACGCCATCGCCGGAATGTTGTTTGATTCGGTGGCATTTAAAAACGTGGTTTCCACCGGTTTGGTTTTGGATAAAAATGGCAACAAGATGTCCAAACGTCTTGGCAATGCTGTTGATCCATTTACAACGCTTTCGAAATACGGGCCAGACACGACGCGCTGGTATATGATCACCAATGCAGAACCTTGGGATAACCTGAAATTCAACATTGACGGCATCGGCGAGGTGCAACGCAAGTTCTTTGGAACGCTCGTGAACACCTATAATTTCTTTGCATTATATGCCAATCTGGATGGTTATGAGTTTCATGAAAACCATTCTGTGCCGATCGAAAAACGCACCGAACTGGATCGCTGGATCCTTTCCAAGCTGAATACATTGGTGAAAGAAGTTGGCGAGCAATTTGATGACTATAATCCAACGAAAGCGGGACGGCTTGTCCAGGATTTTGTTACGGACCAGCTTTCCAACTGGTATATCCGCCTCAACCGTCGCCGTTTCTGGAATCCGTCACAAGATTCCGGCGAAGGTTTGACAGAAGACAAACAAGCGGCATACGAAACATTGCAACATTGCCTTGTAACGGTGTCGCAATTAATGTCGCCAATCGCTCCGTTTTTTGGGGAATGGTTATACAAAAACCTCACAGACGGCGACCGTGCGGCTTCGATTGCAAATAACACAGATCATAAATACGAATCAGTCCACCTGACTTACTGGCCGAAGATCGAAACCGAAGTGGTTGATCTGGATTTGGAAGCGGCCATGGAGCAGGCCCAAACGATCAGTTCGCTCGTTCACTCAATCCGTAAAGGACACAAGATCAAGGTGCGCCAGCCACTTTCCAAGATTTTGATCCCGGTTTTGAATGATAATACAAAACGTCAGATCGAGCAGGTTACGGCCATTATTTTGTCTGAGGTTAATGTTAAAACCATCGAGTTTGTACACGATGACAGCGGAATCCTGATCAAAAAAATCAAGCCGAATTTCAAGACTTTGGGACCGAAATTTGGCCCTAAAATGAAGGAAGTGGCGGCAGCAATTTCTGCAATGGATGAAACGGCGATTAAAGAAATAGAGAGAAACGGCTCAATAACGCTTAATGGGACAACGTCGCCTCTCGAAATTGCGCTTACTGATGTTGAAATCCATGCAGAAGACGTTCCAGGATGGTTAGTAGCCAGTGAAGGCGGCCTAACCGTTGCCCTTGACGTCACAATCACAGATGAACTGCGCCTGGAAGGCATCGCCCGTGACTTTGTTAACCGCGTCCAGAATTTACGGAAAGACAGCGGTTTTGAAGTCACCGACAAGATCAGGATCACCTTACAAGACAACGACCGCCTGCTTACCAGTGCCGTAACTGCCAACAAAGATTACATCTGCCAGGAAGTGCAAGCGATGGAATTAAACCTCATCAACGACCTCAACGGCGAAGCCAATGAGATTGAAATGGATGAGTTTCTATTGAAGGTAAAGATTGAGGTTGTTTCGTAATGCAGCATCAAGCTTATCCATTTGTTCTTAATGAACAGGAGACACACTATAAGTTTGAAAGTATTGGTAAGCGGGGAATTTTTGAGAAGGCCGTCGCTTTCTCAGAACTTCGCCCGAATGTTTACAATCTTGCGATAACTCTTTTGAACACAACGGGTCTTTCGAAAGTTTTTTAATAGCACGTAAATCTTTAAATTCGTGATAAACACTGGTTTTAGGCTATGAAAGTTTTAGAAAAAAAATTTACGATTCCAGCAAATCTGGCTCCAAAGACCACGATTGATAACTCGTTGCCAGATCTTTCGAATCATCCGGTAGTATTAAAAAAAGCAGAAGCTGCGCGAAAATTCCTGGAAACACATCCGATTCCAGAACATCTTTTGAAAAGATAGTCAGGTGCAGCTGCAAAACTCCACAGCATTGATAACAGGCGGCGCTTCCGGGCTTGGCGAGGCGACAGCGCGGTTGTTTGTTGAGTTAGGAGCGAATGTTGTTGTTTTGGACTTAAATGAAATTGCTGGGAAGCAATTAGAAGCTGAATTTTTTGATAGAATAATATTTATAAAGACTGACGTTTCCAGTGAAAGCGATGTGCAAAACGCCGTTGACCTTACGCTGGAAACGTTTGGTTTTATAAGCATTGTCGTGAACTGTGCTGGCATTGCTCCCGCGCGAAAAATCGTGGGAAAAGCGGACGGCATTTATGGGCCGCATTCATTTGAGCTTTTCGAAAAGACGGTTAAGACCAATCTGATCGGCACTTTTAATGTGATGCGATTGGCTGCGTTTGCTATGGAACGGAATGACCCTAACGATGAGGGCGAGCGCGGTGTGATCATCAATACGGCTTCCGTTGCTGCATTTGACGGACAAATGGGACAGGTTGCCTATGCTGCCAGCAAAGGCGGCATTGTGAGCATGACCTTGCCCGTTGCCCGGGATCTCGCAAAGTCCGGCATTCGGGTTATGGCCATTGCGCCAGGCCTGTTTGAAACGCCATTAATGCTTGGACTCCCCGAAGAAGCCCGCATTTCACTGGGACAGCAGGTTCCTTTTCCATCACGTTTAGGCCGGCCGTCGGAATACGCATTGCTCGTGAAATCCATTGTAGAAAACCCAATGCTGAACGGCGAAGTGATCCGGCTGGATGGTGCCATTAGAATGAGTCCGAAATGAGAGAGAAGCCGAAATTCAAGAACGAAAATTCAATGTGGCGCTGGTTAATTCTAGCGCTATTGCTGACGAGCATTGTTTCGGAAAATTTTACTGAGCCAAGATCGATATACAGAATAGAGGAAGTAATTTCCAATGTTAAAGAGACTTCTCCGGCGGCAACACCATTCTCGCATTTTTCTGAAAATCTAAATAAAGCAGCCGCTCCTTCAAATAAATATCAACTACAACGCAAACGCCTTCGCATTCTTTCTGAAATGCTCCACTTACACACTGAACTGGCGATTTCCAACGCGCCAGCCTTGCTGCCTATGGTCATGAGCGCGACTGGCCAGTATCTCAAAAGCAGATCAATTTCTTCCGAAGAACCAATCCATCTCCATTCCTGAAACACATCTGATATTCTGTCAGTGTGATTAACGCTCTTTCCTCAAAGGACTGAGTCGCTTTTCTTTTTTTAATCGAAAAACGGAATGGGAAAAATTTTATCGGCCGCTAAAAAGTGGCTTAGAAGGCTTGCTATGGCTTATATGCTTGGTTTTGCCAATGCGATCAATCAGGAAGTAAAAACCGTAGACGACACCTTTTTCAAAACAGAAGAAATTCAAAAGGATAAGAAAGGTTAGATCAATATCAACCTCAAACCATTCGAATCCCGATATCGGTGTAAATTTTAAACTCTTCCTTGTCTGCCGGCTGATCGGTAATGATCATAGACAACTGTTCAGCCGGACAGACATAATGTGCTTCCGCAGTCGCCAGTTTCTCTACGGATGCAAGCGCAATCACTTCCCTGGAACATTCAATCATCGCTCTTTTTACCTCGCTTTCCTCGTAATCCGGGCCTGTAACGCCCAAGTGTGAGTGAATGCTGCATATGCCGAGCAGGCAAATATCTGCGCGAAATTTCTTTAAAAACTGGATCGTGTCGTAGCCTATCGTCACAAAAGAGTTTTTTAATAGTCGGCCTCCTGCAAACAGCACGTCGACATGCTCATGTTCTTCGAGAATAGATGCGATTGGAAAACTGTTGGTAACAACCGTCAACCGAATGTCTTTTGGTAATGACTGGGCAATGAGCATAGCAGACGTCCCGCCGTCAAAAATAACGAGCTGACCGTCTTTGAGGAAATTCAAAGCCTTGTTTGCAATAATCTGCTTTTGCTCGTTATCACGTAAAACCCTGTCGCGGAAATGATGCGGACCCGGAGAATGTGGCACGGCGCCCCCACGCACAGACTTTAAAAGTCCCTGGTCGGCAAGCTCTTTGATATCCCTGCGGACTGTGTCCTCGGAAACATTCAACAATGCACTTAGCCCAGCCAGATATACTTTCTGCTCATTGTTAAGCCGATCCAGTATGAGTTGAAACCGTTCCTCTTTTAACATTATCACTTCTGTTTTATGCAAAAATAGAAATATAACTGAAATTTCATTGCAACATACTGCATATTAAATTTACATTTGTTGCAAAATATTGCAAATCAAAGTTTGAATCATGAAGAAATCGATTGCCATTGACATGGATAATGTCATCGTTGATATTGAAACCAACTGGATAGGTTGGTATGAAAAAGAATTTGGAGTCAGAATTGATAAACAAGATTTGCTGGGTATTCCGGAAGACGATGCCTTCCCAGACCCTGTTGCTGCCAGGAGCCTGATTTACAAAACGGGTTTTTTCCGTGATGCGCCCATGATCCAGGGAGCGGCAGAAGCGGTTTTAAAGTTGCAGGAAAATTATGACATTTTTATTGTGTCAGCTGCCATGGAATTTCCCAATTCCCTCATTGAAAAACATGACTGGCTCAACGAACATTTCCCATTCATATCCTGGAAAAACATTGTTTTTTGCGGCGATAAAAGAATCATCGACACCGATTACCTCATCGACGACCACCTAAAAAACCTCGATTTCTGCAAAGGAACACCTATTCTTTTCACTGCCAGCCACAATGTGAATGTGACAAAGCATAAACGTGTGAATAACTGGAATGAAGCGCTGGCGTTGCTGGAAGTTGGTTAATTCTGCAATCAAGCCGCTGCCTTTGCACGCTCTTTCAACTGCAGTAACTCGTCTCTGAGCCTTGCTGCTTCCAGGAAGTCCAGATCCTTAGCGGCGGTTTCCATTTTGCGCTGGGTTTCGGAAATTAGCTTTTGGAGATCGTTCTTGCCCATGTATTGAACAACCGGATCTGCGGCGATGCGAACTTCGGTCGGCTCTACGTAAACCTTGCGGACTTTCGAATCGGCAACGGACGTTTGTTCCATGATCGCTTCTTTGGATTTCAGGATGGTCCTCGGCGTTATGCCATGCTCAGCATTGTATTCCAGCTGAATGCTTCTTCTCCTGTTCGTCTCATCAATAGCAAGTTGCATGGAGCCGGTCATCACATCCGCATACATAATCACCTTTCCCCGGTCATTACGCGCGGCGCGACCAATGGTCTGGATCATGGAACGCGTGTCCCGCAAAAATCCTTCCTTATCGGCATCCATAATGGCGACGAGGGAAACCTCAGGCAAATCCAATCCTTCGCGAAGCAAGTTAACGCCTACCAGCACATCAAAAATACCCAACCTCAACTCCCGCAAAATCTCAACACGATCCAGCGTTTTGACTTCCGAATGTATATAGCGACATTTCACGCCTACTCTCTCCAAATATTTGCTCAGCTCCTCTGCCATTCTTTTGGTCAAAGTCGTGATCAGCACGCGGTCACCCATCGCAATGCGCTTGTGGGATTCTTCCAGCAAATCATCAATCTGATTCAAGCTTGGCCTTACTTCAATTTCCGGGTCCAACAGGCCGGTAGGACGGATAATTTGCTCTACTACAACACCCTCCGATTTGCGCAGCTCGTAATCCGCAGGCGTAGCGCTTACAAATATAGTCTGCGGCGTCATATCTTCGAATTCCTGGAATGTTAGCGGCCTGTTGTCCATCGCCGAGGGCAAACGGAAACCATATTCCACCAATTGCTCCTTCCGCGAACGGTCACCACCCCACATGGCGCGGATCTGCGGCATAGTAACGTGACTTTCGTCCACCACCATTAAGAAATCGTCGGGAAAATAATCGAGCAAGCAGAATGGCCTCTGACCCGGCAAACGGCGGTCGAAATAGCGTGAATAGTTTTCGATTCCTGAGCAATAACCCAGTTCACGCATCATTTCCATATCGAATTCGGTGCGCTCCTTCACCCGCTCTGCCTCTGCTAATCTGCCTTCTTTTGTAAAAAAGTTTATTTGCTGCAACAGGTCATCCTGAATTTCCTTGATGGATTGTACCAGAACATCTCTTCCCGTTACAAAAAGGTTTGCAGGGAAAATAGCAATTGCGCGCTCGGAAGATATCTTTTTACCCGTTTCAGGCTCAATGCGCTGTATTTCTTCAATTTCATCCCCAAAAAAGATGATCCGGTATGCAAAATCTGCATAACCCGGAAAAACGTCGACCGTGTCGCCTTTCACCCGGAATGTCCCGCGATTGAATTCAAGCTCGGTGCGGCTGTAAAGAATTTCCACCAAACGAAACAGAAATTGATTGCGGCTCACAATGTCGCCCAGCTTGGCGCTGACAATGCTTTTCTTGTATTCATTGGGGTTACCTGCGCCATAAATACAAGAAACCGAAGCCACCACGATCACATCACGCCTCCCGCTCATCAGGGACGAAACCGTGTGTAAACGCAGTTTTTCAATCTCCTGATTGATCTGCAAATCTTTTTCAATGTATGTGTTGGTGCTGGAAATGAAGGCTTCCGGCTGGTAATAGTCGTAGTAGCTGATAAAATACTCGACGGCATTCTGCGGGAAAAATTGCTTGAATTCCCCGTAAAGCTGCGCAGCAAGTGTCTTGTTATGACTTAAAACAAGGGTTGGTTTTTTCACCTGCTTCACCACATTGGCAATGGTGAAAGTCTTACCGGAACCCGTCACACCCAAAAGCGTCTGGGCGGGTTCTCCGGCTTCAATTCCCTGTACAAGTTGTTGGATAGCCGCAGGTTGATCGCCCGTTGGCTGGTATTCAGAGGTTATTTCAAAGTCCATAACGTATTGTGAGCATTCCAGAGATAACGCATTTCAAAGATAGATTAGTTTCTTTGAAATGCGTCCCGGATACTTCTACGCCTGTTCAGTCAAAACTTCTTTAGCGTTTTCAGCCGCTTTTTTCTCTTTCCAATGCTGCCAGCCCAAGCCTAGCAACTTGGTCATGCTTTTATCCACGAATGTATGTCTCACGAGGTTCATGCCGCCGCGCACTGCCGTAAAAATGGAATTATTGGCTCTCAATGCTAAGCTGAAACCGCCATCCACATAGCGGATATAATGCCACCAAAGCGAAGGAATAAATATCGTTTCACCGTGCAGCAATGTTGTTTCGTGGCCCACCGCGCCTTTCAATGCAGGGAATCTTTCGTAATCCGGGTTAATAGGATCTACTTTGCTCATTACGGTAAATGGGTGGTGATATAATCTCCTGCTTTCTTCGGGAGAGAACAAAATCACTTGCTTACGTGTCTGAAACTGCGTCAAAAACACATTCGAGCAATCCATATCATAGTGCAGACTGGTAATAGAACCCTGTCCGCCAAAGAAAACAAATTTATATGACTTCAAAAATCCATCCATAATGGTTGGAAAACGAATGTCATTGGCCAATTCGGGCACTTTTTTGAATATATCAAAAAGGAAAATCCGCAGGTCCGTCGGGCCGCCCTCGATGAGTTTCAGGTAATCACCGAACTTCATTGTTTTGGCAATCTGAAAATATTTATCGGCGTCGTGCATGTGGTTATCCACCAAAGGCACATCAATTTCTCCGTGGTTTTCGCGCAGCCATTCAAAGGTCCATTTCTGAACTGCCGGCCAATCTTTTGCCAGGTCTGTGAAGACAACCGGGCGACTTGGTTTTAAATAATTTTCAATGAATTCTTCGCGGGTAAGCCCGCTGCGTTTCTCTATGGGCACTAATTTCATGACAGAAACTGAGTAAATGGTAATCGACTATTGAAAAAATTAATGTCAGAATTACTTTTCTAACATCCTTTGAAAGTGAATAATTCTAAATTTATCCGAATCTTAGCTAGATCAAATGTATTAAAGAGATTTCAAATATGTAAATTTCTGAATGAATCCTTAAATGGGTTATCCAATTTATAGATTTAGTAGAATGTTCATTTAACCTGCTGCAATGAAATATTTTACCATTCCACCATCCCCTGAGCTGGCAAAGTATGTAAGATTTTTTTGGGTCCTCGAACACGAAATCGGATCAGGGCAACCTTACATTCACCGCACTATGGCTGATGGTTGCGCGGAAATGATATTTCATTACAAAGGCCGGTTTGATGAATTTGTGAATGGCGACGAGACGGAACAATCTTTCTACTCCGGCATTCACGGGCAATCACAAACGTTCAGGCGGTTTGTCATTCATGAGGACTTCGGAATCTTTGGAGTTTACCTATATCCGTTTGCCATTCCGGTGCTGTTTGGAATGCCGTCTACCGAACTTACGGGCCAAATGCCCGACCTGCATACGTTCCTGGGCGAAAAAGCAAATGGCCTGGAAGAGCGGATGATGCTGGCGGCAGATCATACAGAGCGCGTCGCCGTCATTTCAGCATTTCTCGAATCGCTTCTTGTCAAAAACAGGACACATGAACCGGCCGTTTTTTCAGTCATTAATCAAATTATTCAAAATAAGGGCCTTACCACTGTGCAGGAGCTTGCTGCGCAAAGTTTTCTTTCGACCCGTCAGTTTGAGAGGAAATTCAAGGAATTCTCCGGATTCAGTCCTAAACTTTATCTGCGCATAGCCCGCTTTCATGCAGCGCTGGATGCTTATGGAGAGAAGGACAAGTCGCTGACCGAGATCGCTTATGAATGCGGTTATTACGATCAGTCGCATTTTATTCACGATTTTAAATCCTTTTCAGGTCAGCACCCGCGTTTTTACTTTTCAGGAAAGTCGGAAGGGCAAGCGTATCGGGATGTATAATGTCGCGTTTTTCCAATTTTGAGCGCTGGGGACGCGGCTACATTTGCCTAAACTAAAAAAACAAAAATCATGAGCACAGTAAAAATCCCAAATGGCCATCAGGCGGTTATGCCTTACTTAATGTTGGATGGAGCTGCCAAATTCAAGGACTTTGTAACCAATGTCTTCAATAGTGCGGTCTCTCACACGCAATTTCAGGACGATAATCCCAACGCGATCAAGCATGCCGAGGCCAACATTAGCGGAAGCACGATCATGTTTTGCGACAGCCGTCCCGAGTGGCCTGCGCAACCTGCGAATATGTTTGTATATGTAGAAAATGCAGATGACACTTATGAAAAAGCATTGGCGGAAAGTGGAAAATCAGTAATGGAGCCAGCAGACCAGGATTATGGGCGCAGCTGCGGCGTGGAAGATCCATGCGGAAATGTTTGGTGGATCACATCTGTTCTTTAAAAATGATCAATTACAATAACAAAGTCTTTGTTCCTCTTTCCAATTCAGAAAATGGTGAGGTTGACCTTTCCATGCAATTTGTATATCATCAAAATGGCAACATTGTCACCTCAACATATTCCGGTGGCCGGATTCACACCGGACATCTGATCGCGTTGGTGGACGAAGACGGGAATCTGGATATGCGTTACCATCAGGTGAATGACAAAGGCGAGATCACGACAGGCATTTGCAAATCAACGCCCGAGCAACTTCCCAATGGAAAAATCCGTATGCATGAGAAATGGCAATGGACTTCGGGAGATCAATCCGAAGGCGAATCGCTGTTGGAAGAAATATAGAATTTAAAAAACCGTCTCCCTGTTTATGCGCAACCGCCTTCAAATTATTACATTCTTTTTTGCATTCATTGGTCCAAATATGGCTTTTGGGCAAACGTCCAAAGTCGTTTCAGGATCTACCAATTTCAAAGTAAAATATGTATTGGGAACTTGCGACGGCACCTTTGATGCGCCGAAAGGTGAGGCGGTTTTCAACGAAAACTCCCCGCAAAATGCTTCATTCAACATTGATATTGCCGCCAATAGTTTCAAAACAGGGAATAATTCGCGGGATAAGGATATGAAAAGCGACAAGTATTTTTATGTCGAAAAACATCCCAATATCAATTTCAAATCCACCAAAGTGGAGAAAAAGAATGGCAAATATGAAGCAACAGGAAAGCTGACCATCAGGGATGTTACCAAAACGGTTACGCTGCCCTTTGAGGCTAAAAAGAATGCGGACGGCAGTTACGCAGTTTCGAGCACTTTCGAAGTAAACCGTCTCGATTACAAGGTCGGAACAAAGGACTGGAAGTTAAAAGATGTCGTTACGGTCGATATGAAGGCGATTATCAAGTAGTATTAATGGCGTTTAGGCAAAAAACCCGGTTCATTTGAGCCGGGTTTTTTATTTATTATCAATTCTATTTTGATTTAGTCTAAATAATAATTTCATTTGCAAACATTCTAAATGAGCCTTCCATGCAGCAGCTTTTTACCATCACCTTCATTGTGCTTTGGGCGCTTGGCCCGGTGGCAGGACAGCCGGATCGTGAGCGTGTGAAAGGCGACACGCTTGCTAAGGATTCCATTGCGCTGGACGAATTTGTGGTCACAGGCCAGTTTGAAGCACAGTCCCTCAAAAATTCAGTTTACCAGGTTCGTACCATTGACAGCGAACGTATAGCGGCCAGAGGCGCGACGAACCTACAATCCATTCTAAACACAGAGCTCGGCATCCGTTTCTCAAATGATCTCACGCTGGGAACCAGTGACATCCAGTTAATGGGCATGTCAGGCCAAAATGTAAAAATTCTCCTGGACGGCATTCCGATGGTTGACCGGGGGAGCACGCGTGAAAGCCTTGGGCAGATTGACATTAACACCATAGAAAGAATTGAAATCGTGGAAGGCCCGATGTCGGTGATTTACGGGACGGACGCATTGGCCGGGGTCATAAATTTGATTACCAAAAAAGGGCATAGCGGCGATAATCTGATCTTAAATGCGCGGATCCAGGAAGAGACCGCCGGGAAAGAATACAATGCATTATCCAAAAAAGGCACGCACAACGAAAGTCTTGGCCCGACCTGGCAAAATAAGGCGCTTCAATTCTCGGGCAATGTGACCCGCAATAATTTTGGCGGCTGGCAAGGCGGCTCCACAGGGCGCGCAAAGGATTGGATGCCTAAGGATCAAATGCTTTACAGTGCTTCTGCTAAATATCAGGGCAGTAAATGGAATATTTGGTATCGGTTCAATGGCACGGACGAGACGATCAAATTCGAAGGCAACCGCAATCCGATCACGCAAATCGCAGCTGATAAGGACTATAACACCTATCGCTGGTTTCACCAGATCCAATCGGAGTTGAAGATTAACGACAAGTTTCATGTTAACGGCGTGCTTTCCTACACCGACTATTCCCGCAAGACATTAAGCACGAATGTGGATGCAAACGGCCGTGAAACGCTTTCCCTGGAACCGGGCTCGCAGGATAAATCGGTCTCTACAACGACTTTTTTCAGAGGAACCGCTTTTTATAAAGCCAATCCCCATTTTTCATTACTGGCGGGTTTCGATTTTTCAGATAACCAAAGCTCCGGCGCTCGTATCCTGGGCTCCCCGCAGATCCTGGAATACGCATTATTTGTGGCTCCTGAGGTTAAGTTCGGTAAAATCTTCAAATTAAGTCCCGGCTTGCGCTTCCTGAAAAACTCGGTTTACAATGCGCCACCAGTAATTCCTTCCATCAACGGAAAACTGTCCATTACAAAAACACTTGATCTGCGGCTTGGTTACGCGCGCGGGTTCCGCTCGCCTGCATTAAGGGAGCTGTATTTTGATTTTCACGATGCCTCCCACTCCATTAACGGCAACACAAATTTGAAAGCCGAATATTCCAACAGTTTCAACTCATTTCTGGTCTGGCAGTCGGTTAGCAAGCCTACAATGCGGGTTAACACAACATTGGGAGGCTTCTACAATGTTTTTCACGACCTCATCGACACCGGCGTTGATCCGAACGACCGAACGCAAACGACTTATCTGAACATTTTCCTTTTCAAGACAACCGGCTTCACGCTGGACAACAAGATTTTCCTGAAAAATCTGCAAGCATCCCTGGGTGGTTCTTATATTGGCCGCTATAATCAGTTTTCAGCCGATCCCGAGCAATTCGGCTCACTTCCTGAGTTTGTCTGGTCGCCCGAAATCAATGCGAATCTGCTTTATAAGTTCAGCAAAATCGGCGCTAGTGTGAATCTGTTTTACAAATATTCAGGCAAAAGGCCCATTTACGAAACCACAGACCAGGTGAATGTCAAGCTAGCCGAAACGGAAGGTTTTCACATGGCGGACCTCACATTCAGCAAGAATTTGGGAAAATGTGTCAATCTGTTAGCGGGCGTCAAAAATCTGTTTGACGTAACAACCCTTAACAATTCATCCACAGACACAGGCGGCGCACACAGCACGGGTGGCTCCGTGCCGCTTTCCTACGGCAGATCCTACTTTCTGGGACTGAACTTCCAATGGTCAAAAAATTAAATTTTACCCTAATAACAAGTTAATTATGAAGAAGATAGCCAAATCCCTGTTACTGATTGCTTTTTTTGCCAGTTTCAATGCTTGTAATGATGACGAGCCGCCACTTCCCGACAACACTGCCAGCTTTGAAAGTGCCGCACAAGGTTTTGAAGGTGAAGAAGCTGAAATAAAAATCGTTTTGTCCAGGGCCGTGGATGTTGCTACGCCAATCAGCATTTCGCTTACGCCAGCATTGCTTGTCTACGGCACAGAATTCACGACAGCGCCCGCCGCCGCAAATAACACAATCGCCCTGACCGTTCCAGCCGGGCAGTCTTCGGCTTCCATTAAAGTAGCCAGGAAAGCGGGCGTTTTGCTGGATGGGGACGAAAGCGTAGCATTTAAAATCACTTCCGTTGGTGCCCCGGCAATGATCGGAGCCAACACAGAGCTGAAACTGAGCTTCAAAGCAATCGTTTCGGATGGCACCAGCATTCAACTGAACGGAATTGCGGGAACCGAGCTGGGAAGCAGCGCCGCTAATTCAGTATTTCTGGACCTGAGCAGCAACATTCAAACGCCGGTTTTGCGTGATAGCTGGGATCTTGGCTTCTATAATGATGCCGATTTCCGCGTGGTGATCAATGCTACGAACGGCGCTTCGGTGCTGGAAATCAACAAAACGGACATTAATGCGGTTTCGGCCAAAGACGTCGTAATGGATTCATTGGCAGTGGGCCAGGGAATGGGGAAACTGAGCCTGGTTGATGATGCAAAAGGAGATCTGACCAAAACTGCGATCAAAGAGATTTCCGTAACCGATGCAGATAACAAAGTTTACATTTTGAACAGAAAAGGCGGAAACGCGACGGTCCTTCCTGCCGATCAAATTTACAAGATCCGCGTTTTGAGAAAAGGAACAGGTTATGTACTACAATACGCAAAACTCAATGAAACGACTTCCAAAACCATTGATATAACCAAAGACACAGCCTACAACTTCGAATATGTTTCCCTTGAAAAAGGCGCGACCGTGGACGTGGAGCCATTAAAAGCGCGCTGGGACCTGAACTGGGGTTATAGCATGTATTACACCAATTTCGGCACAGGCATGATCCCTTACGGATTCTCAGACCTTGTATTTACCAACAAACAGGCAAAAGTGGAAGCGGCAGAAGTGCTCACCAGCACCGTCACTTATGATGCATTCAATGAAAACAACATTGCCGCAGCAAAATTCAGCACAGACGCAGACGCCATCGGTTCCAAATGGCGGGTTACTTCTGGTGGACCCGTTGGTGTAAAAACAGATCGTTTTTATGTGATTAAGGACAGCGCGGGGAATGTTTATAAGCTTAGGTTTGTAAGCTTTCACGCAGAAGATGGAGGTGTAAGAGGCAAGCCCAAGTTGGAATACAAGCTGGTTAAAAAAGGAGCCTGATCAAATATTTTGTCATAAAATTCGAGATTTAAAAAATGATGTTACTAACAACGCTTATCTTGTCCTTATCAATTTTTTCAACACAAAAAGACAATAAGGAACCTGATAACATGAAATCTGAAATAATTGTCATCAAAGATCTGGACGCAAATGCCAAGCCGTACGCGTATTTCAATCTGGCAACAGGCAAAGCCGTTCCCGCAGGCGACGCCCAAACCGCAAACTGGGACATTGCATTCAGCAAAACGACCATAGCAGTAAACAGCGGCAGCAGCGGCCCGGGCCACGCCGGCGCATTGGTGGTTGAACAACCATTCGAAGCGATCACGGAAGCCCCGAAAGGCGGATACAAATCGGATCACGACGACACATTTGCCATTCCGGGCGGAAGTGGAAATTCGTGGTATAAATATGACATGAGCGTGCACGCAATCAGGACCATTCCGGGAAGAACGCTTCTCGTAAAGACGTCGGATGGCAAATATGCCAAAGTTCAGATCATTAGTTACTACAAAGGCGCCCCGGAAGAAGTGCCGACGGAAGAATCCAGTTATTTTACTTTTCGCTACGTATTAGCGGATGCAAATGGGAAGTTTTAATTGATCTTCAATGCACGAGAGACCTGGAAAGCGCTATGCTTTCCAGGTCTCTTTTATTTCGCAGCATATTTCCAGAGCCTGATTTTCCCTTCTTCCAGCCACTCAACAGCCGTGGCCATTCGCCTTTCTCTCGTCGCCTCTGTTTTTGCTTCGGTAATCCAGACTACGTATTCCTTTTTTTGAGAATAGCTGAAATTGTCAAATGTCTGCCGGGCTTTTGATGTCATTGCATTCAGAAAATATTCGGGCACGTCCAGTTCCTTACTTACTTCCGGTTTCTGTTCGCGCACAACTTTCACGCCGCTGTCGATCAACTGCATGGATTGAATTATAAAATCACCCAGAATGGATTCATCCGGCAAATCGTCAATTTTCTGGATTCTGCCTAAATGTCCCATGGAAGCCTTGTCACCCAAAGCCAGCATCTTATCCGGATCCGAAAGCCGCGACCCGTGCCAGAACCCTAGTGAACAATGCTGCTTGAATGATGCCATATTGCAAAGAATGCTTCCCTTGTATTCGAAATGCGGGAAGCTCCACTTCATGGTTTCCGTTGCGTCGGGACAATAAATGTGAATCAGATCGCGCAGGTAAGTAAGGATTGGGATAGCAAAATTGGCAGATTTCAAAATATAGGTGTCTATCCTTGGATCCGTTTTTTTCATGATCTTTTATTTTTCCAAAATCCCTTTCAAGTTATTCAATCCGTCCTGAAAATCCTTTCCGACGGATTCTTCCATTCCCATAAAAGGCAGCATTACGTTCATGGGTATAGGCATGGATCCGGAAAAGCCCCACTTTACTTTGGTCGCACTCGGATCAACTTCTTCGGTGATCATATAAGCGTCGTTCGAACTTTCAAAAGGCTCGATGAACCTGAGTTGCGTGTCCACGCGCTCGCCTTCCGTTATTTTGGTAATCTCCTGCTCCCCCTTCCCTACCTCTTTATTTCCTTCCCACATGGAAGTAAATCCCACGGTTCCGTCCGTTCCCGTATAATTCTTTTTAATGTTCGGGTCTTTACCCATCCATACGCTCCAGTTATCCTGGTTTTTCAGTGATTTGATGTATTCGAAAACCTGGGATTTAGGGCGGTTGATGATCACTTCCCTTTCAACTGCGTAGTCTTTTGGCATAATGAACGCCGCAATGAGGACGACAGCAATTATTCCTAAGATAATGTAGAGCACTTTTTTCATAAGGGGATTATTTTGAGGTGAATAAATAAACTTGTACTTAATTTCATCCAAATCTTCTATGCGCTCAATATTGACCATCCCGGCCTTTTCCAACACCCGGATCGACGCGGCATTACCCACATTCACATAAGCAATAACCTGCTTCGCAAGCAGTGTTTGCTTTGCAAAACCAATCAGTCCGCGTGCGATCTCCGTTGCGATCCCCTTCCCCCAATGCTCTTCCAAAATCCGGTAACCAATCTCGACCTCGCTCCCATCCATATCGAGCTTTGCCGTACCAATTAATTCGCCGGAATAACGGCCTTCAATTAAATATCTTCCCAAATAAGTGTCGTTTCCATATTCGGCCAGAAAAGTCCGCAGCATCTTATCTGACTCCTGACGGTCCAGCGCATGTCCCGTCACATATTTCATCACATTGTCATTATTACTTAACCTGAAATATTTGTCCCCGTCCGCTGCGGTCATCTTGGTCAGCACAAAGTTTTCGGTGCTTATGGTTTTAACTTTCATTGCGGCCAAACGTAGGTTATTATTCTAAATATACTCTGTTTCCCGATTAAGTCACATTGTTATCCCATTGTAATTTTATAAAAATCAAGGGATAAATCTCAAATTCAGCGGGATTTGTGGGCATATCTGCTAATTAACAGTCATTAACAACTGATATAATTTGCAGTATACATTTGAATTATTATATTTGGCAGCAGGCATCATTTTATCAAGATTCCTTTCCATTATTCCCAATCATTCTTGAATTCATTATAAAAGTATGGATTTTTCAATGTTCTGATTAAATCAGCATCATGACAAAAAGAACTTTTGTATTGTTTTTCAGCCTAGTTCACTTCCTGGCTCTCTCGCTGTCCGCAAAGCAGCCGGCCACGCTGTGCAAGCTTGATTACGGAACTGGGTTCTCGCCGTATTCGGTTGAAACAAGCGTTGAGTCGGCGGATGTGGTCATTGTGGACGATACCATTGATCCAAACCGCACCATCGTAAAAGCAGATGGATGCAAATGGCGAGAGAATTTATCAAAGCTGCTTCGGCACCGCCATTCAAGTTACCGGTTCGCTTCTTTCGAAACCGTTGTTTTTTCAAATTACTATTTTCTACGCAAGCCAAAGTTTATCCGCGAAAGTTTATTAGCGATAAATTTCACCGAAAGGGAAAACATTGTACTCCCTGGTTACTACGGCTTTCTGCACCGCCTTTGCCCATTCTAATTTCCTCATTGCAAGCTATGTTTGATTACTGACGGACGGGTTTACTGTGCCATAAAAAGCGCTGTGTATCTGTCCCGGATCAGCACATACATTTTGTTGGCTACACCAGCCAACATATAAGGCTATTCCTATCCCCCAAAAACTCATATCACATTAAAAATCAACTTATTATGAATAATTTCAGATGGTTTCTGCTTGCCTTGCCATGCGTACTCGCGTACGGCTGTACTTCGGAAGGCGCTAGTGAATCTAAAAAAGAAACTGCTATCCCCACCATTCCCGTTACGGAATTAGTCCCCCAAAAAACCGAAGTTTACCGCGAATATGTGGGTGACATTCACGCTGTCCGTAATGTTGAAATATATGCCCGCGTCAAAGGTTACCTGGAAGAAGTTTATGTAGATGAAGGCAAAGAAGTGAAGAAAGGACAAACATTGTTCAGGATCAACAATGAGGAATATGAGGCACAGCTGGCCTCCGCAAAAGCAAACCTTCAAAGTGCCATCGCAGAAGCAAAAGGTGCTGAGCTTGAACTGAAAAGGGTCAAACTGCTGGTTGAAAAAAATGTAATTGCCAAATCGGAAGTGGAAGTTGCAGAAGCAAAACTAGCGGCTGTGAATGCACGGATCGAAGAAGCACGTTCCGAAAAATCAAAGGCTGCCATTCACCTGGCTCAAACAGAGATTAAAGCCCCTTTCGACGGCATAGTGGACCGTATCCCGCATAAAATGGGCAGCCTGATTGACGAGGGAACATTACTGACAACACTTTCAGATACAAAAAGCGTTTTTGCCTATTTCAATGTTTCTGAAAATGAGTATCTCGAATATGTGAAAGCACGCGGGAAAGCCGAAAGTGCAACGGTGGTTGAATTGGAACTGGCAGATGGTTCATACTTCAAACAAAAAGGAACCGTAGAAACAATGGAAGGCGCATTCGATGAAGGAACCGGCTCTATAGCATTCAGGGCGCGGTTTAAAAATCCTGATAAATTGTTGAAACACGGATCCACAGGAACCATCAGACTGACGAACACGGTGGATAATGCGATTCTCGTGCCGCAAAAAGCCGCCTTCGAAATACAGGATAAGAACTTTGTATACGTGCTGGGGAAAGACAATGTGATTAAAACGCGCAGCTTTGTTCCGAAATCACGGTTAGCAGGATATTATGTGGTAAAATCAGGTTTGCAATCAGGAGAAACCATTGTGTACGAAGGACTTCAGGGATTGAAGGACGGGGCAACCATTACGCCTAAAAACATTCCGCTTGACAGTCTGAATGTGAAGGCAGCAAAAATAGAGCTGACCGCGCGCTAGGGTTCATTCTTCTCACCTGAATTTCAAATCATGTTTCAAAAATTTATAGAGAGGCCAGTGTTGTCACTGGTCATCTCAATCTTCATAACCTTACTCGGGCTTTTTGCGCTTGTAGACCTTCCCGTTTCACAGTTTCCGGACATTGTGCCGCCATCGGTTGTCGTAACGGCGACCTATACGGGTGCCAATTCAGAGGTCGGCGTGGATGCCGTTGCTGTTCCGCTCGAACGCGCCATCAATGGCGTGCCGGGCATGACTTACATGACCAGCGTGTCTGGCAACGATGGTGTTACAACCATTACAATCTCATTCAACGTGGGCATTGACCCCGATCTTGCGGCCGTAAACGTGCAAAACCGCGTTCAGACTGTCATTGACGAACTTCCGGAAGAAGTAATTAAAGCCGGTGTAACCACCGAAAAAGAAGTGAACAGTATGCTGATGTACCTGGACATTATGAGTTCGGATACATCTGTTGCTGAGGACTTTGTATATAATTTCGCCGACATTAACCTGCTCAAAGAACTGAAAAGGATTGATGGTGTGGGCCGGGCCGTTATCATGGGAAGCCGCGACTATTCCATGCGCGTTTGGTTAAAGCCAGACCGGATGAATGGTTATAATATTTCGGCAGATGATGTGGTTAAAGCAATCCGTGAGCAGAATGTTGTAGCCGCTCCAGGTAAAACCGGAGTCAGTTCAGGCCGGGAAGTGCAGGCGTTGCAATATGTGCTGAAATATACCGGGAAGTTGTTCGAGCCAGCTCAGTATGAAAATATCGTTTTGCGATCCAATCCCGACGGCTCCATGCTAAAATTGAAGGATGTAGCTGATATTGAGTTTGGTACACTTGAATACGATATGGCTTCAAAGTCTAACGGCAAGCCGTCCGCATCCATTATGCTGAAACAACGCCCGGGATCGAATGCACAGGAAGTCATTGCAAATGTGAAAAAGAAAGTAGCCGAACTGAAAGCGACGACATTCCCTCCCGGTATGGATTATATGGTTTCGTACGACGTCTCCCGCTTCCTTGACGCGTCTATTCACGAGGTTGTGCGCACGCTGATCGAAGCATTTATCCTTGTAATTATCATCGTTTACATATTCCTGCAAGATTTCCGTTCGACCCTTATTCCGGCGCTGGCGGTGCCTGTTGCATTGGTGGGAACGTTCGCATTTATGCAGTTATTCGGGTTTTCTATTAACCTTTTAACATTGTTTGCGCTTGTTCTGGCCATTGGGATTGTGGTGGATAATGCCATTGTCGTCGTCGAGGCCGTCCACGCGAAGATGGCCGAAAAACACCTGGATGCCCGCGAAGCGACCATTGAATCCATGAAAGAAATGAGCGGCGCGATCATTGCGATTACGCTGGTCATGTCAGCGGTTTTTGTTCCGGTTGCATTTATGTCCGGACCGGTGGGGATTTTTTATCGCCAGTTCTCGATTACCCTCGCCATTTCCATTGTGATTTCCGGGATTAATGCATTGACATTAACCCCCGCACTTTGCGCGTTAATGTTGAAAAACACCCACGGACAACCATCGAAAAACACGCTTCTCGACAAATTCTTCGCAGGATTTAATAAAGGCTACGACGGCATTTCAGCAAAATACAGGAAGTTGCTGGGCTTGATTATCAACAGAAGAGTAATCACGGTCGGATTATTAATAGCCTTCTGCGTAGCAACTTATGGAATCAACACAGTGCTTCCGACTGGTTTTATTCCCACAGAAGACCAGGGAGTTATCAATGTAAATGTGACTACTCCGGTGGCTGCTACGGTTGAAAGGACCGAAGCTGTTCTGGATGAAATTCAAAAAGTTGCAAAAGGGCTCGAAGCTGTCGAGTCTGTTTCGTCACTTTCAGGATACAGCCTGATCACAGAATCCGCGGGATCTTCCTACGGTATGGCTATGATCAACCTGAAACCCTGGGATGAGCGGACGGTGTCTGTTCAAGACATTATCTCCGAAATGGAGGCGAAAACCAAGCATATTACCGATGCGGAGATTCAGTTTTTCCCTCCACCCACCGTCCCCGGATTCGGTAATTCAAGTGGTTTCGAGCTCCGCGTGCAGGACCGCACAGGAAGCGACGACTTGCAGAAGACCGCAGAGATTACCAACAAATTTGTAAAAGACCTGATGGACTCGCCGGAAATTGCAAGCGCATTCAGCAGCTTCGACGCGAGTTTCCCGCAATATATGATCCATGTTGATCCGGATATAGCAGCAAAAAAAGGGGTTTCGGTTGATGTGGCGATGAGCACATTGCAAACTCTGATAGGAAGTTTGTACGCTTCCAACTTCATTCGCTTCGGGCAAATGTATAAAGTGATGGTCCAGGCCGATCCGAGTTTCAGGAAAAATCCGGAGGATATCCTTAAACTTTATGTAAAAAACAACCGTGGTGAAATGGTGCCGTTCTCGACATTCATCCGCCTCGAAAGGGTTTACGGACCTGAGTTGCTGACGCGTTATAATATGTACACCTCCGCCATGATTAATGGCGATGCGGCACCGGGTTATAGCAGCGGGGATGCCATTGAAGCTGTTGAGCGCGTGGCTGCTGCCAGTTTGCCGAGAGGTTTTACCTATGAATGGTCGGGCATGACGCGGGAAGAAATTCTTTCCGGTGACCAGGCTATTTACATTTTTGGCGTCTGTCTGATCTTCGTTTATCTACTGCTTGCGGCGCAATATGAAAGTTTCCTGCTTCCCTTGCCTGTTATACTTTCCTTACCAACCGGAATTTTCGGAGCATTCCTTGCATTGAAATTAATGGGATTGGAAAATAACATTTATGCGCAGGTATCACTCGTCATGCTCATTGGTTTACTGGGTAAAAATGCCATCCTGATTGTAGAATACGCGATTATCAGGCAAAAAGAAGGACGCTCCGTGATTGAAGCAGCGTTGGAAGGCGCCACAGAAAGGCTGCGTCCGATCCTCATGACTTCACTGGCATTTATAGCCGGACTTATTCCCCTGGTAATGGCCTCTGGCGCAGGTGCGATCGGTAACCGGTCCATCGGGACCGCTGCTGCTGGCGGGATGCTGATCGGAACATTGTTCGGGGTAATTATTATCCCTGGATTGTATGTGCTGTTTGCCAGCATGGTCAAACCAAAGAAACCGAAAGTAGTAAACCAACACGCAGAAGTTGTTCTGGAATAATCCCTGGCAGCCGGGCAAATCGTCCGGCTGCTTCCCTCACTGATCTTATATTTAATGAAAACATATAAAACGATATATAACCTCCTGCTCGCGGGCGCCCTTATGGGTGTGGCCGGGTGTAAGCTCACACAACCCATCGAGCAGAAAGCGCGCATCAATGCGCCTCAGACATTTGCTGACCAAACCGACTCAACAGGCATAGCAGCCATACAATGGAAATCATTTTTCAAAGACGCGCACCTGATAGCGCTGATCGATACTGCACTTCAAAACAACCTTGATTTGAAGATCGCTGCGCAAAGGATCGAGATGGTTAGGACAAACATTCTCGCTGCGCAGGGCGCATTGCTGCCATCCGTTTCCGCGGAAGTGACCGGCGGCGGCCGGAAATTTGGCGATTACACCATGGACGGCGTCGGGAATTATGACACGAATTTTTCAGAAAACATTGATGCGGACCGCAGGCTACCTGCCCCTTTCCTGCCGGATTATTTTATCGGGCTGAGAAGTTCCTGGGAAATTGATATCTGGGGGAAGCTGAAAACGCAGAAAAAAGCAGCCTATAACCGCGTGCTGGCCACTGAAAAGGCCCGCCACACGATCATTACAGGCCTTATTGCAGAAATTGCAAGTGCTTATTACGAGCTGATCGCGCTGGATACTGAAATGGCGATCATTCAAAAAAACATTGCCTTGCAACAATCGGCGGTGGAGACGATCAAAATCCAGAAAGAAGGCGGACGGGCTAATGAACTGGGCGTGCAACAACTCAGCGCGCAGCTGTTCAACACGCAAAGTCTCGAAGTTGAAAAACAACAGCAGATCATCGAATCGGAAAACAAACTTAATTTACTCCTCGGCCGTTTCCCGCAACCCATCGTTCGCAATACGATACTGGAACAAACGTTGCCTCAAACCGCTCAGGCAGGAGTTCCTGCCAATATGTTGAGAAGAAGACCGGACATTCAGCAAGCGCAATTTGACCTGCTTGCAAATTACTCCGAGCAACAGGCCGCGCAACTTGCGTTTCTGCCATCATTGAACATTACTGCATTTCTTGGTTTTAATTCATTTAAAAGCAATTTACTCCTCAATCCGGCCTCCATGGCGTATAATGCAATCGGAGGCCTAGCCGCGCCGCTTCTGAACAGTAAAGCCTTGAAGGCTGGACAAAAGAGGACAGAAGCTGCCAGCCTGGAAGCCTTATACACCTATAATAAGGCTGTGCTTACCGGTTTTCAGGAAGTAAGCACCAGTCTGAAAAAGCTGGAAAACAACAGGAGAATCAATGACTTCAAAACACAGGAAGTTGACGTGCTGCAACAAGCCGTGGTAACATCCAAAGACTTATTCGCGACAGGTTATGCTTCCTACCTGGAAGTAATCACCGCGCAAAGAAGTGTTTTAGAAGCCGAGCTGTCATTAACAGATGTTCAAAAGAATCAGTATTTAGCATTGATCGAGTTGTATCGTTCGCTGGGTGGCGGTTGGGAATAAAAAAAAGAGCCCGTACTGTCACCAGTGCGGGCTCTTCAATATGCTCTTAAATGTTACTTTTTCTTCGTTCCTGCGAAGCTTGGCTCTTTTGATATAACAATCAAGTCAGCTAGCATGCGACTGGTTTCGGTCAGATAAATGTCTTTCTTTTTCTTAACCTCTTTTGGAGCTTCAACAGCTTTACCGTCTTCTTCTTCCTCATCGTCAGCGCTATCTTCGCCAAGCTGCTTCATAGCAAGTCTTTTCTTTTCAGCTTCTGCGCGCTCAACTTTACGTTTCGACTCCTGTAAAGAAACCACTTTGTTTTCTCGGGCTTCTTTGAATTCATCAAGTGTTTTAACCAATGTTTTCAATTCCTCGTCGCTTTTCAGACGCTGATTGTGTTTGCCTTTCAGCTGGTCAACAACTTTTGCGTTAATGTTGTTGGTAGGCTCATAGCGTGATGATGGGATTTGATCCCAAGGCAATGCGCTCGGCTGTGAACCCTCACCATATTCGTTTACCTTGAATGCTGTTGGCAATTCCAGATCAGGCATAACACCTTTCAGCTGCGTACTGCTTCCGTTGATTCTATAAAACTTCGCCACAGTCAACTTCACTTGTCCCAGCTGATCTGTTTCCTTAGGCACCCATTGGTTCAGGTCGATCAACGTTTGCACGGTTCCTTTGCCATATGTTTGCTCTCCTACAATAATCCCACGTTTGTAATCCTGAATGGCAGCTGCAAAAATCTCTGATGCAGAAGCACTGAACCGGTTTACCATCACAGCCATCGGGCCGTCATAAGCAATGGCTGGATCATTATCAGACTGCACTTCCACTTCGCCCTGGCCTTCCTTCACCTGAACAACCGGTCCTCTGTTTATGAACAAACCGGTCAGTGAAACTGCTTCGGTTAACGAACCGCCTCCATTGTTTCGGAGGTCAATCACGATTCCGTCCACATTGGCTGCCTGCAATTCGGTAATCAGCTTTTGAACATCACGCGTTGTGCTTGAAAATTCTTTTTCTTTATGCTGCGCACCTTCGAAATCGCGGTAGAAAAGCGGAATATCGATCACACCGACCTTGTATTCTTTGTTAGCATTGTTAACCGAAACGATCTCGCTCTTAGCACGCTGCTCTTCCAATTTTATCTTTTCACGCACCAGTCTGTATTCTTTTGGAGGCGTGCCGGCTATTGCATCCGCAGAAATGATCTGCAAACGAACAACCGTTGATTTCGGACCTTTGATGAGCTTTACAGCGTCATCAACAAACCAGCCAACAATGTCGACCATTTTGCCTTCGTCGCCTTGGGCAACTGCAATGATCTTATCTTCTTTTTTAAGTTGCTTTCCTTTGAATGCAGGACCGCCTGGGATTACTTCCACGATTTTGATATAATTATCTTCCTCACGAAGCAATGCACCAATTCCTTCCAGTGACTGGCTCATTTCCTGCTTGAAACGATCCGCAGAAGTAGGCGCCATATAGCTTGTATGCGGGTCCATGGACTCAGCATAAGCATTCATGAACATTTGGAAAACCTGCTCTGTACGAATGCGGCCCAATGCGCGGTCACGGTTTTTGTAACGATCTCTTAAAGTTGAAACAACCGCCGTATCCGCCTTGCCCGACAATTTCAGATCCAGTGCTTCGCTCTTCAAATATTTGCGCCATGTATCATTCAACTCATCCGTGGTTTTAGCCCAGGTTGCCTTTTCGCGGTCTGTGTTCATGGATTCGTCCGCTGTAAAGTCAAATGGTTTTGGCTCTTTCAACAGGGTCTGAATGTAATCGCTTCTTTCCTTGTAACGTTTTCTAAAAACATTATACATGCTGAAAGGCACGTCCAGCTCTCTCTTCTGGAGATAATCGTCGAATGAATTTTTGTATTTTTCAAAATCTGCGAGATCGCTGGCCAGATAATAAAGCTTGCCATGATCTATTCCATCAATGTACTTATCAAAGATCGCTGCTGAAAGTGAGTCGCTGAGCCTGGTCTTTCTGTAATGATAACTGGAAAGAATACGGGTCGTCAGCTCCTCAGCTTTAAACTGAGCAGGAATAGGCTTGATATCCTCATCCATTGACACCTCTGCTGCTGGCACTAAAGCCGCTTTTTCCTGAACAGGCCCTCTCTGCCAGCCCAGTAATACTACCGGAATAAGCGTGATTAAGTACTTTTTCATTGTTGAACGTTTGCTATTTAACAATTTCTAATAATTCAACCTCAAACACCAGCGCTGAAAAAGCCGGAATCTGAGGGCCTGCTGCACGCTCTCCGTATGCAAGCTGGTAAGGAATGAATAATTTCCATTTCGACCCAACTGGCATTAGCTGTAACGCTTCTGTCCACCCTTTGATCACACCGTTAACCGGAAACTCTACTGGCTCACCTCTGTCAACTGAACTGTCAAAAACCGTTCCATTGGTCAATGTGCCATGGTAATGGGTTTTGACTTTATCTGTTGCGGTAGGCTTAGGACCATCACCTGTTTTAATGATCTGATATTGAAGGCCACTTTCAGTCGTGGTAACCCCTTCTTTTGTCTTATTTTCTGCTAAGAACTTTTCTCCCTCTACTTTGAACACGGCTCCTTTTTCTTCAGTTATTTTTTGGAAATATTCCCCTATGAATTTATTGGCATCTTCTGGCGTAAACGCAGTTTTGCCGCCTTTTAATGAAGCGTTGATGGTTTTCGTCAAAACTTCTGTATTGATATTCTCGATTCCTTGTGAACTTAATGAATTTGAGAAGCTTACACCGATCGCCGCTGACAAAGAATCCATCTGATTTTTGAGTACGGCGGGGGTTGCTGCTGCTTTTACAGGTGTGCCCGGTGCTTTCTTAACTGCTGCTGCCGGTTTTGTTGTCTTTTTGATAGTCTGTGCTGTGCTTCCTGTTGTTACCAAAACTGCTAATACGAAGGCTGCTAAAATGGTTTTTTCTAATTTGTACATTATGCTTGGAGAATGGTCAATGAAATTGAAATTCGATTTATAAGTGTTATTAACGAACTCAATTACAACAAAAACACAAATAGTACCTAAAAAAGTTTTAAAAATGTCAATTATGAAGGATAAACGGCAAAATCTTTTCCGGTGAAGTAGTTGGTCGAAATACCTTGGAAAAATCTAATTTTTAGAGACACGTTTTACTCAAAACATTCTTTATATACCAAAATAAAACGCTACCTTTGCGGCAGTTTTCAAAAACTTACTACTATACTTTCAATAAGTCAATTATACTATGGTATCTGTTAGACCGGATGAAGTTTCGGCCATCCTGCGCGAACAACTTGCAGGAGCTAAATCAGAAGCAGAACTCGAAGAAGTAGGAACAGTCCTTCAGGTTGGCGACGGTGTTGCCCGCATTTATGGCCTTTCCCAGGTGCAGGCAGGTGAGCTGCTTGTTTTCGAGAACGGCCTTAAAGCCCTCGCGCTTAACCTCGAGGAAGACAATGTAGGAGCCGTGTTGCTGGGTGATTTTAGCGACATCAAGGAAGGAGCCACCGTGAAGCGTACGAAAGAGATCGCTTCTGTAAAGGTTGGAGACGGAATTATAGGCCGCGTTGTAAATACACTCGCTGAACCAATCGACGGAAATGGTCCGTTGACAGGTGACCTTTACGAAATGCCACTTGAGCGTAAAGCTCCCGGGGTTATTTTCCGTCAGCCTGTTACTGAACCCCTTCAGACTGGTATCAAGGCAATCGACGCAATGATCCCCATCGGCCGTGGCCAGCGGGAATTAATCATCGGTGACCGCCAGACAGGTAAGACGGCAGTTGCTATTGATACAATTATTAATCAAAAAGAATATTACGACAAAGGCGAACCCGTATTCTGTATCTACGTAGCCTGCGGACAAAAAGCATCAACCATCAAAGGGATTGAAGCTACACTTCGCCGTTACGGAGCCATGGATTACACGGTAATCGTTGCTGCCGGAGCATCGGATCCCTCACCAATGCAATTTTACGCGCCGTTTACAGGTGCAGCGATTGGTGAATTCTTCCGTGATACAGGCCGTCCTGCTTTGGTTATCTATGATGACCTTTCCAAGCAAGCGGTTTCTTATCGTGAAGTTTCTCTGCTTCTTCGCCGCCCTCCGGGACGTGAAGCTTATCCGGGAGACGTATTTTATCTGCATAGCCGCCTTTTGGAGCGTGCAGCAAAAATCATCGCAGATGATACAATCGCAAGAAACATGAACGACCTTCCTCCTTCATTGAAGGGAATCGTTAAAGGTGGTGGTTCGCTAACCGCTCTTCCAATTATCGAAACACAAGCGGGAGACGTTTCAGCATATATTCCTACAAACGTAATTTCTATTACCGACGGACAGATTTTCCTTGAGTCTAACTTGTTTAACTCTGGTATCCGTCCTGCCATTAACGTGGGTATTTCGGTATCGCGTGTGGGTGGTAATGCACAGATCAAGTCGATGAAGAAGGTTTCAGGAACATTGAAACTGGATCAGGCGCAGTTCCGTGAATTGGAAGCGTTTGCAAAATTCGGTTCGGATCTTGATGCGGCTACCAAGCTTGCCATTGACAGGGGTCGCCGTAACCAGGAAGTTTTGAAACAACCTCAATATTCGCCGGTTCCGGTTGAACAGCAGGTAGCAACAGTTTATGCTTCTACCAAAGGTCTGCTTGACCTGGTTGACGTAAACCGCGTGAAGGAGTTTGAAAAAGATTTCCTTACTGTTTTGACTACTCAACACAAAGACACTTTACTGGCATTGCGCGCTGGTAAACTGGACAACAGCGTAACCGATGTAGTTGACAAAGTTGCGCGTGAAATTGCTGTAAAATATCGTTAATCAAGTATGGCGAGCTTAAAAGAAGTCCGTAACCGGATCGTATCCGTAAATTCCACGCAGCAGATCACTAAGGCCATGAAAATGGTTGCAGCTGCAAAGTTGCGCAGGGCTCAGGATAATATCATGCAAATGAGACCTTATGCTCAGAAGCTTGGTGATATGCTTACAACAGTATCTTCCAGCTCAGAAAGCGCGGTCGATAGTCCTTTGAAAACGGTTCGTCCGGTTGAAAAGGTGCTTATCGTGGTCGTTACTTCCGACCGTGGATTGTGTGGTGCTTTCAATACGAATATCGTGAAGGCAACATTGCTGTTGATTGAGACAAAATATGCTGCCCAAGCTGCGAGAGGAAATGTGGAGATTTTCGCTATTGGTAAAAAAGGCGCTGAATCGCTTGCGAAAAGGGGTTTTGTGGTGAATAAAACTTACATGGACCTTTTTACCAGATTGAATTTCGTTGCTGTTAAACAGGCTGCGGAAGAAATCATGAAAGCGTTTTCAGACGGTCGCTATGATGCAGTTGATTTGGTTTATAATGAATTTAAAAACGTTGCAACCCAGATCATTCATACAGACCGCTATTTGCCGATCGTAGCAGAGGATAAAACGACAAGAACAAAAACGGCTGAGGTTAACTACATTTTCGAACCGACTGAGGAGGAAATTCTTGCTGAATTGATTCCAAAATCATTGAAAATCCAGCTTTACCGTGCTGTCCTGGAATCCAATGCTTCTGAACAAGGTGCTCGGATGACAGCGATGGATAAGGCCACTGAGAATGCTCAGGAGCTTTTGAAAGAACTGAAATTGGTTTATAACCGTACGCGTCAGGCTGCGATTACAACTGAAATCCTTGAAATTGTCGGCGGAGCAGAAGCTTTGAAGAACTAAGAGAATTCCTTAATATTATTTGAAAGAGCGGGCGGATATTCATTTATCTGCCCGTTTTTGTTTCAAATCTTGCCATATTTACAATATCAGGACTTGCCAGGAGTTCAGATTAAAACAAACGAACATTTCATGCTGAAATCCATCTTTTCAAAATCACTTATTGCCATCCTTCTCCTTGGAAGCATTCATATTTCTGTTGCTCAAAATGTGGATGAAATCATTGACAAACATATCAAGGCAATGGGAGGCGCAGATAAGCTATCCAAATTACAAAGTCTGAAAATCACTGCTGATATGGAAGTCATGAATATGAAAGTGCCCATCAGCACGATCATTGTGCAGGACAAAGGTTTTCGCAGTGAAACCACGGTGCAGGGAATGACTGTTGTGCAGGCGATCAGCGGCAACACAGGTTGGACGATCAACCCCATGGCCGGGCAAACCACCGCGACCGCCCTACCCGAAGAATCAGTGAAAGCTATGGCGACTGAAACGGACTTAACCGGTTTATATAATTACAAACAAAAAGGCTACGTGCTCACACTGGACGGTGAAGAAGAATTGGCCGGCGCTAAGGTCTATAAGATTTCAATGGCTTTGAAAAATGGCACCAAACGCATTAACTACATTTCGAAAGACACGTACTACATTTTGAAAATGATCGTTCAGACGACGATCAATGGGCAGGAAGTAAAATCTGAAAATACGCAATCCGATTTCCGCCAGGTCGACGGCGTGACCTATCCTTACACATCGGAAGTTTCCACATCCGCCATGCCTGGAACCACAATGGTCTTGAAAATCAGTTCATTGGAAGTTAATCCTAAAATAGACCCCAAGATTTTTGAAATGCCAAAGTGATATTTCGCACAGCAACAACAGTCAAAAAATCCCGGACAGAAATTGTCCGGGATTTTTTTGTCCCTCTTTGAAACTAATTCTGAAAAATACGTGTATATACATTAAATGTAAAAACATTAAATTTTTATAGAGATGGCTACTACAACATGGGTTATCGACCCAACACATTCAGAGGTTCAATTCAAAGTGAAACATTTGGTAATCTCAACTGTTACAGGTTCTTTCAAATCTTTCGAAGGCTCGGTAGAAACTGAAACTGAGGATTTCGATGGTGCAACTGTTCAGTTCACAGCAGACGTTACCAGCATAGATACAAATCAGGCGCAACGCGACGAGCATTTGAAATCAGGTGATTTCTTCGATGCAGCAAAGCACCCTAAGCTTACTATCAAAGGAACATTGGTAAAAAAAGGCGATGAAAGCTATACTTTGAAAGGTGATCTTACCGTGAAAGACGTAACAAAAGCAGTCGAATTTGCTGTTGAATACGGCGGTAACATGACAGACTTTTACGGAAACAACAAATCAGGATTTGAAATATCCGGCAAGATCAATCGCAAAGAATTCGGCCTGGAATGGAGCGCAGTTACGGAAGCAGGTGGTGTGGTTGTAGGAGACGACGTGAAATTGATCGCGAATATCCAGGTTGTAAAACAATAGGAAATAATAGTAAACCCGTTTTATTGAAGCGTGGGCGTTGAATCGTCCCGCTTTTTTTGTGCCTGATCAGTTTTTTAATAATTGACAGCATATCAGGGCAAAATCGCTTTGTATCGTCATTAAGTTATTACTTTTGACCAAAAAAGATTTTTACCTTGATAATTGAAACACGTGCGTATGCCCGGGCCGGGCTGCTAGGCAATCCTTCTGATGGTTTTTTTGGGAAAACGATATCCATTTCTGTCAGAAATTTTGGCGCTTCCATTTCACTATACGAATCTCCCGAACTCCACATTGAGTCGGAACCGCAGGATGAGAGCACATTCCGCAGCATTTTTCATTTGCGGGACACAGTTAGCATGCTTGGTTATAACGGCGGGATTCCGTTGATTAAAGCCGGTATTAAGAAATTCGGTGACTATTGTGAAGACAATGGCATCCGCCTTCCTAACCGCAATTTCACCGTTCGTTACCGCTCTTCCATTCCGCGTCAGGTTGGTATGTCGGGTTCAAGCGCCATTGTGGTTGCGTTGTTCAGGGCGCTGATGCAATTTTATAAAGTTGAAATCCCCATTGAAATCCTTCCGCAACTCGTTATGGTGACCGAAACCGAAGAACTTGGCATTACGGCCGGTTTGCAGGATCGTGTTATCCAGTGTTACGAAGGTTGTGTGTACATGGATTTCGACAAAAAACTGATTGATAGTCAGGGTTACGGACATTATGAGCGCATTAACCCGGCGCTCTTGCCCAAATTATATGTTGCTTACAACACCAACCTCAGCAAGGTTTCGGGTAAGGTCCATAGCGATGTCAGAACGCGTTTTGACCGGGGCGAAACCGATGTGATCGACGTTTTGGGCCAGATTGCTAAGAAAGCGGCCGATGGTCGGGAAGCTTTGATGGAAGGTCGCGCCCACGATTTGCACCAGTTGATGAATGAGAATTTCGACCTGCGTTGCAAAATTTACAATGTGCCTGAGTCTAACAAACGGCTGATCAATGCTGCCAGGGCATGCGGTGCATCCGCCAAATTCGCAGGATCAGGCGGAACGATCATTGGCATTTATCACGACGATGATATGCTGAACCAACTTTTTGTAGAGCTGAAAAAACACAATGCACGCGTAATTAGGCCATTTGTAGTTTGACAGCAACCAGCGGTTGACTATGAAAAGAACCGACTGGTGATATCAAAAAGACCTAAAAGAATATTTCAACACTAACTTATAAACCGAAAGCCGAAAGCTGACGGGCGAAAGCCAACTTATGATTCGTAAAGCTGTAATTCCTGCTGCCGGACTTGGCACGCGGTTTCTTCCCGCAACCAAATCGATGCCCAAAGAAATGCTTCCTATTATCGACATTCCAACGATCCAGTATGTGGTTCAGGAAGCGGTCGATTCGGGGATTGAGGACATTTTGATCATATCAGGAAAAGGAAAACGCGCCATTGAAGACCATTTCGACCGCAATGTGGAACTGGAAACCCGCCTGGAAGAAAAGGAAGATTTAATGTGGTTCAATGAAATGCGCCGTCTGGCGGATATGGCCAATGTGCATTTTGTCCGGCAGAAAGAAGCAAACGGCTTGGGCGATGCCATTTATTATGCCCGTCATCATGTTGGTAATGAGCCATTTGCAGTGCTTCTGGGAGACACCATTATGGACTCTGTAATTCCGGTTACGCAACAGTTAATGGACACTTACGAGCAATATGGCGGTTCGGTAATCGCAGTGGAAGAAGTGCCTGCCAACAAAGTAAACCGCTACGGAATTGTAGGAGGAACGTCATTGAGTGATACGATATTGGAACTAAGCACGCTCATTGAAAAACCCGCCATTGACCTCGCACCTTCCAATCTGGCCATTGCAGGACGTTACATTTTAACGCCTGAAATTTTCAACACAATCGAACAAACGCCCAAAGGCAAAAACAACGAAATCCAGCTCACCGATTCCTTGTTACTGCTCCTTAAACGCGAAAACATCTACGCTCACCACATCGAAGGCAAGCGTCACGACATTGGAGATAAGCTGGATTATTTGAAAACAACGGTCGAGTTTGCATTAAAAAGAAAAGAGTTTGCAGAGCCGTTCAGGAAGTTTTTGATTGATATTTTGAATAAGTAGGGAGTTACTTGATTTGTCAGCCTGAGCGGAGTCGAAGGCGCGTTACCAAGGAGTAGCGCGCCTTCGACTCCGCTCAGGCTGACAATGCAAGTAACTCCCTACTCACTCACTCCTCATAATCAATCCGAATCACCCGCCTCCCTCTTCCATCCATCGCACCGATTGAAATGTCGGTAATGTTCCTACTCTTCGTCCTGATCTCCTTTTCCGCACGCTTCGCGTCCCTTTCCTTTCTTCCGTTCAAAATATAGGTAACGCTGTCTTTGGGGTAACCGAAAACGTCAAATCCGTGCTCGGTGACTATGCTTCGTTTAATAAGCGTGTATTTCCCTGTCTCCGGGACCGCTGATGTTGGGTTGGCTTGAATGCTTTGAGGCGCGACAAAATCGTATGTCTCCGATTTATTTCCTCTGATCTGTTCGTACGTAGGAAAAGAATTTTTCTTTTTTGTCTGCGCGAAAACGAGCTGAGTTGTGCTTGTCAGCATGATAATGATGATCGAATAAGGACACTTCATAGGATTTTAGTCTTAATTTGAGTCAGCATTCCATAAATATACCTAAACCAATGCATAGCAGGATCCTGGGGCTTTTTTTGTTCAAATTAATGGCATTGGCTTTCGTTAGCCATGCCCAAAACCTGTACGTGTCGCCAGGCGGAAATGATGCAAATGCGGGCACATTGCAGTCTCCGCTGAAAACGCCATCCGCAGCTGTTGCCCAGATAAAGCAGCTGCCGCAAAGCAAGATTACGATTTTTCTGCGGAGCGGCGTGTATTATCTTGATACACCATTAAAAATAGATCCGGCTTCGCTAAATGGGAAGTCGCTTACTATCGAAGCATTTAAAAATGAGCCTGTTACATTAAGTGCAGGGAGAAAAATAATGCTGAAATGGGAGAAACATGACAAAAACATCCTGAAAGCAAAAGTGTCCGGCAACGGCTTTGAAATGCTTTTTATCAACGGAAAGCAATTGCCAATTGCACGTTATCCCAACTTCGATTCGACTGCCCGGGTTTTCAACGGGACAGCAGAAGATGCACTTTCACCCGCGAGAATTGCCAACTCCCGAAACATTGCAGGCGGTTATGTGCATGCTTTACATAAGTCTGAGTGGGGAAGTTTCCATTATCGGATCAAAGGAACTAAGAACGGCGAAGCTGAGCTGGAAGGCGGCTGGCAGAATAATCGGCCATCTACATTGCATTCGCAGCATCGGTTTGTGGAAAATGTTTTTAGCGAGCTGGATGCGCCGGGCGAATGGTTTTTGGATAAAAAAACACAAACGCTTTATCTGTATCCTCCTCAAAAACTTGACATTAGCAAAGCTAACATTGAAGTTTCCCATCTCAAACACATCATTGAACTGATAGGAACGAAGCAAGAGCCTGTTAAAAACATAACCATTAGCAGCATCCGTTTTGAACACACGGAACGCACATTCATGGAACATTATGAGCCACTGTTACGAAGCGACTGGATGATCTATCGTGGCGGGGCCGTGCTCATGGAAAATACTGAAAACTGCCTCATTAAGGATTCCGAATTCACAAATCTGGGCGGCAACGCGGTCATGATCAGCGGCTATAATGTCGGTTCTGGTGTCACTGGTTCGCATATTTACAACATTGGTTCGAGCGCGATATGCTTTATAGGCGATTCCTCGGCCGTTCGCTCGGCTGCTTTTGGTTATGAAAATTTCATTCCGCTTGCCAAAATTGACCGCACGCCAGGCCCGAAGAATAACAAGTATCCGCTCAAATGCTTTGCCGAAGGCAATTTGATCCATAACATTGGAAAAATAGAAAAGCAATGCACCGGCGTGCAGATTGAGATGGCCTCTGAAATTCATGTGAGCCACAACACCATTTATCAGGTGCCGCGTGCCGGGATCAACATTGGCGACGGAGCTTGGGGCGGGCATCTCATCGAAAATAATGACGTCTTCGAAACCGTACTCGAAACCGGCGATCATGGCGCATTTAACTCCTGGGGACGCGACCGCTTCTGGCACCCCGACCGTAAAACCATGGATAGCATTGCCGCAACGCACCCGGAGCTCATCTTTCTGGACGCCCAAAAAACAGTGATCATCCGCAACAACCGCTTCCGCTGCGACCATGGCTGGGATGTGGATCTGGACGACGGCAGCAGCAATTATCATATATATAACAATGTGTTTATGAGCGGTGGGCTGAAATTCCGCGAAGGATTTCAGCGGATTGCCGAGAACAACGTCATTCTGAATAATAGCTTTCATCCGCACGTTTGGTTTAAAAACAGCGGCGATGTTTTCAGGAAAAACATTCTGATGCGTCCATATTTCCCGATCCTGATCAAGGATTGGGGCAAGGAAGTAGACTACAATCTTTTCCCTAATAAAAATGACCTTAAAAACGCCCAATCAAATAAAACCGACTCGCACAGCACATTTGGCGACGCAGCTTTTGTCGATCCGGAAAACGGCAATTATCAGGTCAAATCTGCAAGTCCGGCATTGGCTTTGGGATTCAAAAATTTCCCTACGGACCGTTTTGGCGTAACAAAAGAAACATTCAAAAAAATAGCGAAGAAAGTCTCCTACCCTGTTTTGCTGAATGCTGCTTTGGAAAAAGACATGCAGGAAATGACCTGGCTGGGCGTTAAAATCAGAAATGTGCGAGGCCTTGGAGACCGGTCTGCATTTGGTTTGCCAGATGAAAAAGGCGTCGTTGTTGTGGATGTTCCTGCCAACAGCATTTTAGTAAAAAGCGGATTGCAGAATAACGATGTGGTTATCAGCGCTAATAAAGAAAAAACAGACAATGTTGTTCGCCTCGAAGCGATCCGTCAGCAAGTTAACTGGACGGGCCAAATGGATGTGGAAGTGCTGCGTAATCAGCAGACATTAACATTGAAATTGAACCTAAAATAAGAATCAAAAACCCCCTTAGGAATCAAAAATAGTAATTTTCACCTGTGAAATGGTGGCACGCTGCTTTTTGAGAATAGTAAATTCAAAATGTTTTGTTTTAAACTTCTCACCGACCGCGGGAATTCTGCCCAATTTGTAAATCAAATAACCGGCCAAAGTTTCGTAATCACTTTCCTTCGAAATATCGTGCGGAAGTTTATCATTGATATCTGTGATCGACGCTGAACCCAATACTGTATATGTATTGTCGCTTTCATTCTTCACAATGGGGATCTCATTATCGTACTCATCCTGAATTTCACCCACTAATTCTTCCAAAATGTCTTCCATCGTAACAATGCCGTCGACCCCGCCATATTCATCGATAATCACGGCCATCTGCTGTCTGTTTTGCTGGAAATCCCTAAGCAATGCACCGATCGGTTTGGACTCGTGAACCGTGGAAACAGGCCTGATCAGCTCCGTAAGCACAATTTCTTTGCCCTGACGCATTTTCAAAAGCAGGTCTTTTAAATGCAGTACACCCACGATCTGATCCAATGTATCTTCATAAACCGGAATTCTGGAATAGCCTTCTTCAATGATCTTTTCCAGTTTTGCCTCATCAAAATCGTTGATATCAACCCCGACAATCTGGGGCCTGGGAATCATGATTTGTTTAGCGATCCGTTCCGAAAAGTTGAATGCATTTTTGATCAGGTCATAATCTGCGGCCTCGATCATTCCGCTATCTTTCTGCTGCTGAACCAGATAGCGCAGCTCATCGCTGCTATGAACCTCACTCCCGTGCGAAGGCGTGATGCCAACGCCTTTGAGAATAAAGTTGGCAATGCCATTTAACATCCAGACGACCGGCCTGAAAACCAGATAGAAAGCATGCAATGGATAAGATAAAAATAAAGTAGTCGCTTCGGGACGTTGGATGGCGATGGATTTAGGCGCCAGCTCGCCAAAAACAATGTGCAGAACCGTTATAATGGCAAAAGCAGCCGGCAATGCGATCTGATGAGCGAGTTCTGGCTCCAGTGTAATCCCCACCAGTTCCATCCCGCCGATGAGTATTTTCGAAACAACCGGTTCTCCTATCCAACCCAAACCAAGGCTTGCAAGCGTTATCCCAAATTGCGTAGCAGCGAGATATCCATCCAGATTAGCGACAATCTTTTTCGATAAAATGGCCATTGCATTGCCCTCCTGCGCTTTTTGCTCCAATTGAGAAGCGCGGATTTTCACGATGGCAAACTCTGCTGCCACGAAAAAACCATTCAACAAGACAAGTACTAATGTGATTAAAACCTGGATAGCCATTAAAAATGTGTTTTGGAACAAAAAGGGTAATGAACTGCATGTTATAAAAAAAATTATTCCAAATAATAAGGCTGAACAATATAAGCGTACAGCTCGATTTGTTTTAATATTGTATTGAATGCTTTTTTGACAGTATAACAACTATTAAAATGCCTCTTTAATTTTCTTTCATTCCCGACCAACACCTAGATTATAACTAAATCCTGAATAAGGAACTGCCTCAATGATTTCCAGAAAACATTTACAAAAACCATTAATTCTTCTTGCTGCGACCACTGTAGTGGTGGTTTCTTGTATGAAAATGTCGCCTCAGAGCTCGAAAACTGGCGCTACATCTAAAACCAACAGCACCGCAGTTGTCATTAAAGAGGATGCCGCTACGGGTAAGGCGCATGCCAAAGAGATCCGTGACAAAGCGGTTGTGAAACTGGCCGACGGCCTCAAACTTGATCTCTGGGCGTCTGATTCCCTGGCACCGGACCCGGTTGCTATTTCGGTGGATGATATGGGAAGGGTTTATTTAAATCGGACAAACCGTCAGAAAAACTCCGAATTCGACATTCGCGGACATCAGAACTGGATGACGGCCTCCATTGGTTTGCAAACCGTTGAAGAACGCCGCGCCTTTCTTCGCAGCACTTTTGCGCCCGAAAAAAGCAAGGAAAACAGCTGGTTGAAAGACCTTAATGGGGACGGAAGCCATGACTGGAAGGACCTGGCCGTTGAAAAAGACGAGGTCTGGCGCATTGAAGACACGGATAATGACGGCATTGCGGACGTTTCCATGCGCATTCTGGATGACTTTTTTGAAGAAGTTTCAGACGTAGCGGGTGGCGTGCTCATTCGCGCGCACGACGCATTTGTAGCCATTGCACCTGACTTGTGGCGTTTAACGGATACCAATAATGATGGGGTTTTAGACCAAAAAACATCTATCAGCCATGGATATGGCGTTCACATCGGTTTTGGCGGGCACGGCATGTCCAACCCGATCGAAGGACCGGATGGCAAGATCTACTGGAACATTGGTGACATTGGTGCCAACATTACCACAGCGGAAGGCGTAAAACATGAACATCCAAATTCAGGCATTATCGCCCGTTCCAATCCGGATGGAAGTGATTTTGAGGTTTTTGCGCATGGTTTGAGAAATACGCACGAATTTGTTTTTGACGAATACGGTAACCTGATCAGCTCAGATAACGATGGCGACCATCCGGGAGAAAGCGAAAGACTTGTGCACGTTGTGGAGGGTTCGGATGCTGGTTGGAGATCCAACTGGCAATATGGTAAATACACCGATCCTAAGAACAACAGTTACAAAGTTTGGATGGATGAAAAGCTTTACAAACCCCGATGGGAAGGTCAGGCGGCATACATTATCCCACCAATTCAGAATTTCCACAATGGACCAACCGGAATGCAATATAATCCCGGAACCGCATTGGGATCGGCTTGGAAAAACAAATTTTTCCTGGTTGAATTCGTTGGTAACCCCGCTCGTTCGCCAATCTGGGCTTTTGGATTAAAACCAAAGGGTGCTTCATTCGTTTTGGATGGCGAGAAAAATATCCTGAACGGAATCCTGCCAACAGGCATCCGCTTTGGGCCGGACGGCGCATTGTACGTGGCTGACTGGATCAATGGTTGGGATACAAAAAATTATGGCAGAGTTTGGAAACTGGATGTTTCGGATGACAAAAATGACCTGAAAGACCTGCGGGCCGTTACCAAACGCCTGATGCAGCTGGATTATTCGAAGCAAACAGACGAAATGCTTTTGTCGTTACTGGGAAATCAGGATATGCGGATCCGTCAGAAAGCGCAATTCGAATTGGCGACACGCGGTGCAAAAGGCGCAACGGTTTTGAGCAAAGCCATTGCGCAAACGGGCAATCAGCTCGAAAGAATTCATGGCATTTGGGGAATGGGACAGCTGGCTCGCCAGGACAAATCCTATGCGAATGTTTTAATGACACTACTCAAAGATTCGGATGAGGAGATTTCTGTGCAGGCTGCGAAGGTGCTTGGCGATGCAAAAATTGCCGAAGCAGGCCCGATGCTGATCCCTATGCTTTCATCAAAAAATCCCAGAATGCAGTTCTTTGGCGCGCAAGCGCTTGGTCGCATTGCTGATAAACAGGCAGTTGCGCCGCTTATCGGCATGATTAAGGCAAATAATGATGAAGATGTTTATCTAAGACACGCAGCCGTGCTTGCATTGTCGCGCATTGGCGAGGTGGAGTCCATCTTAGCATTATCTTCCAGCCCTGAAAAGTCGCTCAGAATTGCAGCAGTGCTTGTTTTAAGAAGATTGCGAAATGAAAAAGTGAGCCTGTTCTTGCAAGATAAAGATGAATATATTGTAACAGAAGCCGCGCGTGCCATTAATGATGACTTGTCTATCCCGGCTTCTCTGCCTGCATTAGCTGCGCTTTTGAAGGACAAAAAATTCACTTCCGAACCATTGTTAAGAAGGGCCATCAATGCTTCGTTACGCGTAGGCACCAACGAACAATTGGATAACCTGATCGCTTTTGCTCAGAGGAAAGATGTCGAGAAAAACGTGCGTACGGAAGCTTTGGCCGCATTGGGAACGTGGGCAAGTCCATCTGTAATGGATCGCGTGGACGGACGTTACAGAGGCGTTGTTACGCGCGATGCTGCGCTTGTCAAGTCCAAAGTTCAACCTGTTATCGCCGATTTGCTTGATGATGAAGATTCCGAGACATTAATCGCGGCGGCTCAGATGGTTACAAACCTGGGCATGTCCGAAAACAATGCTGCTTTGGCCAAGATACTGAGCACGCATAAAAATGCGAAAGTGCGCACCGCAATGCTTGTGGCGCTGAACACTTTGAAATATGCGGATATGGAAACGGCAATGAAGCTGGGTATGACCGATGCTGACGCGGACGTCCGTACAGCAGCACTGGGAATGGCAGGAAGCGTAAATATGTCGAAAGAAGCATTGACAGACATATCTAAAAGTATTTTTGAAAAAGGCAGTGTGCGGGAACAACAGCAAATGCTGCGTGTGCTCGGAACGATCCCGGTTGCTAAAACGGAAGGGATTTTTGAAGACCTGATTGGTAAATTGACTGACAAGAAATTGCCGCAGAGCCTTGCACTGGATCTTTCGGAAGCAGTGGATTCTACCAAATCCAGCACGCTGATCGCCAAATTGGCTCCGCTTAGAACAACCGGAATGACCGTTGCTGATTATCAGGACGCACTTGTTGGTGGAAATGCACAATTAGGCCGCAGATATTTTATGACCAATTCAGCAGCTGAATGTGTGCGTTGCCATTCCATTGGCGGGCAGGGCGGAGAAGTTGGGCCTAACCTGTCCAACATTGGCAATGTGCTTTCAAGAGAACAAATATTGCAGGCGCTGATCGAGCCGAGTGCGCGTCTTTCGCCAGGATTCGGAATGGTAATGCTTACATTGAAAGACGGCACATCCGCTGCGGGAATCCTTTCCCAGGAAAGCGATCATGAATTGGTGTTGAAAACCTCAGAAGCCGAACCATTAAAAATCGCAACGGCCAGGATCGCCAAACGCGAAAACGTCCCTTCCAGCATGCCTCCAATGGGCACTGTCATGTCCAAAAGAGAGATCAGGGATGTAGTTGAGTTTCTGTCAGGGCTGAAAAGCGGGAAATGATCTTCAAAGGTCCGGGTCGCCAGCGATTCGGACCTTTGAAGATTTATATACTTATCTTTGTAAAAAAGTTAATGTGATGACAACTTACCTGACAGAGAGAATTGCAGTAAATCCTGATATATGTAATGGGCGGCCAGTAATTCGCGGCATGAGAATTACTGTCCAGACTATTTTGGAATTTTTGTTCGCTGGCACAAGTCGGGAAGAGTTACTACATCAATATCCCGGCCTGGAAAATGAGGATATAGACGCCTGTTATCAATTTGCAATTGAAATGATGAACCGTAATTACTTCATCAAAGAGATAAAACATGTCGCCTAAGTATTTAATCGACGTAAACTTGCCCTACTATTTTTCTCTCTGGAATAACAAAAATTACGTACATCAGCTTGACATTGAACGAACCGCTGTTGATTCGGACATCTGGGCGAATGCGAAAGAAAAGCAGATGACCATTATTTCCAAAGATGCTGATTTTTCAAATCGCATCCTCGTATCCTCTCCTCCTCCAAGAATCATACATTTTCGAACGGGAAACATGTCGATGAAAAATTTTCATATCCTGGTTTCCGAGATCTGGGAAGACGTTCTGAAACTAAGTGACGAATACAAATTAGTCGTCATATTTAACGATAAAATTGAGGCCTTTAATTAACTAATCGGCTGGGCTTAGGCTGCTAAGCCACAATTTCAATTCATCAACGCTGAACATTAATGGAATTAGATAAGAAGGAGGCGGAGGCTGTTAATAAGGCTATTCAATATTGGCGGGACAGCAGCAAAATTTCCGGAGAATTGGCTGAGGAACTGAGGAATAGTTATCAATTGCGAAATGCTAATGTGGATGCGATTACCATTTACGCATTGATTTCCGCGATTTCTTGTGGCTTACTTGCATTCGGAGCATTGGTTCTCGATGAAAAATGGCTGGAACAACTGCGTAATAAATGGGGTTTTTCTGAAACCATTTTCGGGATAGGATTTACGGCGTTGGCTGCATTATTTATTTTCCTCGCAAAACGAAGGCAAGCTAAATATCCAGCATCAAAAGCCAGCAACGAAACCTACAACATCACCATTATCTTGACCATTGGTATTGCGATCACTTACTGGACGCGCAGCTTCACCAATTTTGAAGGAAATTATGCTATTCCACTGCTCATAGCAACGATTGTTTACGGCGGTGCAGCAGTTTTCCTTCGCTCCACATTGCTTTGGACGGTGATGATCATTTCTCTGGCAGGTTGGTGGGGTGCTCAAACTCACTTCTGGTCGGGTGGCAGTTACCGGTTTCTGGGTATGAACTATCCGCTCCGAATGACCATTTTCGGATTGGCCATATGGTTGTTTTCTATTGCTTTGCAAAGGCTTAAACTATTGCCGTTTTTTCAAGAAACCACTTATTCCATCGGTCTTTTCCTATTTCTGCTGGCCGCATGGACGCTTTCGATATTTGGGAATTATGATGATCTGAGTGGCTGGACGTCGATTAAGCAGAGTTATTTTTGGTATTGGGCATTGGGATTTTCTATCATGCTGGCATTACTGCTGGTTTATGCATTCCAGAATAAACTGGATACATTACGCGATTTGGGACTGGTGTTTTTTCTTGTCAACATTTATACAAGATATTTTGAGTATTTCTGGGACAGGACTAACAAAGGAATCTTCTTTGCCATTCTCGCGCTGTCATTCTGGTTTGTCGGAAAAAAGGCGGAGCAGCTGCGAAACAAGAATAGTATTTCAAAAGCCGACTCATGAGCAACATCAGGCCCATCAGGCAGAACGAAATTGACCTGATCCATTTCCTGCTTTTACAATTGAACCTCAATCCAAGCGACTATCCCGTTAGCGATGAAGTGGACGAATACGAGGGCGGAAAAATGGGCAGCATCAGTCTCGGAGGCAATGTGGACGCGTACGACGGCGACCTGATCCAGGCAGAATACGTAGATAGTGACGGAACGCCGGTTGTCATCACGCTCACCAGGGATAATCAAAACCATCTGCTTGACCTCGACTTTTGGAAAGTGGATTTCTCAAAACTAATCGATTATCCCCGACCGGATCAGCTCATATTTACCAAAACAGCAGATTGAAAAAACTTCAAAATCAAGCTTCTTCGTAATCCAATTCCTTTCCATAAGTTTCTTCCATCTTCCATAAGGAAAGCAATGCAAGCCCAAAACAAACAGCACCGACAATTGCGCCTGAACTCAAAACGCCCCAGCCTGGCTTCAAAAGTTGGAAGATTGGCAATGTGATCAGAACCGTTGCCCGCACATTGTTGGCTACGGAAGTGGTAACCGTTGCCCGCAAGTTCGTTCCAAACTGTTCAGCTGTTGTCGTCAGGAACATAGCAATGTAGCCAATTGAAAATCCGAGCCATACATAACAAGCGTAGAGCACAGTAGTCGATTGAATGCCACCATAAAGCAGCCACACCACCCCAGCAAGCGTCATCGACATCATTAGCAGGATCGCTTTCCGTCTGGATCGCAGCCATTGACTTAAAATCCCACTGAAAAAGTCGCCGGTAACCACGCCAATGTAGGTGTAAAGCACGCACGATGCTGCCTGAACGTCGGCTGTAATTCCCAGCGCTTTGGCAAATTCGTTTCCGAAAGTGGCGTATATCCCAATGACCATATAAGTAGGCAATCCAATGCCCATGCAACGGATATAACGCACAAACCGCGACCAGCTTGTAAAAATCGTCCACCACGGCACGGGCTTATTCCCTCGTTTTTCAATGCTTTTATTAAAAATTAGTGATTCCAAAACATTGATCCTCAAAACCAGCAAGATCAAGCCCATTCCGCCTCCTATGAAGTAAGCAATCCGCCAGTCTGTGAGCTTAACGGCGAAAAAGGCTGCAATGGCACCAGCCAGACCGACGCTGGCCATCAAAGAAGCGCCATAACCACGTAATTCTTTTGGCAAAATTTCAGCAATAAGTGTGATGCCTGCACCCAGTTCACCTGCAAGGCCTAATCCGGCAACAAACCTCAAAAATGAATATATTTCAACATTATTGGCAAAACCACAGGCAATGTTGGCCAGTGAATAGGTGAATATAGAGCCAAACAGAACAGACCGGCGGCCCAGCTTATCGCCTAATATGCCCCACATGAAGCCGCCAATGAGCAGGCCTGCTTGCTGCCAGTTGTAAATATTGGCCCCTATGCGGGAAATCTCTTCTTCGGACAAACCGAGATCTTTCAGGCTGGGGACACGGACAATGTTGAATAATAGCAAATCATAAACGTCCACAAAGTAACCCAGCGAGGCAACGATAACGGGAAGCGTAAGAACGGCACTTATTTTAGGTTGAGCAGGAGTGATAACATTCATTTGGGTAAAAGATGAATTGGCAATGCAGAATGACTAGTCTTCAAAGGTCTTTTTACGCAGTGATTTAATGTTGGAATTCCGTTGCTTCGTTTGCAACCTATCCAGTTTTGAAGCAAGGGTTGGCCGCGTCGCCCTACGGTTTTTTTGAACTGTAAATGCCTTTTTGATCAAATCATTAAACTTGGTAATGATCTTTTCCTTATTGGCCAGCTGGGAGCGTTCCGTTTGGTGATACATAACCAGTATCTGATCATTTGTCAGCTTGTTAGCGAGCTTGTCGATCAATGTTTGCTTTTGCTCGTCAGTGAGTTGCTGCGAATTTTTTATATCAAATCGCAGCTCCACTTTTGTTTCGACTTTATTCACATTTTGCCCTCCTTTTCCGCCGCTGCGCGCAGTTTGAAAGACCAATTCGTTATGAAGAATTTCAGGGTTGATCATGTGCTAACTTAAAATATTGTTAACGTGTTGTTAATGTTGACGATGCCGCATAGGGCTAAAGTAGTTTACAAATGTCTTAGAGCAAGCAAACAGATGACGAATTCTTTTGCCAAAATGAAATAATATCTTAATTATCAACTATTTATAACAACCACATTATGAACCTGGCAAATATCAAACGTTACCCGCTTTCAACCGGGCGATATTTATACCGATTGAGGCACTCAGTAACGTTTAAACCAAAACAAAAAAACAGTGTCTTATAAACGATTTAAATAAAGAAAAACAACTAATCCATATAGCCATGAACATCATGCGAAAACTTCGGATACTGGGCCTGATCTTGCTCACGCTTGGCGGTGTTTCCACATTCACCAAGACGCAGGCTCAGCCCGGGGTTAACATTTCATTTCAAACATTTTACGAAGAATTATCCCCTTACGGAAGGTGGATCCGCACGCCGCAATATGGCTCCGTCTGGGTGCCTGACGCGCCGCAAGGTTTCCAACCCTACTCCACCGCGGGATATTGGGAAGTGACCGAATACGGCAACACCTGGGTTTCGGATTACGACTGGGGCTGGGCGCCGTTTCACTATGGCCGCTGGTCTTTCGATGACTATAATGGCTGGTTTTGGATCCCCGGTTACGAATGGGGACCGGCTTGGGTAAACTGGCGTTCGGGTGGCGGATATTATGGCTGGGCACCGCTCGGTCCTGGTATGCAAGTGAACATTTCGGTTAATCTCCCGTCTTTCTGGTGGGTTTTCGTGCCGCAGCGTTACATTTCAAGCCCACGTTGGTTCGATTACTGTGCTCCTCGTAACCGCGTTTCGCATTATTATGGCAGAACCACGATCATTAACAATTACTATTATAACAACAACCGGACCTATGCTTATGGCCCGAGACGTGACGAAATTGAGCGTGTAACAAGAAGAAGCGTTTACGTTCGAGAGATTGATTCAAGAAACCGAGGCAGAGTGGTTGTTGCCGGAAACAGCCGTGGAAATGACAGATATGACAATAGCCGCGGTTCCAATGAACGCAACAGCAGAAATAACGAATCCAATCGCCGGGGCTCAACGATTGACGTAGGATCGGACCGCAGCAGCAGAGGCAATGGTGGAAACCCGGGTTATGAGGCTAACCGCCGTGACAACAACAGTCGCAGCAACCGGGAATATGAAGCGCCAACCCGTGCAGAACGTGCTCCGGAACGCAACGTCCCAAACTACGGCTCAGAAAGAAACAGCAGATCAGAACGTAGCAGCGAACCGGTGAATCCTGGCCGGAACAGAGAAGCATATGAAACGCCTGCGCCAAGACAAAGCCGCTCAGAAAGAGGTTCCTATGAAGCGCCTGCACAACGCGAAAGCCGCCCTGACAGAGGTTCCTATGAGGCACCTGCGCAACGGGAAAGCCGTTCACAAAGAGGATCCAACGAAGCGCCTGCACAACGCGAAAGCCGTTCGGAACGCGGTTCTGTGGATAGAGGTTCTTCCGAATCAAGAAGCAGCGCTCCTAATGAACGTTCCTCTGGAGGTTCTGAAAGAGGATCAAGAGGTGGCGGCGGAAGCTCGGAAAGAAGCAGCAGGGGGCCAAGATAATTAGCAAAAAGCGCATTAAAACAGCCGGGGGAGAAAGTAGTTTTCTTCCCCGGCTGTTTTTATTTATTGTTACCAGCCCCATAATCACCATTTTAATGGAAATACAATTCGACATTGAGTTTAAGGAAAGTGCGCCAAAATACATGCAGATAATCAAGTCGCTTTTGCAGGCGATTAGTAAGGGGAAACTGAAACGCGGCGATAAAATTCCTTCTATCAATCAGTTAAGTGAAGAATATTTACTTTCCCGGGACACTGTTGAAAAGGCCTACAAGCATTTGATCAAGGATGGCGTATTGATATCTGTTCGGGGCAAAGGTTACTTTATCAACCGCGTCGACATTGAAACATCGGTGCGCATTCTGTTGGTTTTCAACAAAATAAGTAATTATAAAAAGCAGATATATAATGCTTTCGTGGAGAATGTTGGCCGCAATGTAAATGTTGATCTGCACATTCATCATTCCAATGCCAATATTTTCAAGAATTTGATCAAAAACAGCCTGGGGGAATACGATTATTATGTGATCATGCCGCACTTCTACGAAAAAGCGGAAGAGGCAATTGAAACATTGAAAATGATCCCGCCGGAGAAGCTGATTTTACTGGATAAGGACATTGAGCTGAACAGTAAAAAGCATTCATCCGTCTTCCAGAATTTCGAAAAAGACATTGTTTCTGCTCTAAATGAGGCAGTTGACCTGCTCAAAGTTTACAAAAAGCTGATCCTTATTTTCCCGACCATTATCCGCTATCCCAAAGAAATCATCAAGGGCTTCCGGATCTTTTGCATTCAACATGAGTTCGAACACGAAATCATGTACGACTTTCACGAAAACAGCATCGCCGTGAAGGACACCGCTTATGTGGTGATCGAAGAAAATGATCTGGTGAATCTGATCAAAAAATGCCGCGAGCAGCAGCTGACGATTGGCAAAGACATTGGTATTATATCCTACAACGAAACGCCATTAAAGGAGATCCTGCTGGACGGCATCACGACCATTTCCACGGATCACGAGCAAATGGGAAAGACGGCCGCGGAGTTGATAACGGAGAATAGAAGGGCTATTGTAAAGAATCCGTTTACGTTGATTAGGAGGAAATCATTATAAAAATAAACGCCCGAAAAAGCCAAGAACTTAACCTATTTCGGGCGTTTATTTCTGTTATCCGTCGACAATAAGCGATATGGTCCGGCTTGGCCTAAATAGTAAAACTACTAACAAGCAAGCCTCTTAACCATAGCCATGTAAATGCGCGAGAAAAAGCATTTGTATTAATCCTTAATTGAGGCGCTTAAAACCTGAATGGCAGACTGGTCCCTCTAATAAATTTGTTATATCACGACCCTCATGCTCACACTCGGCAATCACTTTATAAACACCATCAAGTGAATTGAAATATTGATCGATATACTCGTCTGTATGCTCTGTACAGGCGTAGCAATTAGTACTCGCTAAAAATCCTTTTTTAAGCATCTCCTGAGTTATAAATGTTTTATATTCCAGAGCTGAACTACTGTTAAAAGAATAAGTACTCAATGCGGGAATACCTGAAACGCTAATTGCAAGCCTATGCTCATCTGCAAGCTGTTTCCAACCATCCTGCATCTTTTTTCCCTGAGCTGTAATAATTTCCCATGATCTCATCTTCTCCATAACTTCCAGCGTTTTCAAGGCCGCCGCGGGACCGATTCTTTCTGTCCAGAAAGTGCTGCTAATAAAAGTTTTCTGAGCAGCTTCCATGACTTCCCTCCTGCCTACAACAGCAGTAAGCGCATACCCGTTTCCAATGGTCTTGCCATACATGGCTATGTCCGGCTCAACACCGAATTTCTGATAAATACCACCAAAAGTTTCTCTAAACCCGGACGTGCACTCATCAAACACCAGTACTATTCCTCGGCTAGTGGCAAGATCCCGTACTTTTTGAAGAAAGTTATTTTCAGGTCCAAAGTTCCTTACCACTTCCATCTTGATCACACCAATTTCGTTGTTTTCAACAATATGTAGAAGCTCCTCAAAATTGTTGTACTGGAAAGGGAAAACCGTATCTTTTAAATTTTTAGGTACACCCGTAGGATCCAGCCCTGGTATGAGGTGACCGGATAAACTGTCACTATCATTATGGTTCGCTGATAAATACCAGTCATGCCAACCATGATAGCCACAGATAGCAACTTTGTCCCTACCCGATGCTGCTCTGGCAATTCTGATCGCTATGGAATTAGCTTCGCCACCGGTTCTTGCAAATCGCACCATACTTGCCCAAGGATTTAAATCCACAAGTTTTTCAGCCAAGTAAACCTCTTCCGGGCAGTTAAAAGTGCTCATGTTACCCGTTCGCACTACATTCATCACTACGGAATCAATCTCTTCGTTTCCATATCCCAACGTATTCGTACCTATACCCATGATAGACATGTCGATATATTCCTTCCCATCCAGATCCCATACTTTGCAACCTTGTGCCTTTGAGTAATAAGATGGCCAGTTGTCTGGCAAGAACATTTCCGGGCGCTTGGAAAGCAACATTGTGCCCCCGGGTATCAGCGTTTTTGCTTTTTCATATAATTTTTGACCTGTGCCGTTGTTCATCTTATTCGCTTTTAGAGACTTTAAATAACCTTCGTTACGGATAATGTTGTCATTTATATCATTTAGACCGTTTTCAATAATGTAGTTTCCATATTCTATCCAGGTTTTTGTTTTGCCTAAATCTTTTACAAGTTTTTCAATCAAAGTGAAATCACGAGGCTCATCAACAGTCATTCTTAGGCTGGAATAATCCTTTGATGACAACAGATTTTTAGATGTAAATAGCTGCTGGCCATTATCATTTGAATTATTTCTTATAAATGACGTCACATGTTCCCGATCCGATGTCAATACTGCTTTATTCCAGGCCGTTTGAAGCGCATGAAAGCTGAATACTTCAACATCCTGGCCGTCTGGAAAACTCTCCACAATGACATTCGCGACATAGTCCACCTTACTATCGATCATGAGGGTGATCACCTCATCTATCAGCTGCGGGTCTATAAGCGGACAGTCCGATGTTACTCTTACAACGTAATCGGGTAATTCATCCTTAACTGATTGATAGAAGCGGTCGAGTACATCCTCTGTAGAACCTTGGTAAACGCCAACACCCGCAGCCACGGCAATTTTGATGATCTCTTCCACCTTATCCTCATGTGTTGTTGCCACAATAACACCCTGAGCTATTTTAGAATTTTTGAGACGGTCTAAATGTATCGAAAGAAGCGTTTCGCCATTAATTTCTTTAAGTATCTTCTGAGGAAAGCGCGTGCTATTAACACGGGCCTGTGTTACTATAATTATTTTAGGTTTTACCATGTTGATGGATTTAATAAATTTAAGTCCTCAATGAGGATAGTGTCAATTGTCCTAAATACTTCTTGCTGTATAGTGATTTCCGACCATTTTAGATTTTGCTTCAACTGTGTGACTGAGTCCACACCTATGAGCACTCCGTCGATATAGTCTTTTTGCAGGACATATTGCAATGCAAGATGTCCTATGTCAAGTCTGTGCTCATCACAAAGTTGTTTTATTAAATTTAGAGGCTCTTTTAATGGCGATAACTTAACGGGTATTTTCTCATCATCCATAAAAATGAGTCCCTGCAGGAAAGCCGAGCGCGTATGAATTGTTTTTCCTCTGGACTTTAATTCCAACACTGCTTCCGACCTCAAAACATGATTGTCTAGGATATTGAAAGGCAATTGTACCACATTTATGCGGTCATCCTGAGCTAGCTGTTCAAGTTCCTCATTAGTATAAACTGAGACACCTATGGTTGCCACATTGACGTCCTTATACTTACGGATAAAGAAATCCAGCGCATGCTTATTTTCAGCGTAATGCGAAAAGGAGTGAAACAAGATGGACGAGATTTTGTCGGACCTTAGCTTTTGTAAGCTGGATTCAAGAGATGAACCGCAATCAACCTGATTACTAAACTTTGTTATGATATTGAAGTTTTTTCCAGGATTCTTGCCGAGATAATTGCCGATGACAAGTTCAGAATTCCCGTAACTGCTTGCTGTGTCAAGGGAAGTAACTCCATTCGTATATGCATGCTCAAGAATTGCAGACGATTGCTCCACCGTAACCTGCCCGGCTGAATTATTTACTCCATATGCAAGCCCAAACTGGACCGTACCGAGAATTAACTTATTACTCATTTCGCAAGAACATCCTTAGTGTGTCAGTACTATACTTCTCATTTGAAACGAAATCCAGCTCTGTAAAATTTAGTTTCCTGTACAATTTTACAGCTCCACTATTACTTTTCAAAACACCCAAAGTTATTCCTGACAGTCGGAGCTGCTTAAAACAGTAATCTATAACCAGACATGACGCTTCACGAGCAAAGCCCTTGCCCCAACTTTCCCGATCTCCGATCATGATGCCATACTCCCCTGTATTATTAAGCTCGTCTACGGGGCTTATCTTAATATTGCCAATGTGTTCGCCGGTCTGCTTTATAATTATAGCCCAGAAAAGTGTTTCTTCTCTTTCATGCTTATCAATATAATCTTGCAGCATTTCGTACGTGTAATTTCCCCCGGATGCTAGATATTTGTTTACCTCAGGGTCATTTAACCAGTTAACATACTTTTCGGACAAGTGTGTCGAAGTCAGCGGCTGCAGTACAAGCCTCTCCGATTCTAAAATTGTAGCTTTCATTGAATTATATTTATTTAATAATAAACTGTTGCTCAGCATCAGTAAGTGTGAGGTTATATTTAGCGCTGGAAAGTTACAGAATTTATGTGTTGTTTTCCTAGATGGTACGATCCCTGTTGAGTGAGATTCCCAACCACGTTCTCGGAAAAATCATTATAAAAAAGCAATTGCCCCGGGCTTAGGCCCGGGGCAATTGCTTTTTTATAATCCGGTGGCGACTGTTATTTTCCCTCGCTCATTCATCAACCCATTCCGAACTTTCAAATTCCTAAACAACCCAATTGGATCCAGTGAACCGCCGCTTAGTCGCATGGATTCGCGGACTAGCGGCCGCACATCGGTTCTGAATGCATTTTGAAGAATTTGCTGGGCTAGCACTACGTCGTTTTGATTTCTGGCTTGTTCCAGTTTTTTGCGGTCAACGAGTAATGCTTGTGCGTAGGAGATTAATATTGCTTCCACCGATTGCAGTAAGTCTTCCAATGGATCTTTTACATTGTGGCTTGCATCGATCATCCAGGCGTAAGTGTCAGCCAGACGGTTTGCGCGTTTCATGCCTTCTACCAGTTCCACGAAAATCAGGAAAAGCATATAAGGACGAATGCTGCCGACGGTTAAGTCGTCGTCGCCATATTTGGAATCGTTGAAATGGAAACCTGCCAAACGGCCCTCCATCATTAATGTCGCGACAATTTGTTCGATATTTGCATTTGGTAAATGATGGCCCAAATCCACCAGCACATCTGCCTTTGGCCCCAGTTTCTGACAGAAAAGCAATGAACTGCCCCAATCCTGGATTACGGTTGAATAAAAGTTCGGCTCGTATGCTTTATATTCCACATAAACTTTCCAATCAGCAGGCAATTCGGCGTATATTTCTTGTAACGATTCCAGCGTATTTTGAAATGCTTTTACAAAATTGGATTGCCCCGGAAAACACGATCCATCTGATAGCCAGATTGATAACGCTTTCGATCCCAGATCCTTACCATATTTTATCACTTCAATATTATGCTCAACAGCTTGTTTTCTAACCGCAGGATCAACGTGTGAAAGCGACCCAAATTTATACGAATGCTGCTGGTCCTTCTGGTCCTGAAATGTATTGGAATTAACCGCATCAAATTTCAAGTCCAATGAAGTTGCCAAACCGATAATCGATTCTGCCTGCTGTGGAATGTCCCAGGGAATGTGCAGCGAAATGGATCCACTCGAACGGTTCAATGCATGCAAGAGTCCGACGTCCTCCACTTTTTCTTCCAAGGAACGCGGTTCGCCTCCTCCTGAAAATCTTCCAAAACGCGTCCCGCCCGTCCCCAAAGCCCAGCTCGGAATGGCAACCTGAAATGCTTCCAAAGCACTTATTACTTCGCTGGCATTGATCCCCTGCTCGCCAAGCTGCTCTTTTAAAAAGTTGAGCTGGTTATTATGACGCGACATTATGCTGTCGTTATGCTGGTCAATCTGATATTGGTCGATTTTCATTTTTATTGAAATTTAAAAGACTTCCCAGGTTTTGAAAACTTGGGAAGTCTAATTTGAAAATTCTAAAATCATTTAAAACATTTCCGCGACTTTAAAGTGGCGGGAATGCTTCGGGATCTCTTTTATCTGAGGAACGCCGCAGGAACACCGCCGTCCACATTAATTACGTTTCCGGTGCTTTTATTCAACAAACCACTCACGAAAATGTAAACTCCGTTTGCAATGTCTTCTGTATGGATTTCCGCATTCAAAACCGTTCTTTTGGCATAATATGCAGGTAATTCCGCCACACTGATGCCATAAGCTTTCGCGCGTCCCGCTGCCCAGCCGCTTTCCCAGATCTTACTTCCGGCAATCACAGCGTCAGGGTTAACAACATTGACACGGATTTTATCAGGTCCTAATTCGGCAGCCAAAAGGCGTGACATGTGCTGCTGAGCCGCTTTCGCAGTTCCGTAAGCCACGTTGTTTGGTCCTGACACAATCCCGTTTTTGCTGGCAATGTTAATGATATCACCGCCCAATCCTTGTTGACGCATAATGGCAACCGCTTCCTGAGAAACCAGGAACTGGCCTTTTACCAACACATCCTGCAAAATATCCCAATCCTTAATGGTTGTTTCCAGCAATGGTTTGGAGATAGACAAACCGGCACAGTTCACAATGATATCAACGCCTCCGTATTTCAATTTAGTCGTATGCAAAGCCGCTTTGATCTGATCCACTTCCAGCACATTCGCGATGGTGGTTGCCGAAAAGTCTTTGCCAAATTTAGCGTCGAATTCAGCTTTTGTTTCTGCCAAAGCTTTTTCATCAATGTCCGAAATCACAACGCAGGCGCCTTCTTGCAACAGCTTTAATGCAATGGCTTTTCCAATTCCGCCAGAACCGCCGGTAACAATAGCAATTTTGCGTGAAACTGACTTTTCTTTCGGCATACGTTGCAATTTCGCCTCTTCAAGAAGCCAATATTCAATATCAAATGCCTCTTGCTCAGGCAATGAAACATAAGAAGAAATCGCTTCCGCGCCCTTCATTACATTAATTGCATTAGTATAAAATTCTGCTGCCACACGCGCCGTTTGCTTGTCCTTCGCAAACGAGAACATGCCGACACCCGGCAACAATATAATTACCGGATTCGGGTCACGAACTGCGGGGCTGTTGTCATGCTTACACCGATCATAATAGGCTTGGTAATCAACACGGTAAGCCTCAAACTGAGGACGAATCTGATCCAGGATTTCCTGGTCTGTTCCACCCAGTTTATCAAATGGAAAATCCAGAACCAACGGACGGATCTTTGTACGCAGGAAGTGATCCGGACAGCTGGTGCCCAATGGCGCCAACTTATCAAGATCGTGGCTGCCAATAAATTCAAGTACGCGCGCATCGTCCGTAAAGTGACCGATCATCGCTTGCTGCTCTGAAGCCAATCCGCGCAAATAGGGAGCCAGCTTACCGGCAATTTCCGAACGGCGTGCTTCCGGCTCACTTTCCAGGCGCTGACCTCCGAAAACCGGACGGTTTTTGCCATAATTTTCATTCAGATATTCCGACGCTTTTTCAATCGTATCCAGCGTATTAATGTAGGATTCGTAAGCTGTGTCACCCCATGTGAATAATCCGTGTCCACCCAATACAATTCCGCGGATACCAGGATTTTCTGCCAATGCCTGTTCCAGTTTTAATCCAAGATCAAAACCGGGACGTTGCCAGGGCACCCACGCCAGTTCTCCGTTAAACAGTTCTTTTGTAATTGCCTCACCTTCTTTCGAAGCCGCAATAGCGATTAATGCATCCGGGTGCAAGTGATCAATGTGCTTGAAGGGCAATAAGCCGTGCAGGGGCGTATCTATGGAAGGCGCTTTGGATTTGAGATCATAAATGCAATGGTTGAAAAGCTCCACCATTTCATCTTCAAATTCCAATCCGCGGTAAATATTTTTCAGATTATGCAAGCGGTCCTGATAAAGCCCTGCGAGGCCGCTTCTTGTCAAAGTGCCAATATCACCACCAGAACCTTTGATCCACATTACCTCAACCGGATTGCCAGTCAGCGGATCTTTTTCGATCGTTTTACAACTTGTGTTACCGCCTGCATAGTTGGTAAGACGGAGGTCTGCGCCCAACAAATTGGAACGGTACAAAAGAAGCGCTACCTGGTCATCACCGAGCGAAGCCGCCTTACTTTCATCCCATAAATAGCTTACGTAGCTGTACTGGCTTACATTAGAACTGCTCATATTATCTTATTTAATTAATTATCATTTTTTGAGGTAAATGGTCCCATTTCCTGAAAGGGTTTCAAATTACAAATACTACTCTGTAACGGGCACAAGATTAGAAAACTTACCAATTCCCACCGTCCTGTTGTATCCTGCATGTAGAAATAAATTAAGAAATAATGGGAAAATTGGAAGTTAACATCAAATTAAAATGGTCTGAGCCAGCCACTAACTGTTCAGACCATTTTCAGAGCGTTTTACCTTACTTGATAAATTTTGGATTTGTATTTTTTTTCAATTCGGGTAACATTACTTCCAAACCAACCCCATATTAGAAAACATAAAGGCATAAATGTCCGCTTGTGTTTCTAACGCTTTCTTGGTGTTGCTGGCCCCGTGGCCGGAATTGGTATCGATGCGGATAAGCAACGGGTTGTCGGATGATTTGCCGGCTTTTGCTTGGAGTTCGGCTGCGTATTTAAATGAATGCGCGGGCACTACACGGTCGTCGTGATCTGCGGTTGTGACCATTGTTGCGGGATATTTGCCGCCTTCCTTAATGTTGTGCAGCGGCGAATAGGCGTAAAGCACTTTGAATTCTTCGGCGTTGTCGCTGCTTCCGTAATCCGCGATCCAGTTCCAGCCGATGGTGAATTTGTGAAAGCGAAGCATGTCCATCACACCCACAGCTGGGAATGCGACTTTGAAAAGCTCGGGGCGCTGGTTCATAACGGTTCCCACGAGCAATCCGCCGTTAGATCCGCCTTGGATGGCTAATTTGGATGCTGATGTATATTTTTCTTTAATCAAAAACTCGGCTGCAGCAATGAAATCATCGAACACATTCTGCTTTTTGAGCTTCATCCCCTGCTCGTGCCATTTCTCACCATACTCGCTTCCGCCGCGCAAATTCGCCTGCACATAAATCCCGCCCTGATCCAGGAAAGGAATGCGCGTCGGGCTGAAAGCGGGGGTTAAGCTAATGTTGAAGCCGCCATAACCGTACAATATCGTCGGATTGGAACCGTCGCGTTTCATTCCTTTTTTATAGGTAATGAAAGCCGGGATTTTAGTGCCGTCTTTGCTGGGATAGAAAACTTGTTCCGTCTCGTAGTCTTCCGGTTTGAATGTCACTTCCGGTTCACGGAAAACTGCGCTTTTCTTGCTGGCAATGTCGTATTTGAAGATCGTCGGCGGGTAATTGAATGATGTATAGGTGTAAAAAACAAAGCTGTCCCCGCGCTCACCACCAAACCCACTGGCGGTTCCCAGCCCCGGCAACTTCACTTCGTTCTCCAATGTGCCGTCCACGCTGAAAACATAAGCGCGGCTGCTAACGTCTTTGGAATAAGATGCAAATAGCTTATTACCGGCCAGCCCGGCACCTAAAAGCGGCTCGGGTTTTTCGGGCAGGACTGTTCTCCAGGATTTTGATGCCGAAACATAGCGCATAACCTTGCTATTCGGCGCATTTTCATTCGTTTCAAATAAAAAGTCATCTCCAATGTTTTCGATGACACCGTACTGAAAATCGGTGATCTCTTCTTTAATAGGATTAAATGTTTTTTCTCCCTTCTTCAAAATCCACAAACCATTTCCATCTTTCCCTTTCCCGCGGTCGCTTACACTCAGCACGGCAAATTGCTCATCCTCAGTTGTTCCAATAGTGTGAAACCGCTGGGGATTTGCAGCGTCCTCAAAAATGAGTTTGTCCTCGTTTTGTGTTGTGCCAATTTTGTGGAAATAAACCTGGTGGTTCTCATTTTTGGCGGCTAATGCACTGCCTTCCGGTTTGGGATAGCGACTGTAATAAAATCCATCGCCTTGCCAGGCAGCGCCCGAAATTTTGACCCATTCAACCTTATCCGAAAGCATTGAAAGGGTTTTCATATCCATGACCTGATATTCCTGCCAGTCGGAGCCGCCTTTGGAAAAACCCAAAACAGCGTGGTTACCATCTTTTGAAAGACTGAAAACAGTAAGTCGGGTCGTTCCGTCTGCGGAAAGTTTGTTGGGATCAAGCACCGTTTCAGGCGTTCCGTTTTCACCTTTTTGGCGATATAGCACTGCCTGATTTTGCAGACCATCATTTTTATAGAAATAATAATAGTCTCCCTTTTTCCTCGGAGCCGAATATTTAGGATAATTATATGCCTTTTCCAGATCAAGAAAGATCTTATTCTTAAAAGGAATTTTATCCAGATAACTAAAAGTAACCTCATTTTGCGCCTTAACCCACTCGCCCGTTTCATCGGAGCGGTCATCTTCAAGCCAGCGATATGGATCTGCAACTTTCACTCCATGATATTCGTCAATGTGATCAACGCGATTTGTTGATGGGTAATCGAGCTTTTGAGCTAAACCGTCGTTCAGCATAGAAGCGGCAATGATAGTCATTCCAATATTTTTAAAATTCATAAAACGGTTTGGCACTGAATAGTATCGCATTATTTGATAACGTCAACTTCTAGTGAGCTGGCAGCACCTGCCTGGTGATAAATAGTTTGCTTCGCGCTGATAAAATCCGAATCCTCCGCTTTGTAAATATTCTCTACGTATTTCTGTGGATTGCGATCGAAGAGCGGGAAAGCTGTGCTTTGAACCTGCACCATAATGCGATGGCCTTTTTTAAATGTATGCAACACGTCCTGCAAGCGGAATTTAATGTCGGTCATTTTTCCTGCCACCAATGCTTCCGGTTTTTCGAAACTGTTGCGGAACCGCGATCTCATGATTTCACTTCGCACCATCTGTTGGTAACCCGCCAGAATGGTCGTAGGATTGGGCAGATATGCGTGATTTTTTTCGTCGCCCGGATACACGTCGATGAGTTTTACAAAAAAATCCGCATCGGTTCCGGTCGTGCTGATCTTCAACAATGCTGTGATTTCTCCACCTAATGTAATGTCCTGATCCAGCACGTCGGTTTGAAAAACTAGCACATCCGATCGCGTAGAAGCGAAACGCTGATCTTCTGACATGTATTCAAATGGTGTAAAACCCGCCATCTGCTTGTAGTTCGCGGTGTAAGGAACCGGTTTTGCCGGATCGCTCACATATTCACTCACAGATTTTGCCTGCGCAGGCTCTTTGAAATCCAGTTTGCCGCTTTCGTGAAAATATAACTTGCGCTTTTCAACAGCCGCCACCGGCCATTTATCGAATGTTTGCCAGGCTTTTTTACCCGTATCAAACATGTAAGCCTCAGGCAAACCCGTTTTCCCATCACCTGCCTCTTTCAGGAAATGTTTGAAAAATTTCGCCTCAATATTGGTCTGATAAAAAGTCGCGATGCTATCCCCGAAATAAATGTCATTATGCAATGTATGGCCGGTTTCCCTGCTCCAACGACCGTGACCGAAAGGGCCGACAACGATCGTATTATAAGTAAAAGGGTTATTTTTCTCGATCGTTTTATAAGTGTTCAAAGGACCATAAAGATCTTCCGCATCAAACCACCCGCCAACAGTCATGAAGGCATGCTTAATGTTCTTCAAATGCGGCAGAATGTCCCTTTTTTGCCAGAATTCGTCTTTGTTAGGATGGTTAACCGTCTCCTGCCAGTAGAAATTCTTTGAATAGTATTTATCAAAATTTTTGAGCGATCCAATGTTGAGGTTGAATGTGTATCCATCCGGCTTGGCTTCGAACATTTCAGGTGTAAACCAGGAAGATGTGGTTGGCTTGGGAGGTTTGATCCCGAAAACCGGAAAGGTAAGGTAATAGCCCTGCGTAAATGCTCCGTTGTGGTGAAAATCGTCAAAAAAGAAGTCGGCAATGGGTGCTTGCGGTGAGGACGCTTTCAAGGCAGGATGCTCCGAAAGTGCACTTGCCGTAGTGTAAAAACCGGGATAGGAAATGCCCCACTGACCTACTTTACCATTGTTATTGGGGACATTTTTCAAGAGCCACTCGATCGTATCATAAGTGTCCGAAGCCTCGTCTACGTCCGCTTTGCCTTTTTTCTGCGCAATGTGCGGCGTCATGTTCGTCCACTCGCCCTCGCTCATGTAACGGCCACGCACATCTTGGTATACAAAAATAAATTTATCACGCATTAATGTTGGACTTGGGCCGATCCTGGGCGGATAATTGTCTGGCCCATAAGGCGCGACGCTGTAACAGGTGCGCTGCATTAAAAAGGGATATTTCTTTTCTGCTGAGGCGTCTTTGGGGCTGTAAACAATGGTGTGCAACTTCACGCCATCGCGGACAGGAATGTCGTATTCCGCCTTCGTATAATTTTCACGGATAAATTTTTCATCTCCATTCTGCGCATTTGCAACAGTAACAACGAGCATCAAAACGACGCTTAATAGATTTTTCATCATGGCTTTTGTTTATTTTCTCTTGTAAAAATTCAAAGTGACGCTCGCGGCACTGGATCTTTCGCTGATTGTATAGAAACCTTTTCCATCGGCATCCATACAAACCGCCTCGCCCTGCGGCTCAAGCGCAACCAATAATTGCTTTGTGGAAGGCTGGGTCAAGGTTTGCCCGATAGATTCTCCCGTTTTCACTTTCCAGTAATATACTGCAAGATAAGTTCTGATGAGAATTTCGCTGCCATCTTTGGAAATATTTCCACCCGTAACCAATCCTACGCCAGGAACGGTTCCCATTTTTTCCGCGACTATGGTTTCGGTTGTGGATTGGGGGAATGCAAGCCGGTAAATGCCTGTATTTTGGCCTTCCTTTGAAATAATAAACAAATCTTTCGAGGCCGGATCGAGCATTAACGATTCCGCATCCCTCGGACCATCGGGATAACTGAATGTGATCTTTTCCAACTTCGAGCCATCAAAACCCGCATTGGCATTGGCCACCTCGGGGATCCGGAAAATTACGCCTACCTGACTTTTCGGCTCATTATTATTGCCAATGTCGCCGATATATAAATAATTCACTCCAGCATTTGGCCCGGGACCAGCTGCAACATCTTCCCAATCGCGGTTAGCCGAGCCTGGAATGTTCATTTCCTTAATATTCTTCCCATCTGCACTCAGCAAATACAATGAATTAGGCTGGCCGGAATCCTGGTTGACCCAAAAATTACCGGGCATATTGTAACTCGCAACAATTCCGGAAGCTTCATCAACAATGCCTGGTGTTATAGCGACTTTTTGAGGGGTTGTTTCGAAATCGGCGGTTGGCGTTTCGTCTGGTTTCGGGGGAGGATCGCATGCACAGGTAACACAAAAAATAATGGACGACAGAACCACTCCTATTTGTCCGCTCAGCCTTTTATATAATTTCATAGAAAACACTTCATGTTAGATTTGCTAAAAATACGTACTTTTGCGCCATTTATTATCAGGCAGTTTTACTATATCAGTATTAAAAAAGTTATATGTTACGTACCCATACCTGTGGAGAGTTAAGCTTAGAACATGTAAATCAAGAGGTTGTATTGTGTGGATGGGTTCAGCGTGTCCGCGATAAGGGCGGCATGATCTGGCTTGATTTGCGTGACCGCTATGGAATAACTCAGCTTCTGTTTGAAGAAGGAAAAACACAGGCTAATGTGCTTGAAATTGCACGTTCATTAGGTCGCGAGTTTGTTATTTCAGCAAAAGGTCAGGTGATCGAAAGGCTTTCGAAAAATGATAAAATCGCCACGGGTGATATCGAGATCCGCATTTCTGAACTAAATATATTGAATCCTGCAAAATTGCCTCCCTTCCTGATCGAGGACGAAACGGACGGTGGCGACGATATCCGGATGAAATACAGATATCTGGATTTGAGAAGAAATAATGTTCGTAAAAATTTACAATTAAGACATCAGGTTGCGCGTCACACACGTGCCTACCTGGATGAGCTTGACTTTATTGAGGTTGAAACACCCGTATTAATAAAATCCACACCGGAAGGCGCACGGGACTTTGTGGTTCCAAGTCGCATGAACCCGGGTGAATTTTATGCTTTGCCGCAATCACCGCAAACATTTAAACAATTGCTGATGGTAGCAGGCTTTGACCGTTATTATCAGATTGTGAAATGTTTCCGTGATGAAGATCTACGTGCGGACCGCCAGCCGGAATTTACACAGATCGACTGTGAAATGTCCTTTGTGACGCAGGAAGACGTTTTAAATACATTTGAAGGGCTTATCCGTAACTTATTCAGCAAAGTAAAAGGACTGGATCTGCCGGAAGTTCCCCGCATGACTTATGCAGATGCCATGCGCCTGTATGGCTCAGACAAGCCGGATATCAGGTTTGATATGCAATTTGTTGAATTGAAAGGAGCTGCGCAAGACCTTACTTCGGGCAAAGGTTTCAGTGTTTTTGATGATGCCGAACTGGTTGTAGGCATTTGTGCACCGGATAGCGCCGTATATACCCGCAAACAACTGGATGAATTAACGGAGTGGCTGAAACGTCCGCAAATAGGAGCAAAAGGGCTCATTTATGTGCGATATAATACCGATGGTTCACTGAAATCGTCCGTTGACAAATTCTACGCCGAAGAAGACATTAAGAAATGGGCTGAGGCGTTTAATGCTAAACCGGGAGATTTGATCCTGATCATTTCGGGAGCCGCAGACAAAGCGCGCAAGCAATTGAATGAACTCCGCCTGGAAATGGGAACGAGGTTAGGGCTGAGAAGTTCGGACGAGTACAGCGCATTATGGGTGCTGGATTTCCCACTTTTGGAATATGGAGAAGCTGAAAATCGCTGGTTTGCCATGCACCATCCTTTTACCAGTCCGAAGCCGGAAGATATTCCTTTGCTGGACAAAAATTTAGGAGCGGTTCGGGCCAATGCATACGATATGGTGATCAACGGCGTTGAAGTGGGCGGAGGTTCAGTCAGGATTTTCGAAAAAGAGCTGCAAAAGCAAATGTTCGGAATACTTGGATTTACCGAAGAAGAGGCTCAGGAGCAATTTGGATTCCTAATGAATGCATTCGAATTTGGCGCTCCTCCTCATGCAGGAATCGCGTTTGGATTTGACCGTCTTTGTTCGATTTTCGGCGGAGCAGATTCGATCAGGGACTTTATCGCGTTTCCTAAAAATAACTCAGGGCGTGATGTTATGATTGATTCTCCGTCTGTTATATCGGATGCACAATTAAAGGAACTGGCGATCAAAGTAGAATAGTTTAAATACTTATTGGATTAATATATTTATCGCGGGGAATTTAATTATTGTAAGATTTCGTAGTTTTGCTGCTTGCTTATTCGAGCACCCCGGATCAATTTAAAATGCGTTTCGACGCCATTTAATATAATTAACACTGCATGCATTATTTATCTAAAAAATTAAGCGCCATTCGGATAGCTTTTTTTATCCTACTGGTAAGTACAGCTACCCGAGCCCAAGATCCAGCGCCACAAACTCCGACCACCGTACCGAGTCAACCGAATCCAACACAAACCACTCAGCCACCTGTTTCTAATTCACAGGCTATTGAATTTTACAATCAGGCCAAGCAGTCAGGGATGTCTGATATGGACATTGAAAAAGCGGCTTTGCAGAGAGGTTACACGCTGGATGATATTTCTGCCATGCGCAAACGCCTGGAACAAACATCAAAAGACAACACGAAAAACGACCCCAATCGTGACCAGCTGGACGAAACCAGGGAGCAGGATGATCTGGATGAGTTAGAAGACGAAACAAATAACGAAAGGGATACAACAGCAGCAGGAAGAGCAAGATACAGAAGACTGAACCGGACATTTGGTTCGTCTTTCTTCCGCAGAACTTCCACCACTTTCGAGCCCAACCTCAGAATACCAACGCCGAGAAACTACATACTCGGGCCGGATGACGAACTTGTTGTTGACATTTACGGAAACTCGGTAGACAACTTCCGCATGAAGATCAGTCCCGAAGGAACGGTTAAAATGCTCAATCTAGCGCCGGTTTACGTCAACGGACTTACCATTGAGCAAGCCAGCGAACGAATTGTTAACAGGTTAAGACAAGCATATTCGAGCCTTAACCGCCCCGGCTCAGGAACATACTCTACGATCACCCTTGGCAATGTACGCAGTATCCGTGTCATGATCACCGGCGAGGTTGTCAGGCCTGGCACTTACACAGTTTCCTCATTAACGACTGCTTTTAACGCACTTTATGTTTCGGGAGGTCCGGGACGTAACGGTTCTTATCGTAACATTGAGGTAATTCGTAATAATCAGATTATTCGCCAAATTGACCTTTACCGGTTCCTCATAGACGCGGATTTACGAGACAACATTTCTCTGCAAGACCAGGACATCATTCTAATTCGCCCCTACGATACCCGTATAGAACTCACAGGCGAGGTTAAGAAGACAGGGATCTTTGAGGCGAAAGCCGGTGAGACAGTGAAGGATTTGTTCAAATACGCAGGCGGCTTTACTCCTGAGGCGTCCACCAAATTGATTCAATACCAGAGAAATACTGGTACTAATTTCGTGATCGGAAGCATTGATTCTGTTCAGGTCGGAACATTTGTACCAAAAAATGGCGACATATTTAGTGTCAAAAAAATACTTGATGTTGTCGCAAACCAGGTTGAAGTGCGGGGCGCCGTTACCAGGCCGGGCATTTATGCCCTGGACGAGCGTACAAAGACTGTCAAAGAATTAATAACGATCTCAGAGGGGATTAGTCCAAGAGCGTTCCTGAATCGTGCATTACTTGAAAGATCCAGCGGAGACACGCAGACAGGGCTTGTCGCCATTGATTTAAGAAAATTATTAAATAATGAAATTCCGGACATCGTATTATTGCCAGGCGACATTCTTACGATCAAGTCAGTCGAAGACCTGAAAGAATTCACATTTCTGTCCGTACGCGGCTCAGTAATCAATCCAGGTGAATACTACTATTATAAAGACATCACCATTGCCGATTTGATTTTCCAGGCAGGCGGCTACACAGAAGGCGGTATTCCCTATCGCATTGAAGTTTCCAGAAGGGTCAAGAATGATACGACCGGACTTCCAAATGATCAGAATGTACGGATTTTCACGCTGGACGTTGCGGACAACCTCACGCTGAATGAGCTCGACCAGAAGTTCGCGCTACACCCGTATGACATTGTGCTGGTGCGTAAATCACCAAGATATGAATCCCAGAAAATGGTAACCATTTTTGGTGAAGTAACTTATCCAGGCACTTACACGATCCTCAACAATTTTGAAAAAATATCTGATCTGTTCCCAAAAGCAGGCGGAATGAAGAAAGAAGCATACATTGAAGGTGCCAGATTCTACCGGAAACAAGAACTGGTGGCATTGGATTTAAAAGCGGTTTTAGAAAAACCTTCTCTGCCGTCCAACTTGCTTCTTGCTGACGGCGACACAATTTATGTTCCCAAAAAATCGGAAATGGTACGGATTCAAGGTGGAGTTTATAACCCATCTTTGGTGAATTTTGATCCTGGATTCAATTTTCATGAATACATTTCGCAAGCGGGTGGATTCATCGAGAGAGCTCGGAAGAACAGGATCTATGTTTCGTATCCCAACGGAAGAACGCATCGCACAAGCAAGTTTTTATTCTTCAGATCCTACCCCAAGGTTGAACCCGGATCTACTGTGACAGTTCCTGTGAAGGAACCAAAGCCTGAACAGCCCATGTCTCGCGGTGAAAGGTTAGCTATCATCTCGTTATTCACAACTTTGGCCATTGCTTTAATAAGAATTCTATAAACTGTATGGCTGAGATACAATCTGATAAAAACACCGACACACTTGAAATAAGCTTTTTTGAGGTTCTGGGGTTTTTCAAAAAATACTTATTGGTTCTTATAGCTGCTGCCGTACTGTCGGCTATTATCGGGGTGGCGTTCAGTTTCTTGCTTGCTAAGAGATATACCGCGCAGACCATCCTGTTGCCCGAACTTGGTTCCAGTAGAAACAGCTCCTTTTTTAGCATGGCTTTGGGCGGCGGATCTGATCCAAGCGGCAAATTGGTTCCTGAACTATACCCGAACATTCTTTCAACAATTCCTTTCGGACAGTATTTGTTGAAAATTCCGGTTGTTGACGAAAATAATGTATCCTACCCTTCTCTGGAAAGCTACATGAACCGAGACAGCTCACAGAGTTTTCTGTCCAGCTTAATGTCTTTTGGAAGAACACCTAAGGAAGACACTAAAGCTAAATCTCCCAATCCCAACATTAAGATCCTTGCGTTTACGTCCAAGCAGGAAAGGATGGTGAATGCCGCGAAAAACCTGGTGCAAGCCACAGTTGGAACCACTGATGGGATCATTACAATTGAAAGTGAAATGACCGATCCGGTTGTTGCAGCAATGGTGGTTGATGCCAGCGAGAAATATTTGATTGAATACGTCAGCGATTACACCATTTCCAAAACCACGCAGCAGGTTGACTTTCTCCAGAAACGTGTGCAGGAAGCCAGAAAAAGGCAACAAAGCGCTGAATATGCCTTGCAAGCTTACAGGGATACCCATAGAAACACTTTTCTGAATGTGGCCAGGATTGAAGAACAAAGGCTGCAAGCCGAGTATGTGCTTTCCCAGGCAATATATTCGGATCTGTCCACGAAGATGGAGCAATTTAAAATTCGTGAAAAAGAAGAGAAACCGGTTTTTAAAGTTCTTGAGCCCGTGCGCGTCCCACTAGCCAAAAGTAGCCCAAAACGTCTCTTTATCGGAATCATTTTTTCAGTTTTAGGCCTCTTTGCGACGCTTACCTATATCATTTTCTTCAAGGAAAAGCTTCACAAGCAACTTGTTTAGCACTATACATCTGTAAAACTATTTTTAAACTAAATCTCACTAACATGCTAGATTTGACCGGTAAATCGATACTTATAACAGGAGGAACTGGTTCTTTAGGTAAAGCATTAACCGCAACGATTTTCGAAAGATGGCCTAATGTGAAAAGGCTTGTCATCTTGTCCAGAGATGAACAAAAGCAATTTCAGATGGCGCAGGAATACACACCAAACAAATATCCCCAGATTCGTTTTTTTATTGGTGATGTGAGAGATGAGGAACGTTTACGGAGAGCTTTTAAAGGAATTGACTTTGTAATACATGCAGCAGCTATGAAGCATGTGCATATTGCTGAATACAACCCTACCGAATGTGTTAAGACCAATATCAATGGTGCTCAAAACGTCATCGCTGCGGCGCTGGATACGGAGGTAAGCCATGTGGTTGCGTTATCAACTGACAAAGCGGCGGCCCCGATCAATTTATACGGCGCCACGAAGCTTACTTCGGATAAACTGTTTATCGCGGCCAATAATATCCGCGGACGCAATCCCATTAAGTTTTCAGTAGTTAGATATGGAAATGTGATGGGCTCAAACGGATCGGTGATTCCTTTCTTTATTAATAAGAAAAAGGAAGGTGTGTTACCGATTACAGTGGAAAACATGACCCGCTTCAACATCTCGCTTAAAGGCGGCGTGGACATGGTTTTGCATGCATTGGAGACAGCCTGGGGAGGAGAACTTTTCGTTCCGAAAATTCCATCCTATAAGATACTTGATATCGCAGAAGCGATCGGACCAGAGTGCGAGCACCGCGTCATTGGCATCCGTCCGGGAGAAAAGATTCACGAGGAAATGATCACTACATCCGACTCATTCTTTACTTATGATCTGGGCAAATATTATGTTATAGTCCCTCAGACACCTGTTTGGAGCATTTCAAACTTCATTAGTCACTTCAATGCGACGAAAGTGCCGGACGGTTTCTCCTACAATTCCGGAGATAATACAGAATGGGAAACGGTTGAAAGTTTGCGGGCTTTGATCGTAGAGCACGTAGATCCCGACTTCACAGTTTAATTCTTCTTTGAATGATCCCATACGGAAAGCAAAATATAACCGAGGAAGACATTAGAGTCGTTACCGAGGTGTTAAAGTCAGATTATCTTACCCAAGGTCCCAATATTCAGCAATTTGAAACTGCTTTTGCTGAATATGTAGGGTCGAAATACGCGGTTGCGGTGGCAAATGGCACCGCTGCGTTGCATTTGTGTACACTTGCATTAGGTGTAAATCCTGGTGATAAAGTGATAACCACCTCGATTACTTTCGCAGCCTCGGCGAACTGCATCCGCTATTGCGGAGGGGAGGTTGTATTTGCAGATATCGACCCTTCAAGCTATCTGATTGATATACATTCAGTACGAAACTTGCTGGAAAACGCCGCCCAAGGGACATATAAAGGCATTGTTCCGGTTGATTTTGCAGGCAGCGCCGTGGATCTGGAAGCTTTCAAAGAGTTGGCGGATGAATTTGGCCTATGGATCATTGAAGACGCTTGTCATGCGCCGGGTGGTTTTTTTACAGACTCTGCTGGAAATCATCAGCTATGCGGAAACAGCAACTTTGCGGATCTCGCCATTTTTAGCTTTCATCCGGTCAAGCATATTGCTTGCGGAGAAGGCGGAATGATCACGACCAATAACTTGGAATTGTATCAGAAATTGCTTGCGCTCAGAACACATGGGATTGTAAAATCGAATGATCTGTATATAAACAGCATTGAGCTGGCCGGTGGAGCGGAACAGTATCCGGGCTGGTACATGGAAATGCAAACCTTGGGTTACAATTACCGCTTGACGGATTTTCAGGCTGCGTTGGGCGTAAGCCAGCTTAAAAGGGCCGACGCCGGCCTTGAAAAACGCAGGGCAATTGCTGCAACTTACCAGGCTGCGTTTTCTAACAAAGCATTCATATATGGACAAAGCGGCGTGGTAACAGGCCATGCGTATCACCTGTATATTATTGAGGTTGAGGATCGGTTAGGTTTATACAATTACCTGCGGGGAAAAGAGATTTTTGCGCAAATACACTATATACCTTGCCATTTAATGCCCTATTATCAAGGCTTGGGGTGGAAAATCGGTGATATGCCAAACGCCGAAGCGTACTATCGTGGATGTATCAGCCTGCCCATGTATCCCACGTTGACGGATGAAGAGCAGTCGTTTGTAATAGATGCTGTTAACGATTATTATAACAATGGGTAACTGCTTGGCAATCATACATTGATAATCCTGTCGAAGAACAAGTGCAGGATATAGACACACCATCGGATTGGTTGATGGCGGAAATGAAATACAAATTGCTTTATGATAAGTAAATTATATATCAGAACGGATGGAAGTTCCAGCATTGGCCTTGGTCATCTCGTCAGGTGTATAGCTTTGTCAAAAATGCTGGATGACAGCTTTAACATTCATTTTGCATGCAAACAAATTCCCGATAGCATTGCTGTCGAAATCCGGGATGCAGGCTTTGCCCTTCTTATCCTTCAAAACGACAATGAGCTATTGTCTGTCTTAACGCCCGAAGACATGGTTGTAGTCGACAGTTATGAGCTTGAAAGTGATTACCAGCAAGCAATTAAAAAAATTGGGTGCCAGTTAATTTGTATTGACGATCTGCACGAGAAACCTTCTTATGCAGATCTGATTTTAAATCATACACCCTGCGTATCCCCACAGGAATATAACGCACAACCATACACGCAATTTGCACTTGGCCCCTCCTATGCATTAATCCGTCCCGCATTTTTAGAACTTGCCGTAAAAGAGCGTGTGCAAGTTGATAGTGCTTCCGTTCTGATTTGTTTCGGAGGTTCGGATAGCAGAAATCTGACAAAAGTAGCATTAAGTGTAGTGTCGACTTTCAGCCAGTTTAAAAACATAGCAATAGTAACCGGGACTGCATATAGTCATCAACAGTCGTTAGATGAAATATTGGAACAGCAGGATAACGTTGTTCATTATCATAATATCAGCGCGGAGGAAATGGCGCAACGAATGTCAGAGGCTGATCTCTGCATTGTTCCAGCAAGTGGGATTTTGACAGAAGCACTTACTTCAGGCGCAAAGATTATTTCGGGAATGTATGTTGATAATCAGATATTTGTCTTTGAGAATTACAAGAGGGCAAATGCTTTTATCAGTGCTGAAAATTTTTCAGAAGAAAATCTTTTCCTCGCGGTTAAGAATTACTTTTCACAAGAACATGTAAAGGGTGCCCGGCTTGTTGATGGACAGTCTGGCGAGCGCATTAACAAACTTTTTCAGCAGCTGGTTAAAGAACGTGATTTTCATCTCCGCAGGGTTACCATTGAAGACGCGGAATTGACATACCAATGGGCATCCGATAAGAAGGTCCGCCAATATTCCCTTAGCCAAAGTACAATACAATTTGACGACCACCTTGCCTGGCTTTCCAGAAAATGGACAGATCCGAAATGTATATTTTATATTGCATTGTTTTGCGGAAAACCTGTTGGCTCCATTCGATTTGATTTGAATGATGGTGATGCGGTTATAAGTTATCTGCTGGATCCAGATTATCATGGCCAGGGCTTGGGGGCTGTGATGTTAAAAAAGGGCATTCTGTCCCTCGGTGAAGCTTCCGAAGACAAAATAGAACGGCTTTCCGGAATTGTAATGCCAGATAACATTTCATCTTGCAGAACATTTGAACGATTTGGATTTGAGAGAGAGCATGATGGTGAGAATTATAAATACACTATGAACATTCATGATGAAAATAGGAACATTTGATATAAATAAAAACAGTCCTGTATTTATCATCGCAGAACTGTCGGCTAACCATAATGGCAGCCTTGAAACAGCCATAAAAACGATCAGGGCGGCTAAACGAGCTGGTGCCGATTGCATAAAATTGCAAACCTACACTGCAGAAACGATTACCATTGATTCACGCCTGGATGATTTTCGCATTGGCGGAACAATTTGGGATGGTCAGTATCTTTTTGATTTGTATAAGGAGGCATATACCCCGTGGGAATGGCATGCGGAATTGTTTCGCGTGGCAAAAGAAGAAGGATTGGTTTGTTTTTCTTCTCCTTTCGACCCTACTGCCGTTGAATTTCTTGAAGAACTGAATGTGCCTGCATATAAGATCGCTTCGTTCGAAATCACCGATATTCCTTTAATTGAATTAGTCGCATCCAAGGGTAAGCCAGTCATTATTTCCACTGGTATAGCCACAGAAGAAGATATTCGGCTCGCTCTGGACGCTTGTGCAAGACAGGGTAACGATCAAATTGCGTTACTGAAATGCACATCGAGCTATCCTGCTCCGATTGCTGAGGCAAATATGACCATGATTAAAGACTTTGCAGAACGGTTCAATGTTATAAGCGGCCTTTCTGACCACACCATCGGTAACACTGTTCCTGTTGTAGCTACCGTTCTTGGCGCAAAAATCATTGAAAAGCATTTTATTTTAGACAGAGCCATCGGAGGCCCGGACGCTTCATTTTCCATGAACGAATCGGAATTCTCGGAAATGGTGAAATCCGTAAGAGAGGCGGAGCAAGCGATCGGTGTAGTAGACTATAAATTGACGGAAAAGCAGTCAAAAGGAAAGGACTTTTCTCGATCTTTATATGTGGTTGAGGACATTGCGGCCGGAGAGCTCATAACAGAATCGAATGTCCGCTCGATCCGTCCGGGTTTTGGTCTACATCCAAGACATTTGAAAGACATCCTCGGAAAGCCTGTTAACGCGGACCTGAAAAAAGGATCCCGGATGACATTGGATAAAATCGCCTAGTCACCTTTGCTTTTATACATGTAATACACTTTCCCTGCCATCATAGCCAAGAACCGTAGACAACATATTAGATTTCTCCCAAAGATAATAACTCCCGGTCTAGGATTACGAAAGCACATTAAATTGAAGTTATATTGAGCTACCTGAATAGCAAGCATACCTTGAAACATAGGATTGGCAGTATAAAAAAGCATCCGCTTGTTAAAAATAGTATATTGTATGTTATAACAGATGCTGTTAACAAAGCAGTTCCGTTTTTACTTCTTCCGTTACTTACACATTATTTACTTCCAGCCGATTACGGAATTGTTGCCAACTATAATGTTTATATCAATTTCCTGGTCATATTTATTGGGATCAGTTCTCAAAGCATTATTTCAGTCAATTTCTATAAATTGGATAAGGCAGAGATTGGCAAATATATATTTAACATATTCTTTGTAATTTCCATAACAATTACGACTTGCGGGCTGGTCATTTTTTTATTCCAGAAGCAAATAGAAGACTTTCTGTCTGTTGGCCAAATCTTTGTCGTGAGTGGGTTGGCAATCGGCCTTTCTCAGGTGCTAAGCTCGATAAGCCTAATCCTTTGGAGATTAGAAGAACGTCCATTGGCTTTTGGTGGTTACCAGATTTCCCAAACAATCTGTGATGTCACTATATCATTGATTTTGATCACGATGTTTGACATGGGATGGCGAGGAAGACTGATTGGCATTGGCACCAGTTCTATCATATATGGATCCATCAGCATCTTTTTATTATGGAAGCGCGGCTATTTAAGCGTCTATTATAATAAATTGTACATCAAGGAGACTCTGAGATTTTGCCTCCCGATGGTTCCTCATGCATTGAGCGTTTGGGCCAGGGCTGGATCTGATCGGCTCATCGTATCAAATCTGGCGGGTGTTTCCGCAAGTGGTATCTATGCGGCTGGATTCCAATTTGGTCTGCTCATTTCATTTCTGACGCTTGCTTTCAACAATGCTTACGCTCCGTTTATCTATAAAAGTTTATCATTAACGGATGAGCGTATCTTAGAGTCAAAAAAGCAAAAGCTGGTCAAATTCACCTATTTATACATTGCGGCGTTGCTTTTGTTAACATTCCTTGCATCCATTGCGTCCAATTTTGCAATAGACAATTTTTTGTCAGCAAAATATGCAGAGGCGAAAATGTATGTGGGCTGGGCGTTATTTTCACAAGCTTTTCAAGGGGTATATTTAATGTTCGCTACTTACATTTTTTACGTAAAGAGATCCGCATCGCTAGCCATTGTTACTTTTATTTGCTCCGCACTACAAGTTGCATCATCATATTATTTGGTGAGTAGCATTGGGCCGCTAGGAGCGGCATATTCAAATTTCACAATCAGTCTGCTCAACTGTATTGTTGTCATGATTCTTAGTGCAAGAGTCTATCCAATGCCTTGGTTAAATTTTCGCGTTCTCCTGGCCAGATAGCATTACCCAATTCACCATACGCTATGATTAACGACATAAAAAGGCAAATTGTAATACAGGCCGAAAAAACGAAAATCTTTCGGAAAATATATTGCGCAGTTAAAAGATATAAATCCGCTGACTTTCCTGTGCAGGTCAAGTCCCGGCAATCGGTCGACATTTTCGATCTTCAAAAATTGAGTGCACCACTCCCTTATCATCCTCATTTTTACTTTTATGACTGTAACTATTACGGAATACTTTTTCAGCTCTTGAAATATAGTAAAGTTGACATTAACGACAACGGTCTTCCACTCCACGAAATTTACCTGGAACATGGGATCATAATCGGAAATCTCGTCCGTGCAGATTCAGTTAACCTTGCAAGGAAAACATTGACTTTCAGCAAATACAGGTCACAGTTCATCTTAGAAAAAACAGGTAAGACGCCTAGTTTGATTGGCCCTTACATTCACTATGCCCAGGGAATTCTCAATCAGGAAGCTTTGTCGAAAACCAAAACAAGCTTAGGAAGGGTTCTTTTGGTTTTTCCAACCCATTCTATTGGGGCAGTTGCTGCGGAATATGATAAGAACCAGTTCTGCCTGGAAATCGAAAAACGAAAAGCCGGGTATGATACGGTACTGGTGTGTATGTACTGGAAAGATGCCCAAAACGGCGACCATGATTATTATCAAAAAATGGGTTATAAGCTTACCACCGCGGGTCACAGAGACGACCTGTATTTTTTAGATAGGTTGAAATCAATCATCTTGCTTGCTGATATGGTTATTTCAAACAGCACGGGAACCCATATCGGATACAGTCTTTTTCTGGGTAAACCGAATTACCTTTTCAAGCAGGATGTGGCATTGGTATCCAAATCTCAAAGTGGGGACATTTTATTAAGAAATCATTATCAAACGGAGGTAACGAACACAAAGAGTAAAGATAATCAACTGCTTTACGACACCTTTGATGTATTTGAGGAAAAGATCACTTCGGACCAGTATGAATTGGCAAAACACATTTGGGGTTTTGATTGCGTTAGAACACCTGAGGAATTAAAATCAATCTTACTTAATTAGTTCTTCATTGTGTATGAAAGTATCTGCACTCCATATCTCTATCAAAAAGGATCTCAAAATTGATATCCGGAAATTGATATGCATTAACCTTGTGCTAATTGCATTTTTTGATTCCTACCCAGTCTATAGCACAATTGTCCCGGTTCGTGTGTTTGTATATGGGTTGAAATTTCTTAATATGTATGCTCTTCTGGTGCTTTTGATCAGAAACAGCTACAAAAACTATATTCTCGCGGCATTAATATTTCCTGTTTGGTGGGCCTATTATAATGAGGACTCGCTGCTGACTTCAATTCAGTTGTTATATTCTGGTATTTTCCCAGTTTTAACCTTCGCGCTGCTGAGAGATGAGGAGCGATTTAAAGTAGCTCAATGGTACATAAAGTTATTTATTTGGTTATTGATAATTGGATTACCCATTTATCTGATCATCAACCTATTTGATATACCCCCGTTATTCTCTATTCAGCGTGGTGAGGTGGGGAAAGGACGGGTTTATGATAATTATCTGTTCTTTTACTGGAGCAGGGCAGGAGTGGAAAATCGGTTCAGCTCAGTTTTTGATGAGCCAGGTGTTGTCGGTACGATTATTCCCCTCATCATGTTCTACTATCGACGTATGCTTAGTCGTTTTGAGTTCTGGGTATTAATAATATCCGGAGTTCTTTCTTTATCTCTCTTCTTTCTAATTGTTTTCTTACCAGTAATATATTTTTCTAGCACTCGATTATTATCAACAAAACAGTTAGCCTTTCGTATTGCTTTTTCTACTGTTTTTATTTGTATTTCCTACGTAACCTTTGTTTTCGCGGCAAGGAGCACAAAGGACGATCCATTATTGTCGCACCGCGTTTACAATCGTTTCGAGTGGCAGAACGACTGGATTGTTGGGGTTGTAAATAACCGGGACACAAGGATCAGAGGTTTTGAATCCATGTATCAGGGCTTCATTGATGAAAGCGATGCAGATTTGTATACGGGACGTGGAAAAGATTATATGCTGAAAGTATACGGCGGATCAACATTATCGTATCGGGTATTTGTTTTGGAACGTGGGATACTCATTCTTTTCTACCTGGCTTTTCTATTCGCGTATTTCCATCCCTGGCGAAAGTATTTCATATTCAGCCTCATTTCCATGCTGATTTTAATGCTTGTGTTCTTTCAGCGGCCCAGTTTGTATTCAATCAATTACTTTGTCTTAGTATATGTTGGCTTGAAGTTGTTTGAAATGCAAGCCCAAAACAAGTCTGAAAAACTAGATCCAGATAATGAGAATAGTCCACATTATTCCATCTCTTAGCAGAGGTGGGGCAGAAAGATTTGTTGTTGATCTATGCAATGCGCTTGCCAACATCAAGGATACAGAGATTTATTTGATTTCATTAAAAGATAATGCTGTTCAAAACTCTTTTGTTTCAGAAATTAGCGACCGGGTGACGTATATTTCATTTGGAAAAAAAGCCGGATTCGATCCCAAAGTTTTATTGCAAGTCACGCAATGGATTCACAAGGTGAAACCCGATGTTGTTAATACCCATACCAGTTCGTTCGAATATCTGAACATTAATGTTTTTTTCAATGTCCCGTCAGGCATTAAAACTTTTCATACAGTCCATAACAGGGCCGCTCAGGAATGCCCGAACAGCCTTTTAAAAAAAGTCAGGAGCTATTATTATAGGACGGGCAAAGTAGTGCCAATTACCATTTCTCTCGATGGCAAGGCCACATTTAAAAACTATTATGATCTCACTAACGATCACTTGATTGTCAACGGCCGTCCTGAGCTTCATGTAACTCCGGAATTGACTGAGGTGAGGAGGACTTATCCGGTTAATGAAAAGGAGTATTTGTTGTTGAATGTAGGTCGGGTTGTGGAAGCGAAAAATCAGGCTATGCTGGTGCGTTCGGTTCAGGCTTTCAACCGGCGGGTTGCTGACAAAAAATGCAGGCTGCTAATTATTGGGGATTTAAGAGAACAGAATGTTGTAAATGAACTCAAAGACCTTATCAAAGGGGATCCCTTCATTGATCTGATTGGTGCGAAAGAAAATGTAGTGGATTACCTGTCCATTGCTGATGCCTTTTGCTTATCAAGTCATTATGAAGGAATGCCTATTTCCCTGATTGAAGCGCTGTCGCTCGGCTGTATTCCCATATGCACCCCAGTTGGCGGGATTAAAGAGATGCTTACAGATAAGGTGAATGGCTTCCTCAGCAACGATACAACCCAGGCAGCATATCTGGAAGCAATTATGAATTTTCATCTATCTGATAATAAAGAACATATAAAACTAAATTGTGTCCAGACATTCGCAAAAAACTATCATATCCGCTCAACTGCTGAAAATTATTACGCTTTATACAGGCAAAAAACGGCGTTAAACTAACGGAACTTGGCACGATTGTTACAGGCAAATTCAGTTCTGTCGCATCAGAAAATCAAATACTTCATTATGAAACTCTTATCACTCTGGGCAACGCTTGTCTTTCTGCAACTTCTAACTTTGGAAGCCTACTCTCAGCGGAAAGTCTTATCCTACGACTCACTGAAACATTCAAGCAGGGTTAGTAAAGCGGTTATTAACTTGAATATCCAAAAGGATTTCGGCGCGGTCCCTAATGACACGATCAATGACCACGCGGCATTCCAAGCCGCGTCTGAGTTCATTAATCGGCGGAAAGGAAATTGTGTATTAATCATCCCAACGGGTACTTACATTGTGGGTAAGCAAGAAAAATTGAAAAACCGCGATTACTTCTATCGTGGCACCGATGTTATCCAGATCTTAAACGCAACGAATGTTACAATCAGGGGTGAAGCCGGAAGCAAACTCAAATATGATGTCGGGTTAAGATTCGGAACGTTTGATCCGGCAGACGGGTCCAGTACTAACATCACGATGGATTGTACGCCGAAAACAAAAACAACGTCCAGTAAGCGCGCCGACCTGGGAAGGTGTATCGTCATTGGAAGCAGTCGCAATGTGGTTATTGAGAATCTGGAATTAGACGGAAACTTCTTTTCCGAAACTCTCAATAATATGAACAGTTACAACCTGAAATGTACCGGCAAAAAAAGCGCAGAATTTGACCCGAAAAAGATTAACATCGGAGGTGGTTACGGCGATTGTGGAATCCAGCTGGCACATTATGGCGTCTTTGTATCACATTCAGGCGATGTTGTAATACGAAAAGTGACTGCGAAGAGATTTGGATTGGACGGCATACAGGTTGCTAATTCTCATACAGAACCTGGTCAAAAAAATGTAAAAATTATACAGTGCAAGCTGGATTTTAATGCCCGGACAGGTCTGGCACTGACCGGCGGCGATAAGATGGAGATTACAGGCACTTCCCTCACCAACACCGGAGGTTGTATGTATGCGTCCACGGGAACCGGCGTTGACATTGAGGCTCAGATTGACGCAAAAAGAAAAGAAAAACTGGTGACTAATGTTAAGTTCACGAACTGCAAGTTCGCCAACAACAGCTCCGGGGAAATTTTGGCTAAATTTGGATTGGGTTCGTCCAATATCACATTTGAAGGGTGTGACATTAAAAGTTCAACCCGGGCGATCAATCTTGGAAGGAAAAACACAGGATACAAATTCGTTAACAACAGGATCAGCGGCACCAAAATTATTCTTTTAGAAGGTCAAAAAATTGACATCAGGGATGAAGTTCAGTCCAAAAGTTCGCGAACCACTAATACATTGCGCACATCGAGCCCGGAGAATGTCTTCCAAAACAATGTATTGGTAGACTAGGGCACCCCTTTTCGCTATGCGCGGTAACTGTATAAAAAGCTTGAATGAAAGTATTAGTAATCACCAATGATATTTCTCAAGGCGGCGGAGAAAAGCTCCTGGCCTCCTCTCTCCCCATTTTTAAAAAGAAAGGCGTTGATATCGCCCTGCTGCTGCTGAATGCAAAAGGATCTGTACCCGCTTTTTTATCGGATATCCAAAACTCCAGTATTGCGATTCATGATCTCAGTATCGACAACTTTTATAACCCGTTATGTGCCTGGGAAATACGCAAGTTTCTTGAAGCAAATTCCTATGACGTTGTTCACGTTCACTTGTTTCCGGCGCTTTATTGGGCAAGCCTGGCTGTCTCATTCATGAAGGTCAAGCCGGTTTTGATCTTTACGGAGCATAGTAATCACAACAAAAGACGTAATAAAAAATATTTGCAGAAAATCGAGCAGGCTGCGTACAGGCCCTATTCTGCTATTATTGCGATTACTGACAGCGTGAAAGAAAAACTGGCCCAATGGATTAACCAAAGCACCAAAATCCAGACCATCAACAATGGCGTGGACCTCAGTACTATTGCCAATGCTCCGAAACTTGACAGATCCGCCTTATGCGCCCAACTGAGCATTCCCCCCAATGCAAAGCTCATGCTGATGGCTGCCAGCTTCAGGTATCCGAAGGACCAGGGAGCGGTTATTAAAGCTTGTGCAATTTTAGGAGAAGGTTATCATATTTTGCTTGCGGGCGAAGGCGAATTGAAAGAAAAAACCCAGGCGCTGGCTGTCGAGTCCGGCGTAAAAAATCAAGTGCATTACCTGGGTTTCCGAACGGATATTTCTTCTTTGATGAAAACCGTGGATTTAAACATTCTTTCATCCGCGTACGAAGGAATGTCTGGCGTTACACTGGAATCGCTCGCGGCTGCGGTTCCGTTTCTTGGTTCAGATGTTGCCGGGATCAGTGAAATTGTACCCGGCAAATCTTTCCTTTTTGATCCTGGGAACGAACATGATTTAGCTGGTAAGATCGCATCCATTCTACAAAATCCCGACTTGTCCAGAAGCATGATAACGGAGGCTTCTGCATTTGTTAAAAAATTTGACATGGAATACATGGTTGATAAATACATCCAACTGTACGAAATGCTGCTAAATCGGTAATTACTGGACTAACGTTCAGCTTTTTTGTCTCATATTGCAATTTATTCATAGTACAAGTTCGTAAATATTCTACAAGTGTTTTAGGTTATTGTTATTTTGCTAGTTAAATTTGTTCTACAAATCTAGAATTAGTTCTATATTTGAACAACTTAATTAAACATCGTAACATGACAACTTGGTTATCAAAATGCTTCTGCCTTGTGTTAATCAGTATGCTGGCACTTTCATCTACGTATACAAATGCAATTGACCCCATCCGTTTTTCAATAAGTACATCGGCCACAGAAGTTTTGGTCAATGAAGAATTTGAAATCAAGATCAAGGCAGATCTCTTAAATATTCCTACCAATACAGTTTACGTTTTCGAAAGTGCCCGAGCATTTCGCTTAAAAGTGATCCTGCCGGAAGGATTTCGGCAAACCGGAGGATCTTTTAATGACTTTATTGAAGGCGAATTGAGCGGTAACAAGCCTTCCGCTTTTTACACAATCAAAGGAAAATTTGTGAGTGCCGAGAGATCTGGTGTCTTCCAGCTGCTCAGAAGCCATAAGTCTGCAAACAGTGCCAGCCAGTTCGTCGAGGTGGACAGGCTTTCGTTCGGCATGACCGAGGGCTTGCCGGAAGGAGCGGCAAATGCCCGCATCGCACTCGCAGGAACCGTGTCATATGTCCCTTACCTCAGTATGTCGGCCCTGAGATCCATTGCGGATACTGCCACCAGCGTTTTCATCACAGATCAGGGCGGAGCCGGAATTTTCAAGCATAACCCGTCCTCGACCAAAGCGGATGATGGCGCCCTGACAATCATTACGTCGGGCAAAAGATATGAACGCGTTTACTCGGGCCCGGTAAATGTTGAGTGGTTCGGTGTAGTCGGTGACGGGGCGACAGACAATACTGTGGCGTTACAAGCAATGCTTGACAGAGCGGATATCAGCAGCATCTACTTCCCAAAACCAGCCGTATCTTATCGGATTAAAAGATTGAACCTACGCTCAAACAAAACGCTCATCCTAGATGAGGGTACTATTGTTGAGGGGCTTGGCACTTTGGGCGCTGAGGAAAGAATGATCATGATGAACAATGTGCAAAATATATCCATAAAAGGAACCAATGTTGTTTTTAAAGATCAAAAAGCGAAATATACCAGTGGAGAACAGCGGCATATCTTTGCCATGCTGGGTGTGACAAATGTTACTATCGAAGGCGTTGCTGCAAACAACAGCGGTGGAGACGGTTTTTACATCGGAGTGAGCACCACGCAGAAATTCTCGGAAAATGTTAGACTGATCAACGTTAGCGCCGACAATAACAGACGGCAGGGTCTTTCAATTGTTTCAGGTAAGAACATTGAAGTTGTTAGTTCGGTATTTTCGAATTCAAACGGCACTGCTCCGAATGCCGGGATTGACATTGAACCCAACAATCCTGACGAATTTCTGGAAGGCATCCGCATCACGAACCCGACCACAAGAAACAACGCCGGCGGCGGCATAGTGATACTTATTGATGATTTCAAGGGAACAAATCGCGTGGTAGACATTACCATTACCAATCATAATGATGACGGCAGCGTGTACGGGGCCTATGTTTCCAGGGCAACCGGCGCTATTGCAGGAACCATTACGTTTCATAGTCCGGTTTGGAAAAATAATCGTGCAAATGGCTTTTGTGCCAGCAATTACAGTTCGAACGCCTGCACTCTTCTGGTGAATGATCCCACGGTAATCAACTGCAACGTGGCTGGGTCGACTCACGCCGTGTTTGGCTCGGCAATACTGGTATATCGTGAAGCTAGTGCATTGGGTGACGCGAATGTTGGCAACGTTCATATTATCCGGCCCAGGGTCCAGGATACCAGGAGCCCCAGAAAAATTGTTTCTGCATTTGCATTTGAAGACATTTCAAAAAAAGGGGCTGTTAAAAATTGCAGTCTCATAGACCCTGTAACGCTGGATGGCCTTGACGTCTTGAAATATGTACATTTTGCCGTTTTGGAAAATTTGGCACTATCCGACAAGCACGAGAAACTGACTTTTGACATTGCCCAGGCGAACAGAACCCTTACGTATGGCTTTTACAAAAGAGTATTCCATAACGCAACTTCAACCGGACTAAGGACCATTTCACTGAACGGTTTGCCCGCTAACTATCCTGAAATAACTTTTGAAGTTCGGAACGGACAGATTTTGCGCCTCATACCACACGTAAATGATAACATTTTGCCGCTTTCGGCCAATAATGGTAAGTATATCCAATGCAATGTCGTGGGCAGTAAAATTACGCTTCGCAAAACCACTACAAATTCATGGCAGGTGAAGGAGATGATCGGAACCTGGACAGTGCAGCCTTGATGCTTTAACCGCGAGCAAGACAACTTCCATAACATTTTTACATCAAAGGCAACCGATTTTTCCGCGTATCAACTATTTTTGTCAATTATTGACAATTATAACAGACTATATGCACCTAGAAAATAAGACAATTTGTGTAATCGGCCTTGGTTATGTGGGCCTGCCTCTCGCAGTTGAATTTGGTAAAATTTTTGAAACAATAGGGCTTGACATTGATCAGCAAAGAATTAGTGAACTCGTTAATCATTTTGATCGAACACTTGAAGTTGATTCCGACGGTTTAAAAGCTGCCGCAAAATTGAGGTTCACCTCAGACCCGAGCGAGATTCAAAAAGCCTCAATCTTCATCATCACAGTTCCAACCCCGGTTGACCAATTTAACAACCCCGATCTCACTCCTGTCAGAAAAGCCACGGAAACTGTTGCACGAAATTTAAAAGTAGGTGACATTGTCATCTATGAATCAACGGTTTACCCTGGTGTCACGGAAGATTACTGTGTTCCGATCCTCGAAAAAATTTCCGGGTTGACATTTAATCAGGATTTTTTCTGCGGTTATTCTCCGGAAAGGATCAATCCAGGCGACAAGCACCACACTTTAACCAAAATCAGAAAGGTAACTTCCGGATCAACTCCCGAGATCGCAGAAGAAGTAAATAATTTATACGGCGCTATCATTACTGCGGGCACATTCAAGGCGTCAAGCATCAAGGTTGCCGAATCTGCCAAAGTGATAGAAAATGCGCAGCGCGACATCAACATTGCCTTTGTAAACGAACTCGCGAAGATCTTCAACTTGCTGAAAATTGATACGAGCGAAGTGCTGGAAGCAGCTGGAACAAAATGGAACTTTCTTCCTTTCAAACCGGGGCTGGTAGGCGGGCACTGCATTGGTGTAGACCCGTTTTATCTGGCGCAAAAGGCTAAGGAAGTTGGTTACCACCCCGAAATCATTCTGGCCGGCCGAAGGTTGAATGATTCCATGGGCTCGTATGTTGCTACCCAGTTTATCAAACTGCTTATACAAAGTGAACGTAAAATAAAAGGCCAGGATGTGCTGGTTCTCGGAATTACTTTCAAAGAAAACTGCCCGGACATCCGCAATAGCAGAGTAATAGACATTATCAGAGAACTGGAATCTTACGAAATGAATGTTCATGTTTATGATCCATGGGCCAACAAAGATGAAGTCCAGCATGAATACGGGATCACGTTAATCGATAATCTGGAAGAAATTGAAAAATATCAGGGCATCATCGCTGCCGTGGGGCACGACCAATTGCTTGATCTTCAAATACCCTCAGGAGAAAATGGCCCGATCGTTTACGATGTAAAAGGAATATTTCCGAAAGAAAAAATGTACGCCAGGCTGTAATAGCATGCCGGTATATTCATTAATAAACTTCAATTGCGTTTCTCAGTATACATTTCGCCGTTTTGTATCCCATGACTTTCAATAAATATCATCAGCAGGATATCTCATCCTCCAAGTTTTTAGTAACCGGAGGTGCCGGGTTTATCGGCTCAAATATCGTCGCTTATCTTGTTCATTATCAAGCAGCCAAGATTGTTGTCCTGGATAATTTGTCAACCGGTTATCTGGAAAACATTGCTGAATTTATAAACAACGGTCAGGTTCAATTCATTGAAGGGGACATCCGGGATTACAAAACCTGCACAGAGGCCATGCAGGGAATTGATTTTGTTTTGCATGAAGCAGCTCTCGGTTCGGTTCCGAGAAGTATCAATGACCCTATTACTACCAATGATGTCAATATCAGCGGCTTCCTGAATGTATTGCAAGCTGCCAAAGAAGCCGGAGTAAAAAGAATGGTATACGCTGCATCGTCATCCACTTATGGCGACAGCCCTTCGCTGCCCAAACAGGAAGCGATCATTGGAAATCCTTTATCGCCTTATGCGGTCACCAAATATGTGAACGAACTTTATGCAGATGTTTTTTCCCGCACTTACCAGTTCCATAGCATTGGCCTGAGGTATTTCAATGTTTTTGGGCCAAAACAAAACGTTAATGGGCCATATGCCGCAGTAATTCCGTTATTTATAACTCAAATTTTGAATGGGGAAAGACCTGTGATCAATGGTGACGGACTTACCTCAAGAGACTTTACATTCGTATCAAATGTGGTTCAGGCCAATATTAAGGCGCTGCTTACAGACAACATTGTGAAGCATGAAGTTTTTAATGTGGCCTGCAACGAGCAAACTTCACTGACTCAACTGGTATCTGCCATTACTGAAAATCTGGGCAGCTCACTGGAACCCATTTACAAGCCGGAAAGAAAAGGAGATGTAAAGCATAGCCTCGCCGATATTTCAAAAGCCAGCAATCAATTGCATTATCAACCTGAAATCCTGTTTAAAGATGGCTTGAAGGAAACCATTACGTATTTTCAAGAATTGATTGGCGCGTCCTGATCATTGCTGATGTAACAGCAGCACACCTAGATGAACAAAATCAAATTACTTAGAATAACCACTGAAACTTATTCGCTACGTATATTACTCAAAGGACAATTGAGATATATGTCGGAAAATGGAATGGATGTGTATATGTCCAGCACGCCCGACAAACACGTGGCGGATATGGAGGAAAGCCAGAAGGCGCGCTTTTATCCGCTTCACCTTTCCAGGGAGCTGACGCCGTTTAAAGATCTGATCGCCTTGTATAACACCATTCGGTTGATCAGGAAAATCAAGCCTCAGATTGTCCATACACATTCTCCCAAAGCTGGAATTATTGGAATGCTTGCAGCATATATTTGCAATGTTCCGCTCAAAATGCACACCGTCGCCGGCTTGCCGCTGATGGAAGTGACGGGCCCAAAAAGGAAGCTGCTCAACTTTGTAGAGTCTTTGACTTACTGGTGCGCAGACTGGGTTCTGCCTAATTCCCAGGAGCTCAAACAATTCATTCTGGACAACAACCTGAGTTCAGATAAATCAAAAGTGAGCGTGCTGGGAAACGGCAGCAGCAATGGTATCGACTTGGAATACTTTTCTGTGAATCCAAGCCTGCTGGCAGAAAGCCGCGATTTCAGGGAACAACATGGCATCGGCGAGCACGACATTGTACTAGCCTTTATGGGACGGCTCGCCAATTATAAGGGTGTTAACGAATTGGTAAAAGCATTTCAAATTCTTCAGCAGCACCATAATAACCTCAAACTCATTCTGATCGGCGCCCCGGAGGATCTGAATCCGTTAGAAGAAGCCACCGATAGCGAGATCGTTAATAACAAATCTATCATAGCAGTCGGGCACCAAAACGATGTGCGAAAATTTCTGGTCAGTTCAAATATATTCGTGTTTCCAAGCTACAGAGAAGGTTTCCCCCAAGCCCTTTTGCAAGCAAGCGCAATGGGCATTCCATGCATAGCAACCAACATTAATGGCTGCAATGAAATGATTGAGGATGGGAAAACCGGAATTCTGATTCAGCCCAAAAGCGTCCAAGCGATTGTAGAAGCATGCGAAAAATTGATAGAAAATCGCCAGGTCAGCGAAAGGATGGGAATGTTAGCGCAACAATTTGTGCTTAGAAATTTTGAACAGCAGCAGTTATGGAAAGCGATTCATTCATTTTATAATTCAAAATCAACGGCCCAAAAGCGTTGAAGAAAAAAAATAAAAAAGCAATCTGCACGTCAGTATAAATCAAGCACACCTATCTTTATGAAATACTTAACGACCCCTCCCTTCCATAATTCATCCAATTCAATGTGCCGCGTTGGCTTGAATTATAGGCCTTAAAATAGCTGAAACGCACCGGACGTTCACTATAGTACGCTAATTGTTTCAAATTAAGAAATTTTAGGTTATAATTGCATTCTTTTTGCACACGCTTTTAATTTACTATTGCCGCACACATATGGATCAAACTTCTGTTTCTAATCGAAAGTACGTACATCGATTGTTAAGCAAAAATGCTTCTACCGATGAAATTCTGATTATCACAAGTTATGACTATTTTCTTCAGAAGTACGATCTCAAACTTCTGCGACAGATTTACAGGGAGATCATTCTGGTTCCACATACCGCAGACGATGACTATCTGATCAATTATACTGTAAGGCCTTTACTGGACAAATTTGAAAAAGTCCATCTTGTCACCAATCCACATTACGACAAGCGGAATAAGGTCATTTACGAACTGGTAATCCGTAAAAACAAGTCGATCAGGATCACAACGGTTTACGACTTTTGCGAAAAAAATTTAAAGAAGGTTTACATTCCTGAGGACATTTCGGAATTGAATCCGAACATTACGGATATGCCGGCTTTCGGCAAAAGAGTCAGATATCCAAAAAAGATCATCGATGTCTCCATATCAATCATTCTTTTCCTGCTGACACTCCCACTCTGGATCCTGAGTTATTTCCGGATCAAACTCCAGTCTCCGGGCCCTGTTTTCTATTATCAGGAAAGGGTTGGCATGGACAACAAATCATTCAAATGTATCAAGTTTCGGTCTATGGCACTGGATGCCGAGTCCAATGGTGCAACATTCTCCAAGAAAAACGATTCCAGAACATTCTCATACGGGTCATTTATGAGAATGAGCCGGATTGACGAGCTTCCACAGATCATTAATATATTCAAAAGAGACCTATCACTCATAGGTCCCAGGCCGGAAAGACAGGTTTTCACAGAAACATTTGACGAGCTGATTCCTTACTACAACAGCAGGCATGCTATTAAACCCGGAATCACGGGCTACGCCCAAGTAATGTATTCCTACGGAGCAGGCGTCTTCGATGCGCGCCATAAGTTGATGTATGACCTTTATTACATTAAAAACTGGTCGTTGTATCTGGAATTGAAAATTATCCTGCTCACGGCCGTTGTTATTTTCGGTAAGAGAGGACGCTAGATTAATTCCCGAATTGTTTTCCGCAGTTAAAAAGTTCTGCATGAGGAATTTATTCTTAATGCTGCTACTTTATGTAGCAACGCAGGCAAGCGGTTTCTCTCAGGATTCAACATTACATTATTCTGCGGAAATCAAAGGCGCTCTGGCTTCCAAGCAAACACCATACTTATTTCATACAAATACCTACGGTGTAATACCAACAAACGGCTCGTTTGCGCTTGCCCAGGCCAGTTTTCATAAAGTCTATAGTCCGCATAATCCCCGCTTTTTCCAGTGGTCAGCCGGAGCTGAGTTGGTAGCGACGGCAAATAAGTCATCTTCAGTATTCTTTACAGACCTTTTTGTAGCTGCCAAAGCCGGCCCTGTTGAGATTAGTATTGGACAACGTAAAGATTTTTATGGGTTGGGTGACAGTTTATTGACTACCGGAGCTGTTGCAATTTCTTCCAATGCAAGGCCCTATCCTAAAATTCAGATCTCCACGCCGCATTTCGTCAACATTATTCCTGGCAACGATATTATCACTTTCAAATTCTCCTATTCAGATGGATTGTTTGGACCGGCAAGATCAATTTACGGGAATGTAAGGACCGTGCCCGAAATATACCTTCATCATAAATCCATTTACCTGAAACTCGGAAAGAAAAGCCACATTCTAAATCTTTTTGCTGGATTCAACCACCAGGTAATGTGGGGCGGAGAGGATAAGATTTTTTCCGGCGGGCTTAAACGGTCCGAAGCATATCGTTACGTCGTCCTTGGTAAGCCTTGGGCGGCTAGCAGGGTTGGGAATCATTTCGGGACGATTGACATCGGCATGCAATTACAAGGCAAAGCCTGGACCGCATTTTTGTATCGACAAAGCATTTATGAAGATGGCTCAATAGCAAACCTTTCCAACATTGCTGACGGACTGAACGGATTGAGGTTCAAAAGGAATAATCGCCAATATGACGGTCTTCAACTGAATACTGTGTTGCTGGAATACGTTTATACAAAATATCAGGGTGGGAACGTGTTTGACTTTATAACGGGCACGTTCGGCCGGGACAATTATTTTAACCATTACGTGTACAGCCAGGGTTGGTCATACAAAGGCAGAACGTTTGGAACTCCATTGATTGCTCCGCAACACCTGATAAGAGACAAATTGAAAAGTTCTCCAAACCTCTTCACAGCGAACAACCGCCTGATCGCTTTTCACGCCGCAATTGAAGGCTCTTTCAACAAAGCAACATTTCTATTAAAAGCCAGTCATTCCATCAATTCCGGGACTTATAACAAGCCATTTAGCAGTTCGATTAAACAGACGTCATTACTCGCACGGATCGAGACACCCCTAAAGTTTATAAACGAAAGTTATTTAAACCTATCTCTAGGCACGGATTTTGGACATTTTTATCCAAACAACACTGCTATTTTGATAGGATGGAGAAAATCCGGTTTTATCAGATAACTTTGGGAAATCAACTCAATCCCTTAATGAGTAATTTTTACATTTAAATGCCGGTCCCACTCTTTCAGATGCGAGTCTGCCTTTTTGCCGTAATTATCTGTCTCGCGTTAAATGCTCACGCCCAAGACTCAACTATCTATTATAGAGCCAGCCTAATGTTGTCTGGCGCGACGGATCAAACTCCTTTTTGGGCACATGCAAACCAGAATGGCAACATTCCCATGGACGGCAACTTTGGCATAGCCAATGCCGGTGTGTACAAAGTCTATAATCCACACAACCCCAGAACTTTTCAATGGAGCGCTGGCATTCAGGGAATTGCAAGTTACGGAAAGTCAGGAAAGGCGTTTCTGTCTGATGCCTACATCGCAGGACGCGTCGGAAAATTGGAAATTTTGGCAGGACAGAAAAGCAATGTCGTAGGCCTGATGGACACCACGATGACATCTGGTTCGCTGTCGATGGCTGGAAATTCCCGGCCATTTCCCCGAGTACAAATATCAATTCCGGAATATCTTCCGCTCTATTTCACTAAAAATTTGGTGTCACTGAAATTCTCTTATTCCGAAGGCTATCTGGGAAGCAGCAGGCTTAACTATGGAATTGAAAGAGAAGTTTCATACACTTATTTTCACCAAAAATCATTGTATTTCCGATTTGGAAAACCCACTGACCGCCTGAACATTTACGTAGGTGCCAATCATCAGGCGATTTGGGGAGGAGAAGATAAGATAATCCCACTGTATAACTTGGAACCCCTGAAAGCATACTGGTATACAATATCGGGGAAAACATTAAATTACAATAAGGTTGGCCATCATTTTGGCACCGTTGATCTCAGAGCTGAATGGCGCGGGAAAACATGGTCCTATTTTGTTTACAGACAAAACATTTACGAGACAGGCTCGCTTTTCAGTATTATCAATTTTGACGATGGACTGAACGGGATCAGGGTAAAAAGGATCAAACCGCTGCCTGCCGGATCATCCCGGTTTGCATTCCAGAGTTTTTTACTGGAAGCCGTTGGCACGAACAGCCAGGTGAACAAATCACCACTATCAGGTCTGGCAATTTATGAAAAGGGTAATTATTACAATAGCTACATTTACCAACGCGGGTGGGCATATTTCAACCGTGGAATTGGCACGCCGTTGGCACCTTCATCTCAAATAACGCGATCTTCGCTGCCCACCAATGCTTCTGAGTTTACTAATAATAACCGCTTTTGGGCGTTTCATACTGGTGTCACGGCCACATGGCTTAAAACGTATTTCGGCTTGAGAGGCACATATTCAAGGAATTCAGGCTCCTTACTAAGCCCTTTTGAATCGATGAAAGAGCAAATTTCCCTGTCACTTACGGCTGAGAGGAATCTTAAATTATTAAACGGTTGCAGCGTATTTACCAACATTACTTCTGATTTTGGCCAGCTTTACCCAAATTCTCACGGCCTGATCATTGGTTTAAGGAAAAATGGATTTTTGGATTAGGACCGCTTTTTGATGTTGCTGATATGTCCAATATGAATAGCAAAAAGTTATACTTATTTTTGTCAGATGTCACATTATACACATTAAGAAAAAGCTGAGGGCATGCCTATGAAAATCTTTCCGATCCTACTATTTCTGCTTTGTATATCATTCGCCGGTTTTTCTCAAACAGAAGAGCCAGGCCCGGAGACTGAATACGCGGATTCTACTAATAATTTTATTGAAATAGCGGGTTTTGGAAGCACCAATACGCATACTCCGTTCTGGATCCAAGCCAATCAATTTGGCACTGTGCCCCTTGACGTCCCTGCTGGAACAGCACGTATTTCCTTTGAAAACTATTGGCCTCTTTCCTCCAACTGGCGTGCCGGAGTTGGTGTTGAAGCTGTGGGGAATTTTAATAAAAATACAAAAATGCTTGTTCCTCAGCTGCATGCAACATTGAAATACAAAAATTGGGAGCTTTTCGTGGGAAGAAAGAAGCAACATGTAGGTCTTGCCGACTCTACACTGGGCACCGGTTCTTACGCCTGGTCGGGAAACGCGCTTCCGATACCAAAGATATACATTGGCACCAGCGGTTTTGTGGCTGTTCCTTTTACAAAAGGATGGATCTCATTTAACGCATTCTACTCCGACGGGCTTTTCGAAAAAGGCAGACCGGTAACCAGCGGTCTCAAATTTCATCAAAAAGCCTTCTATGCCCGGATAGGAAAAGTTAATTCAAAACTAAAACTATATGGTGGGTTCAACCATCAAGTGCAATGGGGTGGGAAAACAAAATATTTAATCAAGGATCCGGAAAGCGGAAAATTGCCCGATGGCTTCTCTAACTACGTTTACGCCGTTTTTGGAACAATAGGCGGAACTGGAAATGACATTTCTCACTTTGATAGCACGAACCGTGTAGGAAACCATTTAGGCTCGTTAGACCTGGCAATGGAAGTTGAGACCTACGGAAGCACCATTTATTTATACCGTCAATTTATTTATGAAGATGGCTCCTTGTTTTATATGGAGGGCATAAAGGATGGTTTGACGGGCCTTCGTATCAAAAGGAAGAATTCATACGGGGCTAACTTTGAGATAACCGAAGGCGTTTTGGAAATGCTTTTCACAAAAGATCAGGGCGGCGACCAGTTTGAGATGGGGAATGGCAAGAAACGCGGCAATGATAACTATTTCAACAATCAACAAATCCGCGATGGATGGTCCTACCATGATCGCACCATAGGAACGCCATTTATCCCTCCTACCTCGCAGACTAACTGGAAATGGCCCAATTACGCTGACAATTTTACCAGTAACAACCGTGTGCTAGTCTGGCACGTGGGTTTAAGAGGAACATTATTCCGAAAGGTGCAATGGCATACGAAAATGTCTTTTTCCAGCAACTCGGGATCATACAGAGAACGCTTTGCTGGCTCTCCAAAACAATTTTCTGGGCTCATTGGAGCCCAGACGGATGTCGATGTCCTGGGTGGCATGACCATCAAAGGCTCGTATGCGAGTGACATCGGCGACTTGTATCGCAAAACCCACGGATTTATGCTGGGAATCAGAAAAGATTTTTCGTTTAATTGATCAACATCGATTGATGTTAATTCCTTGGCCGTTTACTGAATTTCAGCCCTGATCTTCGCGGCCAGTGCAGCCAGTTCCTCCTGAGACATTTTTATCTTTTTAGAGAAATCCGCATCGGCCATGCTGTTCAGAGGCAGCAAATGAATGTGCGTGTGTGGCACTTCTAAACCAATCACCGTCAGACCGATACGCAAACAAGGAACAACTTTTTGTAAAGCTGGGACAATGTTTTTGGCAAAGAGAAAAAGGTTTGAATACTCTTTTTCGTCCAGATCAAAAATGTAGTCAACTTCTCTTTTCGGGATTACCAATGTATGTCCGGCTGTTATTGGAAATGCGTCCAGAAATGCGAGAAAATCATCCGTTTCGGCGATTTTATGACTGGGAATTTCACCTTTTACGATTTTTGAAAATATAGATGCCATCAGAATATCAATGAAATATCGTTGTGTTGCAGACGAGCACGACAATCGCGCTTTAACTTTTTTCAAATAAGTAATTAAAAACTGAAAAGTACTTAATATTGTGTTCCAAAACTTTAACAATAAGGATATGAATTTTACAAATTGGCGTGCTTTCACTAAGGCAGGCGTGGTTGCATTATTTTCACTGGCTTTTATCTCAAATAGCGCAGAGGCGCAGGACAAGGGCAAATGGGTGAAATTATTCGACGGTAAAAGCCTGAATGGCTGGCACAGCTGGCAGTCGGACGAGGTGTTGCCACAATGGAAAGTTGAAAACGGCACCATCGTTCTTGCAGAAAAAGGCGGCAAGGATCTTGTTACGGATAAAGAATACGGCGATTTCGAATTGGAATTGGAATGGCAGATCTCGGAAGGCGGCAACAGCGGCATTATTTATCATGTTATCGAAGATAAAAAGTATTGCTGCCCATATTCAACCGGACCTGAAATTCAAATCCTGGACGATGTAAAGCACCCCGATGCAAAAGCAGGCAAAGCAGGAAACCACAAATCAGGATCGCTTTATGACATGCTTCCTCCGACAGACTTCGCTGCTGTAAAGCCAGCCGGACAATGGAACAAAGCGAAAATAGTGATCAAAGGCGGTCGCGGCGAAAGCTGGCTGAACGGCCAGAAATTAGTTGATTTCCCAACGCAAGGCGGCGACTGGGACAAATTGGTTGCCAATAGCAAATTCAAAACCTGGGAAGGATTTGGTGCTTCTTCAAAAGGCAAGATCGCCTTACAGGATCACGGTAACAAAGTTGCATTCAGAAATATCCGGATTAAGGAGCTATAATGGCTCGTAATGCACAGTGTTAGTCCAATACTCGCGGCTGTAAATGCGGCTGTAAGGCCAATTTTTCTGCTGCAAAAGAAGGGGTAAGTAGGCGTGCGGTTCTTTTGACGATTTGCTATAATGATATAAATCATCGTCGGTCAGGATCAATCCCTTATAAACCCCTTCTTTTTTTATGGTAATGTCCCCAAACGGAAGCTCCTTTCCAAAATCATCATTTTGCTTCAATAACTGATCTTTCAGCAGCCAGTCGGACCTGAATTTTCCCGTTCTAAAAGGCTCGGGACGGAACCTACCTTCCGACACATTCAACGCATATTCAAGATAGGCTTTGAGGATTTTCGGGCCTTCGTTTGCCGTTTGGTCCGTGTGCAATTGTGCTGGCCAGAGGCTCGTTACAAAGTAAATTCGCTCCCGCGCACGCGTAACGGCAACATTAAGCCTGTTTTCCCCACCCTGCATATTGAGGCTGCCAAACTGCATGGAAATCTTGCCTTTCTCGTCAGGCGCATAGCCCATTGAAAAAATGATAATGTCGCGTTCATCGCCCTGAACATTCTCAATGTTTTTGACGAAAAGATCTTTAAAGGAAACATTTTCCCGTTCCAATGCATCCTGAATGGCATTTTGCTGGTAAAAGTTAAATGTCACCACACCGATACTCTTGCCCGTTTCACCAAGCTCCTTTATCAATTCGATTACTTGCTCAATTTCAACGAGATTAATGTTGTTTTTCCAGACTCCATCCGTTTTAATGTATTGAATGCCAGGCTGGTCATCATTAATTCTTGAAAAATCCGGAAGCAGCCTTAATGTGTCTTTATAGAAATTCCGGTTAGAAAAGTCAATAAGGTCCAGTGAAAGGCTGCGATAATGTCCTGTAAGTTGATATTGATCAAGCGATTGCGCGGCAAGATCAAGTAATGACTCAATTTCGATAGCGGCTGTATATGCTTCCTCTTCTACTTTTTCTTCGTAGCGGATTTTGTATAAATCACTTGGAGAAAGCTGCTTACTATCCCCGGTAACAACAATTTGCGCACCCCGGAACGCAGCCGGCAACCCGTATTCAGCGTAACATTGCGACGCTTCGTCAAAAATCACCAGATCAAACAATGCTGCCTGCATGGGAAAAATGGCAGAAACTGCTTCCGGCGAAGCCATCCAGCACGGAACCAGCGAAAAAACTTCATCGGTATAGTTTTCAAGCAGTTTACGAATCGGCCAGATCTTTCTTTTCTTCGTTACCTGATGCCCCAGTTCGCGGTAAGTCACACGGTTACCGAGCCTGTTTTTCTCAATATCTTCGTAAGTGGCTTCGCGCAGCTTTATGCCCGTAATGTCCGTGCTCAGCTTCTGCTTTTCGGTAATGCTTTCTTGCAGATTGGTCTCCCATTGTTTCATTTTCAATGAGGTAACCGCACGTAAATCCGGAAATTTGCTTTCAATGTGTTCGATCCAGGCAAGCCGAATGCTGTTTTCAAAAAGATTAACAAGATCGTCTGCACTGGAAAGTCCAAGTTTTTTGCTTTGATCGACCACAATCTTGGTGACCGCTCGTTCGGGAATAGTCATATTCTCAAACAGACTGTCCATATCGACCATTGAATCGAAATCCCTGGTTAATGATGTCAGCAATTGCTGACTGTAAAATTCGGGCTCTTCCAGCAGGTTTTTAATCTGCTGCGGCAATAGAAATGGAAGCATTGCCGCCTCCAATTTGCTCCAAACGCCAATCCAGACATTCAGATCATTGACCGTCTGAATAAATGAATGTTGGGTTACACATTCATTTGCAATGTTTTTCAATGTCAGAAACCAGGGATCAAATGTTGCCATTACCGCCGCGTCGGCTGCTGCTTCTGATTTTTGAAAAAATGAAATGTATTGCGTACCAACATTGTCATCATCCCGATCAATGTATGTCGGATCAAAATTCAGCTTCTTATTGGTAAGCCAACTTTCCAGCTCAATCCTGTTTTTTACTTTTATTTCAAGTTTGGAAAGATCATCCAGTGACGTTGATAGCCCATTTTCCCTGGCAACTTGTTCCACTTCCTTTTTCTCTTTTCCAAACAAATTCCACCAAATGCCCGAAACCGTAGCGCTATTTGCATCAATTGATTTCCTTAGCGATTGTAAAAAGGCTTGTTGTTTGTCATTAGGCAGAGAAAATTCAATGCCGTCTTCCGCCAGATATCCTTCCAGCGCGTCGGTGGTTTGCCTGATGAATGCGAGCCGCTCATGTCCGCCTGCCGAACTAGCTATGTATTTTTTGAAAAGATCAAATGTTGTCTCATCGGAAATAAGCGCTGCAATGTTATTTAACCGCTCGGTGATCTCACTTTTTCTTTCCAGATAGTCCAATGAAAAAGGTTGTCTGGTCAGAAGCTCGAACTTTTTTACTTGCCTGGCAAATACTTCGGGCCACTCCAGAAGCATTCTTTCCATGCTCCGCAATTCACTTAAACCGAATTTGGCAAAGCTTCTGCGTTTTGCCCAGACGTGATCAGCAGGAAAATATAAAACATAGGCACTATACGTTTTAAGCCGCCTCCTGAAATGGTCCAGACTATCCATCCGAAACGACCGGTAATGTTCCCTGATTTCAGCATTTGGACCTTTTTGGTCGCTTTTCAGATAAAGCTCTTTAATGCTAACCCCACATTCGGTCTCATCAAATAATGCTTCGCGAAATGCATTCAGATCATGAACAGTGCGATCTATCGCCCGACTTTGCTGGGTAAATTGTCTTTCAAGAAACACCGCATCCAGACTGTAATTCTGCTGTTTGTATTCTTCAACTTTACCGATTTGCGAAGCCAGCTGTCTGTAAAGTGCAGGACGATCATTCTTAAAATCATGAATAAGGCCCACAAAATCAGTCATTCCAATCGTTTGGAGTCGTTGATATACAACGTCAAGGGCAACCCGTTTCTGGCAAACCAGCAAAACACGCTTTCCTCTCGATGCGAAATCAGCCATCAGATTACAGATTAGCTGCGATTTACCACTGCCCGGAGGCCCTTGCACAACCACCGATTTCCCGGATTTTACAGCCAGAATAATTTCTTCCTGCGATTGGTCGACCGGAAAAGGTGTTAAGATCTCCTCTTCCCTTACCGTTTTATTTGTAAAAGGCGAATCTACGGTGTCCGTTTGCCCATCCCAATCCGTTTCCCGCTCTTCTTCTGCCAACAACGGAATTGAAAAAGAACTATCCTGCGCATGGTCTAGGAGCAAATTATAATCGGGAACAAGATAGGAACCCGCCTGGGGGAAAATCCCGAGCACTGCTTCGGGGAAAAGTTTCAGCTCTCCGTTACGTTCAGTAGCAGCCAGTTCCGAACTTTTCTGCGCATTGAACGTGACAAGTTTGTCTTCAAAAAGCTCCTGGTTAAAATTGATTTTCAGTGGAGTAGACTTCAACCATTCATACAACTGGGTCCTGAATTCCAGAAAATCTTTTGGGAAGTCTTCAAACGATTTTTCGAGAATTTCATCTGAAACAGGCGACTCGTTGAAATGCGCATAGGCGAGCGCAAAACTTGAATTCAGGATCACATCACTTTCAGGAACCTCGAAAAGGCACCATTGCTCCCTATCCATTTTTAATGTGACCGGAAAAAACAAAAACGGTGCGTGAATGGGCGTCCCATCCGAAAGTTTTCCCTTAACAAACGGATACCCCACATACAAATCCCGCGAACCCCGCTCCTCTTCAATAAACTTCTCCGTACGCGAAATTTTCCGCAGCTTCTTACTGACTTCATTCACCTTTTCAAAACGGGAATCGGCAACGTCACAGAGCGCAATGCGTGTTTTTCCCAGCACCAACTGCTTTATAAGGTCAACAGACGGCTTTTCAAGCAAAAAATCAGTCTCATGAAGATCCAGAAACTGTTCCGATGGTAACCCGGACAACAGCAATGATTTATTACGCGTACTAAGATTTGTAAGTCGTTTTAAGTAAGCTTTTAGAATGCGATTCATAGATACTCAAACGATCCTGATTGCTTAACTATTGGATATGGTTTCAGGTGTTACTTCCTTTTTCTCCGGAAACACCACGGAAGCGAGGATACTAACCGCCAGAATGCCCAGAATTACATAAAGAGAATATACAGTTTCAAATCCTAATGCTTCCAGTTGTGTGTGGAAAAGCATTTTTCCGCCTATAAACACAAGCAAAACACCCAATCCATATTTCAGGAAGCGGAAAAGACCCATAATGTTGCTCAGGAAGAAGAACATGGAACGAAGCCCCATGATGGCGAAAATATTGGAAAAGAAGACGACGTAAGGATCTTTTGTAACCGAAAAAACCGCCGGAACCGAGTCCACAGCAAAGATCAGGTCGGTAAATTCTACAATCAGAACAACTACAAAAAGCGGGGTCACTAACCACTTGCCTTTTTTCAGGACAAAGAAATGCTCCCGGACGTATCTTGGGAAAACGGGCAGATATTTGGAAGCAAACTTCACAACCGGATGTTTGGCCGGATCAATTTTTTCGTCCCCTCCACCCTCAAAGAAGATCTTCCCTCCCTGATAAACCAGCAGTAAACCAAAAACGTAAATGATCCATTCGAAACGCTGCATTAATGCTGATCCCAGGAAAATAAATATGAAACGCATAACAATTGCGCCCAGAACACCCCAGAATAGCACTTTTTTATAATATATCGGCCTGACACCAAAAGAAGAGAATATCAAGATGATGACGAAAATATTGTCGACTGAAAGCGCATATTCAAGCAGATATCCCGTGATAAATTCGAGGGACATGTTCTTTCTATAAATTTCCAGACTGCCCTCATAATCGCCAGGAATAAGCTTCAAATGCGGCGCATACTTGTCTTTGACTGCGGACAAGTCGGCAAAATTGTTCATTCCGTGCACCAGATCACCGTGTGTATTAATGATCACATAGAATACAAGCGCAAGAAAAATCCACGCAACCGTCCAGGCGGCAGCTTCACCAAATTTTACAACATGGTCTTTTTTATTAAAAACGCCAAGGTCCAAAAGCAGCATTACGCTGATGACTAATATAAACCCGCCGAAAAACAGAACTTCGTTAGAAAACATGAATGAATATTTTTTAAAAGAAAAATCGGAACGAAGACAGGACCTGGCATTGAAACAGTAACCTATGCAATCCTGTCAAAGAGGCAAAGGTAACTAAAATATGAGGTGCTAAAATTAAATAGGACGGGCGGCAGAAAATTTATGCCAGCCCGGATCGCCTGCAATTAAATCCACACATTACATTCCGGATATTCCGGCATATTTTTCATCTAAATAAAAAAATATGCGTAGCATACCAATTGAGTAACAATTTGTTAATAAAAAGTCGAGTTTTTTTTACTAAATATTTCAGCTAAAAACTTGCGTCACATATTGCCTGTACCTACATTTGCACCACCATAATCAAAAACGGTTATGCGAAAGTAGCTCAGCTGGTAGAGCGCGACCTTGCCAAGGTCGAGGTCGCGGGTTCGAACCCCGTCTTTCGCTCAGAGGTTAAAGCACCGGAAACGGTGCTTTTTTTCTCTATATGCCATCTTATTTTCATGGCTAATGCCGGGGTGGTGGAACTGGTAGACACGCAGGACTTAAAATCCTGTGAGCCGAAACGCTCGTACGGGTTCGATTCCCGTCCCCGGTACAAAGCCTCTGGAATCTCACCAGAGGCTTTTTTCTTGCTCTTATGTTTTAATTAAGCAATACTTTTCTACATTTATCATCCTGACGATTTTTCAATCTTTGCCCGCATGAAGCTTTTGCTTATTGAAGACGAACCCAGTGTGATTTCCCTCATTCAAAGAAGTCTTTCTGCTTCCGGACATGAAATAACGGTGGCGATGGATGGTAAATCGGGGCTTGAAATGGCCACACACCACGCATTCGACATGATCATGCTGGACCTGATGCTGCCTGTCATCAATGGTATGGAGGTTTGCAGAAAGATCCGCAGCGCTGGTTTTAATACCCCTATCCTCATGCTTACCGCACTCGGGACAACCGAAAACATCGTTTCGGGACTGGACGCCGGGGCGGACGACTATATGACGAAACCATTTAAACTGGCCGAGCTCGAAGCCCGTATCCGGACGCTGACAAGACGTGGAAAAGAAGTTGAAAAAGAAAATAATGGTGTGACATTGAAAATCGCAGACCTGATCTTGAATACGGAGTCCAAGATCGTGCAAAGAAATGGCCACACCATTGACCTCACCGCCACAGAATTCCGACTGCTGGAATTTTTGATCAACAACAGAAACAAAGTGCTGAACAGAATGGAGATCCTGGAAAATGTCTGGGACATCAACTTCAATCTGGGCACGAATGTCGTGGATGTGTATATCAACTATCTTCGCAAAAAAGTGGATAAGAATCAAAAGAATAAACTAATACACACCGTTTTCGGCATGGGATATGTGATGCGCCAATCTTATGAAGATCCAAACTAAAATTGCCCTTATTTTCACGATACTTACTTCGGGCATCATTATAGCACTGAGCATTTTCATTTATACTTTCGGGTCGGAGAGTGTTTCCAACAGCTTTTATCATCGTCTGGAAGTCCGATCGGACATTATTGGGCACGCGGCATTACAGGAAAGCAAATCCACCACTTCTATATATTACGACATTAAGGAAAGGCATCTGGGAGACCTGCCCTTTGAACAACATCACATTATAAAAAACGGCGAGGTTGATAAGGCGAAAAGATTGAAAGAACAATTGCCTATGCCGCCTTCTTTCTATGACAACATTGTCAGGAAGGAGCCAGCCCGTTTTTTCAAGAATGACACGTCGTATGTCGGGCTGAACATTAGCCAGGGTGGAAAAATGATCATTGTCCTGTCGTCCGCAGTGGACCTTTATGGTTTGGAAGAAATAGAGAACCTGAAAAAACTGCTTACAGTGGGGTTTTTTATTTCAATGATCTTTGTTTTCACATTTGGAAAATTGTTTTCTACACAAGTTTTCAATCCAATCAGGCGCATTGTTAGCAATGTGAAGGGAATAAGCGCGCATAATTTGCATCAGCGCCTGGAAGTTGCGGGCAGTAAGGACGAGATCGACGACCTTACGCACACGTTCAATGACATGCTCAACCGCCTTGAAATTACATTTGAAATACAGAATAATTTTGTGAGCAATGCCTCTCATGAGTTCAAAACGCCGCTCACCGTTATCAGTGGCGAAGCGCAACTTGGCCTTTCACAAGAGGGAATCCCGGATGCCGCGCGAAGTTCGTTTGAGGTGATTTACCGCGAAGCCGGGAAGCTGGAACATTTGGCAAACAGCATGTTAAAGCTTGCTCAAACTGGTTTCGACGGCACAAAAGAGCAATGGTCGACCATTCGTATGGATGAACTGGTGCTGTCTGTAAAAGAAGCTGTTGATAAGATCATTTCAGATAATAAGGTTGAAATTAATTTTAACCACTTGCCCGATGACGAAGCTAAACTGACCATTAACGGAAATCAGACGTTATTAACGGCGGCCTTATCCAACATTGTGCTGAATAGTTGCAAATACTCTGATAATAAGCCGGTCAACATCATCATTTCTGCCGATGAAAAACATTCCATTGTGGAAATTGTGGATGTGGGAATAGGCATTCCGGACCGTGAGATTGCCCAGATCTACGTGCCGTTTTTCAGGGCTTCCAATACCGAGCGCTATAAAGGTTATGGGATCGGGCTTCCGCTGGCTAACAACATTATCAAGAAGCATAACGGGACCATAGCGGTTAATAGTCAGGTTGGTACGGGGACGAGTTTCAAAATCTTCCTACCCATCTCAAAAGCCACGCTCTAATCTCTTTTTAATAATCTAATCCGGCTTTAATAACTCTCTCATTGTATTATAACACCACTTTTAATTGGTGCTAACAACCTCGCTGTAACATTGTATTATCAATTTAATCAATGTATTTATCAACAAAAAGCGAGCAAATATGAAGACTGTAATTATCCCGGCTGACTTTTCCCCTGAAAGCTTGCAAGTAGCGCACATCCTGGCCAGAAACGCACAAGAAAAATTTTCGATCGTCTTCACACACCTTTTCCATGTGGCAGACGACATTCAGGACCTCCTTTTTTCCACTTACAGGAAAAAAGAATATGACTTTGTTTCAGAGGCTTTTTGGGAAGAATGTCATGTTATCAAAAATCTGTATGGAAATAAGGTCCACAGCATTAAAGTAGAATTTTTTTACGGCAACAAATTGGCTGCATTCAAAAATTTTCTTGATGCCCACGACGCCAATTTCATTGCCTATTCCGAAAATAATGGCATTCCAAAATTGTCGAAAAGCAGTCTGGATGCGTTGCCGGTAATAAAAAAATCTGGCTTAGAACTGATCAATGTGGATAAGATAGAGGAACCAGCAAAGTCACAGGAAATATGCTTCTGAAAAAAAACATTCCGATCAAATACATTTTCGGCAAGATCAAATACGAAATTCTGTTCGTTGCCATTTATGGATTTGCGATTGAGATTATCTATAAAAATTTCAACATTACAGAGATTTCGATCCCTATGACCGTGCCCACAGTGCTGGGAACGATCATTTCACTCCTGCTTGCATTCCGCTCCAACCAGGCGTACGACCGCTGGTGGGAAGCCCGTCAGATATGGGGCGCTGTGGTAAATGATTCCAGGACACTGGCCCGCCAGGTTATGTTCCTGATCGATGATCCTTATGATCCGGATCAGATAGATGGTTTTAAAAACCGAATTATCAAACGGCAAATTGCATGGTGCTATGCATTAGCGCACGGTCTTAGAAAAGAAGATCCAATGCCTGCCATTGAAAAATATGTATCAGCAGAAGAATGCGATTCATTACAAGACTATGATAATAAGCACGTTGGACTGATCCAGTTGCATGCGCGCGATTACAATAATGCATTAAAGCAAGGCTGGGTAAACCCTTATCAGCAAATTGAGATGGACGCTACGCTCACGCGCCTGGTAGACTCGATGGGGAAATGCGAACGGATCAAAAACACCGTTTTCCCATCGACGTATAGCCTTTACATTCATCTGGCGTTACACTTTTTCATTTTGCTGCTCCCGTTTGGACTTGTTGAACTGTTCGGTTTCCTAATGGTGCCAGTGCTGATCGTGATCACCGGATGCTTTTTCCTGATCGAAAAAATGGCGATCCATTTGCAGGATCCATTCGAAAACAAACCTACAGATACGCCTATGCTGACCATTTCGCGAAACATTGAGCGCGATTTGAAACAAATGATGCGCGATAAGCAAATGCCGGTAATGGTGCCGCAGGTAAACTATTTTTATGTTTTGTAGGCTCCACGAAGGCCCTCTATTTGCATGAATTTATGCGACAATTAACTAGGAACTTGTTCTATAAATATAAAAAAGACTTCCGCCTGGAAGTCTTTTTTATTGGTCGCTTTTCACCTATATTTGAAGTTTTCCAAAATGTAAAGAGGCACTTAAATTCCAGGAGCCGCGCTTTACAACAGCACTTCACGCCTAGCCAACTTTAAAAGAATGAAAGTTTCTCCCACAGAGCCGTTTAAAATTGTTTATTCCATTCTCAATCATGAATTTTTGGGATACATTTTTGAATCCTTTGTGGTTCAATTGAATCATCAGGGCGATTTTTCATTCCAGATCCAGAATATTTCATCCAAGAACATCAAGGAATTTCGTACGGGCATCGACCAGCGTGATGTCGAACTGGTGGGGCTGATCGATGATATTCAACAAGATGTCATCCTACGGAAATTTAATCCCAAGAAGTTAAATGCGGTAGATTTTTTCCTGAAAGTTTATGATGCTCAAAAAGGCGATAAGCTGGTTCAGGAAGCCATTGCGACCTATCTTGAAAGCTGCAAGGCGAAAATTCTTGAGAGGCTCAGCGGTAAGGAGATTTTTATCATGGGAAGCGATGGAAACCCGCTGTGGAAACCTGTCATGTGGGAACCCGAAAAGGCGACGATCCGCTTCCATTTTATCAGAAATGAGGATAATACACATTACTTCCCCACAATCCGCCATAAGTTTCAGAAAGTTGATTTTCAATACAAAAATGCTTTTCTGATTTGCGAAGAGCCGGCCTGGCTTGTGCTGGACGGACATTTGCTGCATTTTGAAGGTCATGTCGACGGAAAAAAGATAAAACCTTTTTTGGCAAAAAAATTCATTGCCATTCCAGGGCAGGTGGAGGAACAATATTATGGAAGATTTGTTGCGCCGCTCATTGCCTCCTATGACGTCGTTGCCAGAGGTTTTGAGATCAGAAACGTGTCTTCCACGCCCAAAACCGTCCTGACAATCTCCGAATACAGTTCCAACAAGAAGGCCCCTGCCCTTTTCCAGGATTCGGACGTGGCTGTTATCGATGAGGATGAGGACAATGATGTGGCTTTCGATTTGTCATTCCAATATGCCAATTTCTCCTTCCATTACGACAGTTTCGCACATGCGTCGAGCGTACACATGGAAAAGAAAGGCAATGATTACCTCTTCAACAAAGTCAAACGCAGCATTGAAATAGAAAGCCAGAATGTGGCCCTGTTGAAAGAATGGGGGCTTAACATTAGAAACGGCAAGGTCCAGATGCCCAAGTCACAGGCGTTCGGTTGGTTGCAAGGCAATGCAAATCTGCTGGCCGAAAACGGCATTGCAGTAAGGCAGAATACGAGTGATGCAAAACGCTATTTCCTCGGTTATTCTTCCATTGATATTTCCATTCAGGAGGGGCGCGATTGGTTCGATATCAATGCAAAAGTCAAATTCGGTGAATTTGAAATTCCGTTTATCCAGCTCAGAAGCTACATATTGAACCGTAAGAAGGAATTTTTGCTTCCTAGTGGTGAGATCGCTGTCATTCCGGAATGGTGGTTTACAAAATATTCGGAGTTCTTCTCTTTTACCGAACACGATGGCGAGAATGATCCGTTGCGGCTGCGTATGCACCATTTAGCATTGGTTCAGGAGCTGAAAGAAGAAAATCTTGCCACTGCCACGATCAGTCGAAAGCTGGAAAATCTACGGGACTTCAATCACATTGAAGCCGTCGAGCCGCCGCTGCATTTTCAAGGAACATTGCGTCCTTATCAGAAAACGGGCTACGATTGGTTAAGGTTTTTGAAACAATATCGTTTCGGCGGATGTCTTGCGGATGATATGGGTTTGGGAAAAACCGTGCAGACGCTCGCACTCTTGCAAGCTGAGAAAGAGACGGGCGTAAGAGAGCCTTCAATGCTTATTATGCCCACATCCTTGCTCTATAACTGGCAATTGGAGGCAAAAAGGTTTACCCCGGACATGAAAGTACTGCTCTATACAGGCACCAATCGCGAAAAAGACACAGCACAATTCGATAATTACGACCTCATTTTAACGTCTTACGGCATCGTCCGTTTGGACATTGAGCTGATCCAATCCTATCGTTTTAATTACGTAATCCTGGACGAGTCCCAGGCCATTAAAAATCCGGCTTCTATCATTACAAAAGCGGTCAGAAGACTCAATTCCGCTAATAGGCTCGTTCTTACAGGAACTCCGATTGAAAACAACACATTAGATCTCTGGTCTCAAATGTCTTTCGTCAACCCCGGATTGTTGGGCAGTCAGTCTTTTTTCAGGGATGAATTTCAAATTCCAATAGAAAAACGCGGGGATGAAGAAAAGACAAAAAGGCTTTATAATCTGATTAAACCATTCATATTAAGGAGATTAAAATCACAGGTTGCCACCGATTTACCCGAAAAAGTCGAGAGCATTCAGTATTGCGATATGTCCGAGGAGCAGGAAAAAGCTTACGAAGAAGCGAAGGCATATTATCGCAATATGATCTTGCAAAGCATTGATACAGAAGGCATCTCTAAATCACAGCTCGTTGTTTTACAAGGTCTTACCAAGCTCAGGCAATTGGCCAACCATCCATCCATGGTTGATCCTGAATACACACACGGTTCAGGGAAGTTCGAGGATGTGTTGTATAAAATGCAAACTGTCATCAGTGAAAATCACAAGATCCTGATATTCAGCCAATACATCAAGCATCTCGACCTTTTCAGGCAATTCCTGAATGAGAAAGAGATAACATATGCCTATCTGGATGGTTCAACTAAAAATCGCCAGGAGCAGGTTGAGCTTTTCCAAAACAACAATGACATTAAAATATTCCTCATATCATTAAAAGCCGGCGGCTTAGGCCTTAATCTCACCGCAGCAGATTACGTTTTCATCCTGGACCCATGGTGGAATCCCGCCATCGAAGCCCAAGCCATAGACCGCGCCCACCGCATCGGCCAGGACCGCACGGTTTTCACTTACAAGTTTATTACTAAAAATTCTGTAGAGGAAAAGATTCTGGCGCTGCAAAGGACTAAAAAGCAGCTGGCCGATGATTTGATTTCGAATGAAGAAGGATTTATTAAGTCGCTGAGTAGGGAGGATGTGTTGAATTTACTGGCTTAACGCTTGTCAGGATGAAGTCAGCTCGCTGCCAGAGCCTGTCAGTCCTTTGCCTTCCTTGAACCCTAAAGCTTGTCAGCCTGAGCGTAGTCGAAGGCGCGTTACTCCTTGGTAACGTGCCTTCGACTACGCTCAGGCTGACAAAAAAGTGGGCGCTCAGGCTGACAGAGCAAGTAACCTTACTTCTTCTAAACCGACAGCGCCGAAGCCTCCCGACTAATCAACGCCTCTCTATCCGGCCCGGTAGAAATAAACGTAATCGGCAATTTCAATTCTTCTTCCAGGAACTTCACGTATGCCAGCAACTCCTCGGGAATTGCATCGAAATCGTGGATTCCGTCTAATGATTGCTGCCAGCCTTTAAAATCTTTGTAAACAGGCTCAACTGTTTCATCGCACAAATCGTATGGCAGGTGATCAGTTAGGGAGCCGTCTGGCAGGCGGTAATTGGTGCAGACGCGGATGTTGTCAAAGATTGTCAATACATCCACTTTCATCATAATCAACTGCGTAACGCCGTTGATCATGATTGCATATTTCAATGCAGGCAGGTCAAGCCAGCCGCAACGACGTGGACGTCCGGTTGTAGCACCGAACTCGCGGCCTTCCTGGCGCATTTTTTCGCCTGTTTCTTCTAATAGTTCTGTTGGGAAAGGTCCGCTTCCTACGCGTGTGCAGTAAGCTTTGAAAATCCCGAAAACCTCTCCGATCTGGCTTGGTGCAATGCCAAGACCGGTGCAAGCGCCAGCCGTCATTGTTGTGGAGCTTGTTACAAATGGATATGATCCGAAATCAATGTCCAGCAAAGAGCCTTGTGCGCCTTCTGCCAAAACTGTTTTTGATGCTGCTAACGCCTCATTAACAACATATTCGCTATCCACCAATGTGAACTGCTTCATGAATTCGATCGCACCGAAGAAGTTTTCTTCTGATTTTGCAAGCACTTCCGAGTAATCAAATGCGTAGAAATCAAGGATTGTCTTGTGTGCGTCAACAAGCTTTTTATATTTAGCCGCAAAATTTGGAGAAAGAACATCCCCTACGCGCAGGCCTAATCTTGCCACTTTATCCTGATAAGCCGGTCCAATTCCTCTCAAAGTTGAGCCGATCTTGGAATCACCTTTCGAGCGTTCGTAAGCAGCGTCCAGCAAGGAGTGGGTAGGAACAATAATCGATGCTTTTTTGGAAACATACAGATTACTGATCAGGTCAAGGTTGTATTTGGCGAGATTCTCAATTTCTCTTTTGAAAACAATGGGGTCTAAAACGACTCCGTTTCCGATAATGTTCTGGATATCGCTGCGGAAAATACCTGATGGAATTTGGTGCAAAACATGCTTAATTCCATCAAATTCCAATGTATGACCAGCATTAGGCCCTCCCTGAAAACGGGCTACAACCTGATAACGTGGTGCCAGGACATCCACAATTTTACCTTTTCCCTCGTCTCCCCATTGAAGACCAAGTAATACGTCAACTTTCATTCAATTTATGATTACTGAAACTAATATGGTGTAAGGTTGGCCGGGCAAACGAATGCTGCCCGGCCCAATGTTGTATTATCTGTCTTCGTAAACAGCAGAAGTTTCCCGGACCTCGTTCCGGTTCTGGCAGTTTTCTTTGGTGCAGTTTCCATAAAAAATAAGCGAATGGTGCATCACGCTGAAATTCAGCATTTCACCGACCATATTCTGAATAGACTGGATCCGTGGATCGCAGAATTCCATCACTTTATGGCAATCCGTGCAGATCAGGTGATCATGCTGTTTGTTGCCATAGGATTTTTCGAATTGCGCGAGGTTTTTGCCAAACTGGTGTTTGGTAACCAGGTCACAATCCACGAGAACGTCTAATGTATTGTAAACTGTCGCGCGGCTAACTCGGTAACGCTTGTTTTTCATGCTGATGTAAAGCTCGTCTACATCGAAGTGATCTTCCCTGGTGTAGATCTCTTCCAGGATCGCAAAGCGCTCTGGCGTTTTACGCAGTCCTTTATTTTCCAGGTAAGCCGTTAAGATTTTCTTTGCGGCTTCAAAATTCGGTTTGCTGGCTTGTGGCATATCTCTGATATTCTTGCGCGAAAATACGCTTTTTTACTTAAATCACAGTCACTTTCACAGTCTTAGTTCAGACTATCCAATTTTATAACACATGAGCATGCTAATCGTCACTATGGTTATTTGCCGCTCAGGTTTGTGTCAAAACGCTGCACATTGTAAACGCCTTCCACCTGCTCCAATTTACCAATCAAAATATCTAAGTGCTTGGTGTCCTGTACATAAAGCTTGATATCACCATTGAAAACTCCATCTTTTGTATCAATGGTGAGCCCTCTCATATTAATATGCAGCTCATTGGAAATGATCCTCGTGACATCATTCACCAAGCCCACCCGATCGGTTCCGGAAAGGTAAAGTCCGGCCAGGAATGCCTCGTCCTTGCCCGATTCCCATTTGGCCTTGATAATGCGGTTTCCGTGTTTGGACATTAGTTCCGCGGCATTCGGGCAGGTTGTTCTGTGGATTTTAATGCCTTCATTAATGGTCACAAAACCAAAAACGTCATCACCCGCAATCGGATTGCAGCAGACAGCGAGTTTGTAATCGATTTTATCCATGTCGTCACCGATCAGGAGCGTGTCGCTGTCCGCCCGGTCGCCATGAATGTGTTTCAAAAACTTGGTTAATGTCTTCCCATCGCCAGATCCTGTTGCAGGAGCAGGATTCGCTGTTGTGCTATCCGTAGCCTTGCGCTCTTTTGCCTCCTTATCGCGCTTAAATCGTTTTAATTCATCAAGTTGAATGTAACCTTTTCCTATTCTGTAAAAGAAATCGGCTGCTGTTTTACATTCAAAAAACGCTCTCAACTGATTAACAACTTCCGCTGTAAGCTCAATCCCAAGAATTTTTAGCTTTTTCTCAACCATCTGACGACCGTCCGTTTCGTAACGACGATTATCTTCTTTGAGAAAATCCTTAATCCGTGCACGTGCTTTGGATGTTACGACAATGCGCAGCCAGTCTTCATTCGGTTTTTGCTTGCCGGAAGTGATGATTTCAATCTGATCGCCATTATTCAGCACATAACTGATCGGAACCAGGATCCCGCCCACTTTGGCGGCCATGCAGTGCGCCCCAACTTCCGAGTGGATATCAAATGCAAAGTCCAGCGCCGTGGCACCGCTTTGCAGCACTTTCAATTCTCCTTTTGGTGTAAAAACAAAAACCTCTTCATTGAATAAATTGCTCCTGAACTCATCCAGGAATTCAATAGCGGCCGTTTTGTCCCCAAAACCATTCTCCAATGTCTCCCTAACCTGCGTGATCCATTGTTCAATGTTGCCTCGCACTTTGGTGTCATTGCCTTTATATTTCCAGTGCGCCGCATAACCTTTCTCCGCAATCTCATCCATACGCGAAGTCCGGATCTGCACTTCCACCCACTGCCCGCTTTTGCTCATTACCGTCGAGTGCAATGATTGGTAACCATTCGCACGCGGCGTGCTCAGGAAGTCCTTCAACCGGTCCGGGTTAGGCTTATAATGGTCTGTTACAATGGAATAAGCCTGCCAGCAGATCGCTTTTTCCCTGTCATTTTCAGCCGACGATTCTAAAACAATCCTGATGGCAAAAAGGTCATAGATTTCTTCAAAAGGCTTATTCTGTTTTTTCATCTTATTCCAAATCGAATAAATCGACTTGGGACGGCCTTTCAGAATGAAATTTAACCCGGCAGCTTCCAGATCCTGGGCAATAGGCTCCATGAACTTCGCAATGAAGCGGTCACGAATGCCTTTGGTTTCTCTCAGCTTTCTCGCAATGGCTCGATACTCCTGCGGCTCGGTATATTTCAGATAGAGTTCTTCCAGCTCAGATTTAATGCTGTAAAGCCCAAGCCTGTGCGCAAGCGGCGCATATATGAAGATTGTTTCAGAAGCGATTTTAAGCTGCTTGTCGCGCGGCATGCTGTCCAGCGTCCGCATATTGTGCAGCCTGTCAGCCAGCTTTACCAGGATCACACGCACGTCATCCGACAGCGTGAGCAGCATTTTACGGAAATTTTCGGCCTGTTGGGAGGATCCGTATTCAAATCGGCCCGAAATCTTGGTCAGGCCATCAATGATCTTCGCTACTTTCTTCCCGAAAAGCCGCTCAATGTCCTCGATACGCATATCCGTATCCTCAACAACATCATGAAGCAATGCGGCAACAATGCCAGTCGTACCCAATCCAATTTCTTCAACAACGATCTGGGCAACGGCAAGCGGATGATAGATATAAGGTTCCCCCGACCGGCGACGCATGTCCTTATGCGCGTCAACGGAGGTGTAAAAGGCTTTTTTGATTAATTTTGCATCATTATCCTTCAAAAAGGGCTTGGCTGTTCGTAATAACCTCCGGTATTTTTTGAGAATATCCTTACGCTCCTGTTCCAGATCAATGGTGAGGGGTTCAACGAGTTGCTCCACTGCTATATTTTAATTGGTATGCTTCACCAAAATAACAAATTTTGACGACATTTTTCAATTTAATTTTACCTGAAAATAAAATTTTTGAAAAAGTTTGCATCTCTATAAAAAATAAGAATACCTTTGCACTCCCAATTCGACAAAAGGCGTCGAAAAAGGCAAATAAGTGAGCGGGCGTGGCGGAACTGGTAGACGTGCTAGACTTAGGATCTAGTGCCGCAAGGCGTGGGGGTTCGATTCCCTCCGCCCGTACGAATAACAAGGGAATGACGGGGCGTCAAGATTCCTATCTCGATAAGAAAGATGAACTGCTCCGAAGTAAAACCCGTCAAATGCCCTCAGGACATAGTTTTGAGGGCATTTTTGTTTTTCTTTTCTATTTAATCTAAAAGGTTTTTACCATAGCATAAGCGACACATGGAAGTTGTATTAGAACAAAATTCGCCAACATTAGCCTCTCTGAAAGTAACGTTGACAAAAGACGATTATCAGCCAAAAATTGATAAGACGATCAAGGATTACTCCAAGAAGGTTAACCTGAAAGGCTTTCGTCCGGGTAAAGTGCCATCCCATGTGATTCAACGCATGTATGGTAAGAGTATTCTGGTTGATGAGGTGAACAACCTGTTAAGCACTGCGGTAAGCAGCTACATCAGAGAAAACAAATTGCAAGTGGTTGGTGACCCTGTTCCCAACCGCGAAAAAGCTGCGGAAGTAAACTGGGACAGCCCAAGCGAGCTGGAATTCATTTACGACCTGGGTGTTGCAACCGATTTCGATGTTAATTTTTCTGAGCTTCCTGCTGTGAAACGTTACACTATTAATGTGGACGATGCAGAACTGAATAAAACCATTGAAAGTCTGCGTGAGCGTTTTGCTGAAAATATCCACCCTGAAGTAAGTGAAGAAGGTGATATGATCTTCGGAGAATTGAAACAGGAATCTTCTGAATTCACAACCCGCACTGCCATTCCTACCAAACAGGTGAAATCAGACGCGCTGGCGAAATTCATCGGTGTTAAAAAAGGCGACGAAGTTGTTTTTGACATTCAAAATACATTTTCCGACGAAGCTGCAATTGCGCATGTTACAGGAAAGAAAAAGGAAGATGTTGCAGAACTTTCTGGTGACTTCACATTGGTTGTTGAAGACGTAACCCGTTCAGCAGCATCAGAATTGAACCAGGATCTTTTTGACAAAGTTTTAGGCGTAGGACAAGTTGAAAGCGAAGAGCAGTTCAACGAGAAATTGCTTGAAATCATCAAAGGCAATTACGAGCGCGAAACAGAAGCATTGCTTCGTCGTGATATCGAGAATGCTTTATTGGAAAGCATTAACATTGAACTTCCAGGTGACTTTCTGAAAGATTGGCTGGAGCGCACAAACGAAGGCAAATTTACCCGCGATCAGATCGAAGAGCAATTCGAAGATTTCAAAAAATCATTGAAATTGAGCCTGATCAAAAATAAAGTGGCTGACAGAGAAAGCGTTAAAGTAGAATATCCTGAAATCCTTGAATTTACCCGCAACATGGTGAAAGGACAATTCGGAATCTACGGCGACGACGACAGCATGAAAGAAACAATTGATCGCGTAGCGCAGGGTTATCTTGCGGACAAAGAGCGTGATAACTATACCAATGTTTTCAATCAGGTTTTTGATAACAAAGTAATGGAGATCATCCGCAGCCAGGTTTCTACGGATGAGCAGACCATTGAAGTAAGTGAATTTGAAAAACTGGCGAAAGGCGAAGAAGTAGCTGCTTAATCCGTTTCAATAATATTTTTTTTCACCGTCCGGGCACCGCCCGGCGGTGTTTTTATTTAAAGCCTATCCTTTCGCGTTCTTCGCCAATGTGACGAATGATCCCGTCACCAAACCATTGCTTGAATTTCATTTTCCACTGATCGAGATCGTTCTGCATTCTCCTGTTTTCGGCCAGTAACCGCGTGTTTTCCTGCCGAAGCCACTCTGTTTCTGACATGGAAAGTGAGTCGAAACCCAACAGTTCGGAAAGCGGCACATCGAGTAATTTCGCTATATTTTCAACCCTGGAAACAGATAATTCGGTTCTTCCCCTTTCCAGGTCGCCGTATGCGGTGGTGGACAGGCTGAGCATGTCCGCCATATTTTCCTGAGAAAGGCCCTTTTGCAGCCGGATCAGGCGGATTCGTTCTGATAAGTTTGATGCGACATTCATAGCTATAATATGTTATTCTGCTTTTGAATCAATTCATAATGCAATGTAATCAAGACCTCGATTGCTGACTCTCGCAATTTTCGATAATTTATCGCTTCAATAGACAAGGATTATTCAATGAAATAATCAATTTTGTGAAGTCCAAATGACAAACAGGGCCGATTATAATCAGAAACTAACATATAGCGCTTTTTGTTCTTTTAGTTATTTGCCCTTTAATTATAATTTCAATTAAAATTTAAATTGATCGATGAACCACGGAAATGAATTTAGAAAATATGCCGTTCACCACCTTGGAATGAATGGCCTTACAGTTGACGGTTACGTAAACCACACCATTGAAAATATGACGCGCTCGGTCATTGAAGAGCGTCCGATGAACTTCCGTGAAGTCGATGTATTCTCGCGCCTTATGGCCGACCGCATTATTTTTATGGGAACTGGTGTTGACGATAACATTGCCAACATCATTGTTGCACAGCTTTTGTTCCTCGAATCTGCCGATGCAAAAAAAGACATCCTGATGTACATTAACAGCCCGGGAGGTTCTGTTTACGCTGGATTAGGGATTTATGACACCATGCAATATGTGCGTCCGGACGTTGCAACGGTTTGTACAAGCCTTGCAGCTTCTATGGGAGCGGTGTTGCTTGCAGGCGGTGCAGCTGGCAAGAGATCAGCACTTCCACATGCCCGCGTCATGATCCACCAGCCATCGGGTGGTGCGCAGGGAACGTCTGTTGACATTGAAATCACTACACGTGAAATCGTAAAATTACGTCACGAGTTGTACGAAATCCTTGCCAACCACACGGGTCAAACTCCTGAGCAAATTGCGATCGACTCCGACCGAGATAAATGGTTAAAAGCCTTAGAAGCAAAGGAATACGGCTTGATCGACGAAGTTTTGACAAGAGACAAATAACGATCATAAAATCCAATAAGAGCCGCCCGGACAAGCTGTTGTCCGGGCGGCTCTTATTATAAGGGTTATATGCAATTTGGTAACCCGGACAAAAAACCGGAAATTTGTAATTGTCACTACATGAATGAATGTCGGAAAGATTTTGAAACAATAATTTCTGTCTTCTTGTTAATGTGACTTCTGGTTTGTTTTATCCGTTCAGGACTTGCCAGTCGGCGGCAAACCGGCAAATTTTTAAAATATATCAAAATCAATGGCACAAGTTAGTTGTTCGTTCTGCGGACGTAAGAAAAACGAAGTAGATCTTTTACTTTCCGGAATCGATGCACACATATGTAATCACTGCATAGCGCAGGGACATCAGGTTATAACAGAGGAGTTGGGCTCCAAAGAAGATAAAAAGGAGAAAAAAACGAAGTTGCCCAAGCTTAAACCCATTCCTCCACACGAAATCAAGCATTTTCTCGAACAATATGTGATCGGCCAGGACGAAGCAAAACGCTCATTGGCAGTCGCCGTTTACAATCATTACAAACGTCTGAATCAGCCTAGTACAGAGGATGATGTGGTGATTGAAAAATCAAATATCATTATGGTGGGCGAAACCGGAACGGGTAAAACTTATCTGGCCAAATCCATCGCACGCATTCTGCAAGTTCCTTTCTGCGTTGCGGATGCAACAGTTGTAACGGAAGCGGGTTATGTGGGTGAAGATGTAGAAACAATTTTGACAAGATTACTGCAAGCTGCGGACTACAATGTGGAAGCAGCAGAGCGCGGAATTGTTTACATTGATGAAATTGATAAAATCGCCCGTAAGTCGGACAATCCTTCGATTACGCGCGACGTGAGTGGCGAAGGCGTTCAGCAGGCACTTTTGAAGTTATTGGAAGGCTCTTCTGTAAATGTTCCACCACAAGGCGGCCGCAAGCACCCGGATCAAAAAATGATCACTTTAAACACGGAAAACATTCTGTTCATTTGCGGTGGCGCATTCGACGGCATTGAAAGGCACATTGGAAAACGCATTAACACGCGCCCGATCGGTTTTTCAGGCGATAACCGGATCATAGAGATTTTTGATAAAGGAAATCTGATGCGCTATGTGACCGCTATGGATCTTAAATCATTTGGTCTGATCCCCGAATTAATTGGTCGTCTGCCTGTTTTGACCCATTTAAATCCATTGGATCGTGAAACATTGCGCCGGATTTTAACGGAGCCTAAAAATGCTTTGGTAAAACAATACGCCAAACTCTTCTCCATGGAAGGCATAACCTTGCATTTTGAAGATGAAGTGCTCGATTTCATCGTAGATCAGGCGATGACTTACAAACTTGGGGCACGCGGCTTGCGCGCAATATGCGAGTCGATTATGACCGATGCCATGTTTGATCTGCCTTCTCAAAAAGACGTAAAAGAATTCACGCTATCGCTGGATTACGCGAAAGACAAGTTCGAGAAATCTTCCATGTCATTACTACGCTCAGTGGCTTAGAAAAGCGATTAACAATATTTATAACGCCCTGCTTTCCTAATCGGAATTCAGGGCGTTTTACTTTCTATGGCAATAGTCCTATTTTGCATTAAAATTAAATTGAAAAATGGAAAATTGGTTAGCAAACAAGTCTATTGTAATTATTGGAGGAACGACTGGTTTGGGCTTTTCTGCTGCTAAGGCTTTTGTTAGAAATGGTGCCAATGTGGTTGTTGTAGGCCGAAACCCTGAAAACTGCCTCGTTGCCGAGCTGCATCTGGGCAATACGGCCCGTGCCAAACAAGGAGACGCTACGCACCCGCAAACTGCTTTGGACGCCATTCAGCTCTGTATTCGTGAATTCGGAAGTTTTGACGGGCTATATCACGTTGCTGGCGGAAGCGGTGAGCAATTTGGCGATGGTCCTTTGCACGAACTGTCGCTCGAAGGATGGAATAAGACGCTTGATCTGAATTTAACTTCCCTAATGCTCTCAAACCAGGCTGCTATCCGCACGTTTATGGGGATGAACAAAGGCGGGAGCATATTGAATATGAGTTCCGTGCTGGCCCATGCGCCCGCGTCGCAGCATTTCGCCAATCACGCCTATGCCACGGCGAAGTCCGCGGTGATCGGTTTTTCCAAATCCATTGCAGCTTCCTATGCTTCTAAAAACATCCGGGTAAATGTTTTAACACCGGGCATTATCGAAGGTGTGGAAAACAGCACCGAAGCATCCGATAAATTCATAAAAAGCAAACAGCCACTCGATGGCGGTCGTTACGGCCTGCCCAGCGATCTGGACGGTGTTTCGGTTTATTTTATGTCTGATTACGCACGATTTACTACCGGGCAGATATTCACCGTGGATGGCGGTTGGGAGATTACGGATGGACAATTTTAGCAATTACAAACCTTAGTTGTGTGAAGAAATTGAGTCAGCTGCACCAAACGTCACTTTTTTTCTTTTATTCGCGTAAATTCGTTCAATAAGTCGTTCAGGCTTGTTGGTTTTTAACTCACGCAATACAAAAAATATGGCAACCGGCCCCATTGTAACGCTTACCATTAATCCCGCGCTTGATAAAAGTTCAAATGTTTCACGCATTGTGCCCGACAATAAACTGCGCTGCGATGCCCCGAACTTTGAAGCAGGCGGCGGCGGCATTAATGTTGCCAAAGCCGTGCACAGACTGGGTGGAAATCCGATAGCCATATTTACGATAGGCGGCCCTACGGGTCAGCGCCTGCATAAATTGGTGAAGGCCGAAGGGGTTGAAACCATGGTGATTGAAACGAAACAGTGGACAAGGGAGAATTTCCATGTGCTGGAAACGAGCACCGGATTCCAATATCGCTTCGGAATGCCTGGAACAGAAATGATGCCTACCGAAGTGAGGTCTATTTTGGAAACATTGGAAGAACTGGATCCGAAACCTTCCTACATTATAGCCAGCGGAAGTTTGCCGCCGGGTGTTCCGGTCGATTTTTATGGACAAATTGCTAAAATAGCCAACCAGCAGGGCGCGAGATTCATTGCGGATACATCCGGTGACGCGCTCCGTTATGCAACAGAATCAGGAATATATTTATTAAAACCCAACATTGACGAGCTAAGCGAGCTCGTAGGCGTCGAAAAACTGGAACTGGATGAAGTGGATGACGCCGCAAGAGCATTAATTATTCGTGGTCAATGCGAAATTGTAGTTGTTTCCATGGGAGCAATGGGTGCCATGCTGGTGACAGAAGATCAGGTTGAACATATCCCTGCCCCGCCGGTTGAACCGAAAAGCACAGTTGGCGCCGGTGATAGCATGCTTGCCGGCATTATATGGACATTGTCTCAGGGAAAATCCGTGCGGGAAGCGGTGCGAATGGGTGTTGCCTGTGGCACTGCGGCTACAATGAACTCAGGAAGTGAGCTGTTTAAAATGCAGGACGTGAACCGGCTTCTCGACTGGCTCAACCGTTACGGCAAACGTTATTCGGCGAGCTGATTTTTTCATTGCCAAAAGGTAAAATAGTAAGAAATTATTGCAACTGCCTTTTGCATAAAAAACATTCGTCATGCCTGAACAACATACCCGCCGCGACTTTGCAAAACTAACAGCGCTTACCGCTGCTGCCATAACATTTAAGCCCTTTTACATTCTTCATGCGAAGCCAAAGGTAGATGGCGAAGTAATCGGCCATGGATCTTACAAGTACAAGGTCCATCAGGGCTGGGGTAACCTGGATGCAGCCAAGTTTCCTGTCAACAACTGCCACGAAATGGTGCAGGACAGCAAGGGAAGGCTGATCATGGTGGGCGATGAAATCAAAAACAACATTCTCATTTACGACAGGTCGGGCAAATTGCTGGAAACCTGGGGTCACGAATTTCCCGGCGGGCATGGTCTGACGCTCTGGAATGCGAATGGCGAGGAATTCCTCTTTATCAGTGACCCTAACATTGGAAAAGTATTTAAAACTGACTTGAAAGGTAAAATTTTGCTCACCATCGAGCACCCTTCCAAAGTTGGGGCTTATAAAGAAGCCGATCCGTTCAAGCCAACGGAAACCGCCATTGGACCGGATGGAACAATCTACGTTGCGGATGGCTACGGCTCTCAGTGGATTTTGAGATACAACCAGAAAGGAGAATTCATTGATAAATTCGGTGGTTCGGGAGATGGAGACGCACAGTTTTCAACAGCACACGGCATAGCCATCGATTACCGCGACAAGGCCAATCCAACATTGATAGTAACATCCCGCGCACACAACGCCTTCAAAAAATTCACATTAGACGGGAAATATCTGAGCACATTATTCCTTCCGGGAGCCTTTGTTTGTCGCCCTGTGTTCCATGGCGATACACTTTTTGCAGGGGTTTGCTGGTCGAGGCTGCGTTATCTCAACCAAACGCCGAACTCCGGTTTTGTGACCATTATTGATAAAAACAACAAGGTAATCTCGAATCCGGGCGGCACAAAGCCCGTTTACGAAAACGGCGAATTGCAGTTAATGTTACAGGAAAAACCCATTTTCATGCATTGCCACGATGTTTGCGTGGACAATGACGAGAACATTTATGTATGCCAGTGGAATGCCAAGAAAACGTATCCGGTAAAGCTGGAAAGAGTTTAAAAGAATCCTCAGGCTGGTTCGCTTCCTCAGCGGATCAGCTTGATTGTAATTCCATTGACAACCATTGTCCCGATGGTTAAGATCCCGTAAGCCGCTCCAATGGACATTTGCGGCACGAGCATCGCAACACCAACCAGGAAAGCCACAAATCCATATCCCGCCAAAAGCAACCCATAAAGAATCCGCACCGCCGCGTCAGAGCCTTGCTGCGAATGCGTGAAAACAGCCAATGTTGACGTCATAATAGGAAAAGGCGTCAGGATTCCGCTCCAAGTCGGGCCGAGATAATCGGCAGCCTGCGTCAATAACACCACAAAAAACGTCGCAACGAGCATGCGCAGAGGAATGTCATACACCGGCTGCTTTCTGGATTCAGCCTTCCCTTTTGGTTTTGGAAAGAAATATAAAACCGCCGTTAGCACAACGAGATTCAGCAAAACCGCGGAAACCAGAGAAATGGTGTTTCCCAAAGACAAAACCGCAACGATAAAAAAGACCACATAACTGATCAAAACGGTGGGTAACCATGAAAGGCGCGATGAAACGATGGAGTAAACCAATGCAAAAAGCATTGTTCCGACCGAGCCTAATAACGCAGAAGTAATTGTGGACGCCGCGAATAATGGCCCGTGTTCCAGTGCGATAAAAAATGAGATCGGTCCGGCGACCCAGGGAAATCCGCCGATCCAGCCTCCCAGCCCTTCCCCCCATTTTCTCACAGCAAGTGTCACTCCGGCGATGAGCGGGGGCATAAGCAATATTTTAGCAAGAAGCAGATCAGACAAAGCAGCAGGCGTAAATTGTAATTACAAATTTACATTTCAGCCATTAAATCGCTGTTAAAATCCTGAAATTGTTCCTGCTTTTATTTGCAACACAGTTGCAGATAGTATACTTTTGCAACATTGTAACACCTTAATGTTACGCAAACCTCTGTTATCAGGCATATCGTGCTGGCAATGAACCGGATTGTTTTCAGTTTTCTTATTGTAATTACTTCCTTTACCGCACGTGCCCAAACGACGGATTGCGCTTGTTTTGTGAAGGGAGTGGTTAAAGATCAGCACACCGGACAGCCGATCGTAGGCGCAACCGTTTTGATAGTTGGTCAGAACAGCGGCGTTTTTACAGATGAAAACGGACGTTATGAGCTGCGCAATCTCTGCCCCGGCGCTTATACATTGGAATGCAGGATCATTGGTTATAACCCTTTTCGCGAAAAGCTGGACTTAACGGCAGGGCATGAAGAAAACTTCAATCTGCTGGAACAGGAAGTACATTTAAAAGATGTGGAAATAACCGCGCACAGGACCGACGCGCCAAGTTCTCAGCCATTGTCGACCATTAGCGGCAGCGATCTTGAAAAAACCCGTGGACAAAATCTGGCCGAAAGTTTGAAAGGATTTACAGGCGTAACGTCTCTACAAACCGGCTCATCGATCTCCAAACCCGTTATTCACGGCCTGCATAGCAATAGAATTCTCATTATGAACAATGGCGTGCGCCAGGAGGGCCAGCAGTGGGGATCCGAACACGCACCCGAAATTGACCCTTTTATAGCAACAAGATTATCTGTCGTGAAAGGCGCGGCTGGCGTGCGTTATGGCTCCGATGCGATCGGTGGCGTTATTCTCGTGGAGCCGGAAGAGCTTCCTTTTGATAAGTCATTAAGCGGCGAATTGAATGCGGTGGGTTTTACCAATGGCAGACAAGGCGTTTTGTCGGGCACTCTGCAAGGCGGCATTAAGGGTTTCAAAGGTTTTGGATGGAGAGCGCAGGGAACGATGAAAAGAGGCGGAAACATCAGAACACCGGGTTATTTCCTGGATAATACGGGAATCAGTGAAAAGAATTTTTCGCTTGCAGCAGGTTACAGGAATAAGGGTTTAGGAATTGATGTCTTTTACAGTCGTTTCGATACCAAAATCGGCATATTTTCCGGTTCACACATTGGCAGCGTAACGGATCTGTTGAATGTGATTGAAAATGGTGAGCCGTTCGTGAAATCGGGGTTCAGTTATGACATTGCCCGGCCGAATCAGAATGTGAGCCATGAGCTCATGAAGGCCGAAACACATTATCATTTTCAAAATGGCAACCGTTTTCAATGGACCATTGCGCGGCAATTGAATGACCGGAATGAGTTTGATTTACATCGGCCCAGAAACGATTCCATAGCGGCCCTGAACCATCCCGAACTGACTTTTAAGCTCACAACATTAACCAACGATGTGATCTGGGACCATAAGCCTATTGCCGGAAAACTGGCTGGCCAGCTTGGAATCAGCACATTATACCAATATAACTTAATGGACGGCCGGCCGCTGATCCCGAACTTTAACCAATTTAATATTGGATTTTTCTGGATGGAGCGCTATGTAAAGAATGGTTGGGAGCTGGAAGCGGGCGTGCGTTACGATTACCGCACATTAACGTCTTTCAGGATTGTGAACCGGGAAAAAGTGTCCCAGGATTTCAAATTTTCCAACTTTTCAGGGACGTTGGGTGCAACCAGAAATTTCTCGGAAAGATTTTCCGCGAGGCTGAATTTCGGAACGGCATGGCGTGCACCTAATGTAAGCGAACTGTTTAGCGACGGCGTGCATCATGGCGCTGCGGCTTTTGAAAAAGGCGATGCAACTTTACAGCCCGAAAAGGCGCTTAACACCATTGCCAGCCTCAAATATGCCAGCCCGAGGTTTACTGCCGAGCTAGGCGGTTACTATAACATGATCTCGGATTTTATCTATCTCAAACCACAACCTGAACCTATATTGACCGTCCGCGGCGCATTTCCTTATTTTAAATACACGCAAACGGACGCGACTTTTAAGGGAATTGATCTTTCTGCAAGTTGGGAAATTGTCAAATACACAACAGTTTCGAGCAAGCTGAGTTATCTGCGCGTGTATGACCAGCGGAATGACAATTATCTGGTTATGATCCCTTCCAACCGGATCGACAATCAGATCAAATATGAATTGCCGGAGGACGCTAAGTGGCATAAGGCCTATTTCTCAATTGGCAATCTGTTCGTAGCACAGCAAAAGCGTGTGCCGCCGGCGAGTGATTTTCTGGCGCCGCCCAAAGCCTATTCGCTGTGGAATGTGCAAGCGGGGTCGACATTCAATCTTTCCGAAAAACAACAGCTGGAAGTGGGCATCGCTGTCCAAAATCTATTCAATGTTGCCTATCGCGATTACCTGAACCGCTTTCGCTATTATGCCGATGATATGGGCCGCAATATTTCGCTGCGCCTGAAATGGAAGTTTGGCGCTTAAAATGATTTTTTACTCAATTACATAAATCCGTTAAATATGAAAATGACCCGCAGAATTTCCTGGACGTTACTTTTGGCTGTGGCCATGTCTTTTACGCAATGTAAAGACGCGGGAGATGATGTCCAGATCGATGATGAAAATGAATTGATCACTTCTGTAACATTGAAATTTACCGAGGAAGGCACGACTAACACAACCTCATTTTCTTACAAAGATGCCGACGGAGATGGTGGAAATGCGCCTACTCGGTTTGACACCATCGCATTGAAGCCCAATAAAACCTACACATTGGCGATCGAGTTGCTGGACGAAAGCAAAACGCCTGCCAGTAACATTACGGAAGAAGTTGCAGAGGAATCGGACGAGCATTTATTTGTTTACACCCCTACGCCATCCACATTGCTGACTTATACTTACGGGGATAAGGACATTAACAATTACGTGATCGGATTGACGGGCAAAGCAGTTACAACTGCGGTGGGAACGGGGAAACTGAGGGTGCAGCTGCGTCATCAGCCGGAATCAAAAAATGGCACGCCAAGCCCTGGCAGCGACGATGTAAGTCTGGAATTTACTTTAAAAGTGCAGTAAAATTAATTGCACTTGGGGCAAACTCCCTGGATCAGCAAATTGAAGTTTTCAGGCTGATAACCCTTTGGCAGTTGAACGGCAGGAATGTGCAGATTCTCAAGACAATTGGTTTCTCCACATTCACTGCATTTGAAATGAATATGGTCGTGGTGATGCTTTTCTTCTGAGCAGTTGTGCGAGCATAATGCGTAGCGCAAGCCTTCGTCGTCCAGCACTTTATGAATGATGCCTTTTTCAAGAAAGGTTTTTAACGTGCGGTAAATGGTTACGCGGTCGTAATTTTCGCCCAGCGCTCCTTCCAGATCACCGTGGGATAATGCATTTTTTTTACTGATAAATGTCGAAAGCACATCTTCACGGCATGTGGTTGTTCTCAGGTGATGCCCTTTCAATGTTTCTCTTAACTGATCCATTGTTTCCAATAGTTGATATTTTTTCTATTCTTTTTATAAAACCCTTCCCTTCAAAGTTAAGTTCTAATGCCGTCAATTTCAAAGTCTATTTGGTCAACACGTAAAAGGAAGCACACCGGGGTGAAAAATAATTGTGCAACTTTGTTGCAACTGATTAAGGTTAGGTTTATTTTTGCAACATTATTGTATAAAGGATGAAAGCGGAACACTCACATAGCAAAGCAGATTATATCGGAATCCTGGGTTCTGTGTTATGCATTGTGCATTGCCTGCTCATGCCAGCATTGGCATTTGGCACTACCCTGGGCTCGCATCACGAACATGCAGGATTGGTTTCACTTGATTATCTTTTTATAGTAATCAACGGGATTGCCGTGTTTTACGCAACCAAGAACCATAAATCGTTGGTAGTAAGGACTATTTTGTGGGGGGCACTAGCATTGTTCTCTGTTTCCCTGATCTTTGAAGCAGCGCATCCGATTTTCACCTGGTTGGGCTATATTGGCTCCGGTTTGCTGATCATCGGGCATTTGGTCAATCTGTACATTTGCCAGATCGCACCGAAGATGAAGTGGAAAGTTTCCTGATTTTACTTGTCGTATTCTACTTCAAACCGACTTAAATCCGGCCTATTCGGCCTTTTTCGGCTCAATTCGTATTCAAAAATGGTCTTGCCTAAATCGGCCATAAACGGAAAGCCAACCGTTTCATAATCATATTTATTGTCGTTAAAGATCTCGTCTTCATTACAATAAATAACCGCCGTCAGCATAAATTCAATTCCCTTTTCAAAATCGGCGATGTAGGCATTGTCCAGAAGAAAACCGTAAGCATCCCCAACCTTATTAAAAAGGCGAATGTGCCTTGGTAACCGCGTTTTAGTGGCGCCAAAAAGCAGGAATTTGGCATATCCATCATAGTAATCGTCCGTGTAATGTTCAGGAAAACTCGTTTCGACCGGAAATTGAGACATATACTGATACATAAACCGATAATCCTCCGGGGTAAGATTAAAGCGCTGGCTTGCAGGCATTTGATCTGGAAAAAACAATGTTTTCAGCAACCGGTGCTGGTCTTCCAGTGCAAAGTAATTTTTGCTCGAAAAATCAAAAGGTTCATTGACCAGTTCATCCCCTTTCATATAACCCTTACCTTTTAGAATAGGCTCCGGCGATTTCAGCTCTTTTGCCGCATACTTCGCAGGTTGTTCTAAAATCACTTTCCCGTCTTTCTCAAACCGGATTGGATTGGTATATCGGTTATTTTCAGGTCCTAAGGGTGATTCCAGCCTGTGCGTGATCCTCACATTCGTAAAGCCTTTTTTGTGCAGGGAATCATTGAATTCTTCCTGCCCTATAAACTCGTATAACCTGTTAAATGCATCGTTATCACTCACCAGCAGGATCTTTTTAGCATAATGTGCTACGGAAGGAAGGCCGGCTTCTGCTGTGGAATCTGATTTTACTGAGGTTTGCTCAGGCCTGTCTGCGCCAGTAAACATTGGCGTGTTCTTGTCGATGCCCAGCTTATTCAGTTTTTCAAATGCCAGTGCAACGGCGGGAAGCTTTACGGTGCTTGCGGGGTAAAAATATTGCGCATTGTTGACATGATAGCGGTGAGTTGTAAAATGCGGCTCGTTCTTGCGGTTTCTGTCAATCTTCGTATACAGAATCTGGATCTGATATTTGTCGGGGTTTTTGAGGATTTCGGCGAACCTTTCCGGGTGCTTTTTTAGTAGTTTTTCAATAAAATGATCGGCCTGAAATTGTGCTGAAGAAGGCAATGCAACCAATGATAAAAGCAAGTGTAGCAACAATTTATAACCTCTAAACAAAATCATGGAAATCCCCGGGCACGTGTAAAACGAAGATACAATATTTATTTTAAAGGGTTAACGGAATTATATTTTACTGATAACGGCCTTTACTTATTTGAATGTAAACAATGGCGAAATAATGGAAGAAAATAAATTGCGCAGCCGCGGCTGGTTCGGGAAGTCGGGCAAGGATGGATTTATATACAGGGCCTGGATGAAAAACCAAGGCTATCCTGCAGATGAGTTTGAAGGACGACCTGTGATCGGTATTTGCAATACATTTTCTGAATTAACGCCTTGTAATGGTCATTTTCGGGAGTTAGCGGAATCGGTTAAACGCGGTGTCTGGGAAGCTGGTGGCTTTCCGCTGGAATTCCCGGTCATGTCCCTGGGCGAAACATTGATGAAGCCCACAGCCATGCTTTTCCGTAATCTGGCGAGTATGGATGTGGAAGAGTCGATCCGCGCAAACCCGGTTGACGGCGTTGTGCTGCTGTGTGGCTGCGACAAAACCACGCCATCGCTTGTCATGGGCGCTGCCAGCGTTGACATTCCCACCATCGTAGTCTCAGGCGGACCCATGCTGACCGGCCGTTACAGAGGCAAAAGCATTGGCACCAGCGATATCTGGCGTTTCAGTGAGCTGCACCGTAAAGGCGATCTCTCTCAGGACGAGTTTGCTACGGCCGAAGCTTGCATGTGCCGCAGCAACGGCCATTGCGCGGTGATGGGAACTGCCTCCACAATGGCCTGTATGGTCGAGTCGCTGGGCTTGACATTGCCTGAAAATGCGGCGATTCCAGCTGCGGATTCGCGGAGAAAAGTGCTCGCGCAACTGTCAGGACGCAGAATTGTACAGATGGTGCACGAAGATCTGCGCCTTTCTCAGATATTGACAAAAGAAGCTTTTGAGAACGCGATTATGCTGAATGCAGCAATTGGCGGCTCAACAAATTTTGTAATACACCTTCTGGCCATTGCGGGAAGAATCGGCGTCGACCTTTCGCTGGATCATTTCAATGACCTTTGTGCAAAAGTCCCCTTACTGCTCAATTTGCAGCCTTCCGGTGGTTATTTCATGGAGGATTTCTATTATGCCGGCGGATTACCTGTCGTGATCAAGGAAATGCTCTCACTATTGCATCCGAATGTGATCACAGCCAATGGTAAAACAATGGCCGAAAATTGCAGCACAGCTGAATGCTTCGACCCGGAAGTGATCGGGACGCTGGCAGAGCCGGTTAAAGACCTTACCGGGCTGGCCGTTGTACGTGGTAACCTCTGCGTTAACGGAGCGGTTATCAAACCATCCGCATCATTAAAACCGGAACTGATGCAGCATCGCGGGCGGGCCATTGTGTTTGAAGATATTGATGATTACAAAGCGCGCCTGGACGATCCGGACCTGGATGTGGATGAAAACAGCGTTTTGGTCCTTAAAAACGTGGGACCTAAAGGTTATCCGGGGATGCCGGAAGTTGGAAATATGTCCTTGCCAAAAAAATTACTGGCACAAGGCGTGATCGATATGGTTCGGATTTCCGATGGCCGTATGAGCGGAACGGGATTTGGAACGGTTGTTTTGCATATTTCACCGGAAGCAGCTGTGGGTGGAACGCTCGCTTTGGTGAGGGACGGCGATTACATTGTACTCGACGTGGAAAACCGGAAACTCCACCTGGAAGTGTCTGATGAAGAGCTGGATGAGCGCAGCAAATCGTGGAAACCACTTAATTTGGGCTATAACAGGGGCTATGTAAACCTGCATATCAACCATGTGATGCAAGCGCACGAGGGTGCAGATCTTGATTTTCTAAAAGGAAGATCAGGGGATAAAGTAACGAGAGATTCGCATTAAAAATGGGCCGTTTATCGGCCTGTTTGCCATAACAATATTATAATGGGCAGCCAATTATTTGATAATCAAGTAGCAATTGTAACAGGTGCAGGACAAGGAATTGGGTTTGTGATAGCCAAACAACTTGCATCGCAGGGCGCTTGCGTGATCCTTAACGACTTTGATGAGGATCTTGCGAAAGAGGCTGCAAAAAAAATCCGCGATTCGGAAGGAGAATGTGTTGCATTTGCCGGCGATGCCTCGAAGCTTGAAGTCATAGAAGGAATGGTGGAGGAAGCGGTCAAATGTTTTGGAAAACTATCCATTGTGGTTGCCAATGCCGGCATTACGCTTTTTGGAGACTTTTTTACCTATCCCGAGGAGAATTTAAGAAAGGTCCTCGAAGTAAATCTGATGGGATCTTTCTTACTGACACAAGCGGCTTCGCGTCAAATGCGCACACAAAAAACGGGAGGCAGAATATTGCTGATGTCGTCAGTTGTGGGACATCAGGCACACCAGTTCTTAGCTGCGTATGCGATGACAAAAGCGGGGTTGGAAATGTTGGCCAAAAATCTCGTACTGGAACTGTCCCCACATGGCATTACTATTAACACGGTTGCACCGGGAGCAACGCTTACCGAGAGAACATTAGCAGAAGATCCGACCTATCCCAAAATGTGGTCTGCAATTACGCCGATGGGCCGTCCGGCGATTTGTGAAGACATTGCTAATGCCGCATTATTCCTTCTCTCGCCGCATTCAGGGCACATTACAGGGCAAAGCCTTGTGGTGGACGGCGGCTGGACTTCTGTAAGTCCCTTGCCCGACCTAAGCAATCTGCATGTAAAAAAGTAGAAAATCAGTCTTCCATTCCCTGGGAAAACAGCTGGGCTTCCAGGTCGTCAATGTTTCCGTCCTTGGAAACAAAAAGTTCGCGTGGCTTGGAAGAAGCGACGGGAACAACCGTCATAAATGTGCGATATTGTTCGTCGCTGATGATTTTGAGCGCCAGCGCCCTTTTTAGCAACATAGGAAATGGCACTTTGAAGAAATTGGCAATATCGGAAGCAAGAAAACCGGGTATTTTGGAAATGTCATTCCTGAAAAAGCTTTCCACATCTTCAAAAGGCAGCAACGCGTCAAATATCAATTGCTCCGAACGCGCAGCAAGCGACATTGTATTGGCGTATAATGTTTGCAAGCCTAATGACACCGTCAGTAAATGAATGTGATAATTACGCTCATTGATCTCGGAGGCCGCATTGACAAACACCCATCCCTTTTGGCGGAATATTGCTGAAAACCCTTTAAATGCCGGATCAACATTATGAAGCTGAGCAATCTTAATTCCCTCAGGATAAGGCAATTTATGACCGATCTGATGAACGATATCCTGTGCATAGGAAATGTCGGCAACCTCGCCGGCAGGTTCGATCATCCAATCTCCATTCACTAATCCTTCAAAAAGCTGGTCAGCCAGGCGCTGACTTTCCACTTGACCAAGATGCAGGACGATCCGGTGGCCGCGTACCGAGAAATCGAGAAGTAGCTGGTTCTTTGGTTGCTTTTTACCCATAGTGTTTGGAAGTTGAGGTCAGAACTTCAAAGATACAGCCTTGCGCATTCCGCAGCAAAACCTTTCGGCTTTTTATCTCCAGTTCAATGTGTTCAAAAGCTGGATCATATCCTTTTGCAGATAATCAATGACAGGCGCCAGCGAATCATTTTTTGTGGCAGTCGGGAAGTAAATAGCGCCGCGCATGAAGTGCTTTGTGCTGTCCGTGGTGTAAAATTGATACGGGCTTGGCACATCGCCCTCAATCTTGAAAAGAATGGCTGTTTTACCGGTTTTACTCAAAACCCGCTGCTCCTGAATGGCAGAAGCCCGGATTTGATGCTTACTGGCGAGCTTATAGGAGTCATCAATGTAGGATTTCAGCAGGGCAGGATTATTGCCAATTTCCTTGTAAGTGATTTGAATGTTGGCCTTAAACTGAGGATAATTGATAAAAATCCAGTCCTTACCTGCCGTCCGAAAAGTGTCGGGTAAAGCTTCGGCATATTTGGAAATCTCGAAAGTGTAGGGATGCGATTGGGTCAATTTCTGATAAGCGTGTGGCGGCAGATCCACGCGATTAAATCCTTTCGGCCTGGGCACATAACGCTCTTCTTTTTTATTACATGATGTCAATACAGTGCAAATGACAGAGAAAAGCAGTATTTTTTTTAGCATTGAAATAATGTCTTTGGAGAAACTGGACGCGCAAACTTAACGAAAACAATTTTACATTATTTCCTGCTCAGGTTGTGTAAAACAAAAAGCGAAATTGCCCGTAAGACAACTTCGCTTTTTGGAATGATCAATCAAATGCTACTCAACCGTCACTGATTTCGCAAGATTTCGCGGCTGATCTACATTTCTGCCGCGCATAACGGCAATATAATAAGACAATAACTGCAGCGGGATCACCGAAACAAGCGGCGTAAGCAATTCATGAACCCTTGGAACCTCGATCACAAAGTCAACCATGCCAGGAATAAGCGTATCGCCCTCAGTAACAATGGCTATAACCCGCCCCTTCCGCGCTTTCACCTCCTGAATGTTGGAGACGATCTTCTCGTAAGAACCGTCTTTGGTTGCCAGGAAAACCACTGGCATATCCTCATCGATCAATGCAATAGGTCCGTGCTTCATTTCCGCGGCCGGATAACCTTCTGCGTGGATGTAAGAAATCTCCTTTAATTTGAGCGCTCCTTCCAGCGCAACCGGGAAGTTCAGCCCTCTTCCCAGGTAAATAAAGTTGCGTGCATAGGTGAAAATAAATGCAATCTCTTTGATTTTATCCGCATTCTCGAACACCTTTTCAACCTTCGCCGGAATCGTTTCGAGCTCAATCAATAACTGACGATAAGTTTCTTCGGAAATAGTGCCTTTCCGTTTCGCGGTTGCGATGGCGATTAATGTGAGCACAGTAACCTGCGCCGTGAATGCCTTTGTACTCGCAACCCCGATCTCAGGACCCGCATGCGTATATGCGCCTGCATGCGTTGCACGTGCAATGGAAGAGCCCACAACATTGCAAACGCCGAATATCGTCGCACCTTTAGACTTAGCCAGCTCGATAGCGGCCAACGTATCAGCCGTTTCGCCCGACTGTGAAATGGCGATAACAACGTCTTTTTCATTGATAACCGGGTTTCTGTAACGGAACTCCGATGCGTATTCGACCTCAACATTAACCCGGGCAAGTTCTTCGAACAGATATTCTGCCACAAGGCCAGCATGCCAGGAAGTGCCACAACCTACTATTACGATCCTCTCGGATTCTGCCAGTTTGTCGAGATAATTGCTTAGTCCGCCCAGTTGCAAATGTGCGTCGTCCGCACGCAACCTTCCGCGCATACTATCTGCGATGGAGCGCGGCTGTTCAAAAATCTCTTTGATCATGAAATGGTCGTAACCACCTTTTTCGATGGTTTCCAGCTCCATTTCCAGTTTCTGGATATAAGGGATTGTTTCGGTATTGTCGAGATTTTGTATGCTCAACCGCCCTTCACTGATCACTGCAACCTCATAATCATCGAGATAGACCACATCTTTGGTGTATTCAATGATGGGCGTTGCATCAGATGCGAAGAAAAATTCATCTTCTCCAATGCCGATCACCAATGGACTTCCTTTGCGCGCTGCGATCAGCTGACCGGGATGATCCAATGACATCACGACGATCGCGTAAGCGCCTACTACTTCTTTCAGCGCGAGTTTTACCGCTGATTCGAGCGAGCCGCCGGTTTCCTGCTGAATATCTTCTATAAAATGAATGAGAACCTCTGTGTCCGTATCACTCAGAAATTTGTGACCTTTTGTAACCAGATTCTGTTTAATCGAAGCGTAATTTTCTATAATCCCGTTGTGAATGATAGAAAGCCTGCGATTGTTGGAATAATGTGGATGTGCGTTTACATCATTAGGTTCGCCGTGTGTTGCCCAGCGGGTGTGCCCGATGCCAATCGTGGCGGTTAAATGTTTAGAAGCCAGCTCGCTTTCGAGGTCGGATACTTTGCCTTTTTTCTTATAAATATCCAACTTCTCATTTTCCAGCAAAGCAATTCCCGAACTGTCATATCCCCGGTATTCAAGCCTTTTCAGACCTTTCACAATTAAAGGATAAGCCTCTCTGCTTCCCACATAAGCTACAATTCCACACATATTTTAAAGATTAAGTTTGAGTGTATGTTAAATGATACGGTGCAAATAAATAGCAATCAGGAATGCTTAACAAGCTATCTTCTAATTAATTACTAAAAATTATCCAATTATCCGGGAGTGCTCGAACACGCGGGTGATATATTGTTAGAAAGGATTTTAGGGTTAGGCACAAAAAAATGGCGACCGTTATGGTCGCCATCGTTTTCAGTGAATATGATCTGAATCAGTTCATCAAATCTGTATAAAGATTGTAATAGGATTCCGAGAATTTCTCATCCTGCTCATCCAGTTCAACACGTTTTGGCGCATTGTTAAAGATTTGATTAAGGCTTTCGCTGCAATGTTCGTCCGCTTTCAAAACTGCGTCCGCATATGCACAACCGATTTTAACGAATCCTTCAAAGTCATTGGAGCGCAAATGAGCCAAAGCTTCATCGCTAACATCCATTGCTTTTGCTTTGTTGTGTAAATCGGCGTCAAATTTGTAGTCAAAAGCATTGTTATGTACCGTAAACACACTTTTCGTATCCTTGAACATGGGATCGTTGCGATAAGTGGTTTTCAAATACAATGGAATCAAGGCTGTCATCCAGTCGTTGCAATGCACTACATCCGGCGCCCAACCCAATTTTTTTACGGTTTCCAATACACCTTTGCAGAAGAAAATGGCACGCTCGTCATTGTCATCGTAAAAGTTATTCTCCTTATCGAAGAACACCGATTTGCGGTGAAAATAATCGTCATTGTCTATAAAATACACTTGTAGCTTGGCATTCGGAATGGAAGCAACTTTTATGATCAATGGCTTTTCTTCATCTCCCACGGTAATGTTTATACCTGACAGTCGAACTACTTCATGAAGCCTGTTTTTGCGTTCATTGATAAGACCAAAGCGGGGCACGAGAATTCTGATTTCGGCACCTCGCTCCTGCATTGCCTGAGGAAGTTTTCTTACGTAATCGGCAACATCGGTGGTTTGGAGGAAGGGATTGATTTCACTGGCTACATATAAAATTCGTAGTTTCTCCATAGATCCTTTTAGCAGTTTGTGAAAAAAAGTTTTGCAAAATTATACAAAAAAAATGGCAAAATCAAAAAATATTCCAAACTAAATGTAATATTGCGCTCAGTTTGGGATTTCCCATTCCAAATAATTTTCATCGCCTGTCAGTTGCCTCACTTATTATTTAAAAGCAACATTCATGGTTTGATTACTCCCTCTGATTTCACTTTTTCAATGGAAGTATTTACTTCAATCAAAGGCCTTCGTAGTTTCCTCGACCAACAACTCTTACAGCAAAAGACAATCGGCCTGATCCCCACAATGGGCGCCTTGCACGAAGGCCACATTTCGCTCGTTGATGCATCGATTAAAGAGAACGACGTTACTGTTGCCAGTATTTTCGTCAATCCGACGCAGTTCAATAACCCGGAAGATCTGCTGAAATATCCGCGTACCATGGAAGAAGACTGCGCCATGCTCGAACGGGCCGGCTGCACAGCCGTTTTCGCGCCTTCCGTGGAAGAAATGTATCCTGAAAAGTCTTCCTTACTAATTAATTTCGGCTTGCTGGAAAGTGTAATGGAAGGCGCTTCCCGGCCAGGACATTTTAATGGAGTAGGGATTGTCGTTTCCAAGCTCTTTCACATTGTTTCGCCACACCGCGCCTATTTTGGTCAAAAGGATTTGCAGCAAGTTTCTATCATAAAAAGACTGGTCGCTGATCTGGCATTTAATCTCGAACTCATCGTCTGCCCAACCATCAGAGAGACCGATGGTCTGGCAATGTCATCGCGCAACCGCAGGCTTAATGAGGCCGAGCGCAACATTGCACCGCATATTTACAGGATTTTGGAAGAGTCAAAAAAGGACTTGAAAGCAGGTAAGGATATAAACGAAGTCGCTGCAATGGCAACCCATGCATTCAACATTATCCCGGAATTTACGCTTGACTATTTTGAAGTAGCCGACGTAAAAACATTGCAGCCCATTTCCGCAATCGGAATAGCTGGGACGAATGCAATCTGTGTAGCGGCGTTTTTAGGGCCGGTGCGGTTGATTGATAATGTTGTGTTTTAATGACTTGTCATGCTGAGCGTAGTCGAAGGCACGCTACTCCTTGGTAACGTGCTTCGACTACGCTCAGCATGACAGGATAGGGTTAACGCCCTACAACCCTTAAGATAACTTCCAGTCTCCTCTGTATTTCCTCTTCACAAACTGGTTCGCCTCGTCGAAGTTTGTAATCTTCATATTGTTACCATCCCAAAGCAACTTCTTACGTCCAGGATAATCGAATCCTTTGCCGTCTGCTTTTGCTGTGCGCAGGTTGTAGCTGCGGATTCCGAGATTACCCATGATGACAGTCTCTGTCAATGGACCTGCGTAATCGAATGATGATGTTAACGCTTTGTGCTCTTTGCTGTTAAAACCTGCTTTGCAAGCGTCTGTCCAGGAAACGTGGTGGCCGAATTCTGTCATCGGTGTGTATTTGTTTCCAAAATCACCTTGCTTGTATTCCAGCTTCGTACCGTCGTTCAGATAGAGTTTTGGCGTAATTCCATATGTTCCGCAAGTCATAACGCCTTTTTCCCCGATTAATAACACACCATTGCTGCTATCCGGCTCTCCCAGCGGATCGTTTGCAGGAATAATGTCTGGATGGAATGGACGCAAACCGCCGTCGTGCCAGGTTAACGTCACTTCGGATTTGTTGATCTTATTTGCCGGGAATTTCAATTGGACGCGTGACGATGGCGGGCAGCCCTCGGGAATGTATTCTGCGGTCCAGTCTTTAATAAACACCTGGCCAACGCTGCATTCGAGCTCGGTTGGATAACCCAGTCCCAATGTACGGAAAGCCGGGTCGATCAGGTGGCAACCCATGTCGCCCAATGCACCCGTTCCGAAATTCCACCAGCCTCTCCATTTGAATGGATGCCATGCCGGGTTATAATCAACCCATTCGGCAGAACCTACCCAAAGTTCCCAATCAAGGTCGGCAGGAACTTCGTGCTTGCCTGTCGGAACGGGTATTCCTTGCGGCCAAACCGGACGGTTTGTCCAAACGTGCGCCTCATGAACATTGCCGATCAGGCCTTTGCTAAACCATTCTTTCATCTGGGTTTGCGCAGGGTTTGAAGCACCCTGGTTTCCCATTTGGGTTACTACTTTGTATTTACGCGCTGCTTCCGTAAGCATACGCGCTTCGTAAATGTCGTGCGTCAATGGCTTTTGCACATATACGTGCTTGCCGCGCTGCATAGCGGCCATTGCAATAATGGCATGCATATGGTCTGTTGTTGAAACGGTCACGGCATCAATGTCCTTTTCCATTTCATCAAACATCTTCCTGAAATCCTTGTATTTCTTCGCGTCGGGATGCAGCTCAAAATTCTTTTTGACCTGAGCCTGTCCCCAATCCACGTCGCATAATGCTACAAGATTTTCTGCGCCTTTATTCCATGCATTGTTTGTATCTGAAAATCCTTTTCCGCCAACCCCTATTCCTGCAATATTTAGTTTATCACTCGGTGCTACGAAGCCTTTGCCCAGCACATGACGTGGGACAATAAAGAAACTTCCAATCGCTGCTGCCGTCGTTTTTTGCAAAAACTCCCGGCGCTTTACATCTTTTGGGTTATTTTCTGAACGCATCTGATTTGATAGTGAAAAGATAAAGTGGATAATATTGTTTAAAGCATACTTGTCATGATAATTACTTGCAGCCACCCGAATTACGGGCGGGAACCGTAACCATAACGGCGATGTTTTGAAGGCTGTATATTATTCCCTTAACTTTGGGGTGAATAAGCATTAATAAATTCCCGACTTACATTACCTGGTAATGCAAATAACACTAATGAAATCGAAGATTCACCGGGTTAAGGTGACTCAGGCGGAGTTGAATTACGTAGGCAGCATTACGATCGACGAAGACTTGATAGATGCCGCCGGACTGGTTGAAAATGAACAAGTTCACATTGTCAATAACAATAACGGGGAACGCTTTGTAACCTATGTGATCAAAGGCGAAAGAGGCTCAGGAATGATCTGTCTGAATGGAGCGGCCGCCAGAAGGGTTCAGATCGGCGACATTATCATCATCATTGCATACGGCTCCATGAGCCAGGAAGAGGCTAGGACATTCAAGCCGATGGTCGTCTTTCCGGATCATAATAACCATCTTGTGGTCTAAACTTCCTTTCTTTACAGGTTCGCAAAATCTTTTAAACAGCTATGAAAAGCGCTTTACGTTATATTATATCGCTTGCGCTGGCAGGCGGCCTGATCTGGTTTGTGTTTAAGGACATCAACTTCGCAGAAATGCTCGACAGGTTTGCCAAATCAGACTGGCGATGGATTGCGCTGTCATGTCTTTTATTACTCGGTGCTCACATTACAAGAGCATGGCGCTGGGGAATGTTGATGGAACCGCTCGGCCACAAACCTGGACTTTTTAACAGCTCCATTTCTGTTTTAACCGGTTATTTTGCCAATTATATTGTGCCAAGAATGGGCGAAGTTACCCGTTGCGGAACATTATACAGACTGGAACGCATCCCCGTAAACCTCAGTTTCGGAACGGTTGTCGCTGAACGTATATTCGACGTGCTGATTTTGTTGATCATGATCGGCTTGAATTTTATTCTCGAATTTGACCGCCTCAGCAAGTTTTTCACCGATTTTTTTCAAAGTAAAGTTCCAGGCGGACAGGGGGATTCGGCCGCGACGCTGTTAGGTATACTTACTGCTTTTCTGCTTCTTGGTGTCATTGGCGCGTACTTCGTTTATAAAAATGCTGCGCTAAGACAAAAAATCCTAAAAAACGCTTTTGCTGAAAAGATCGTAACGTTTGGGAAGGGCATGCTGGATGGATTTTTAAGTATTCGTAAATTGAAGAGCCCGGGTCTATTTATCTTAAGCACAGTTGGCATTTGGATTTTATATTATTTGGTTTCCTATGTGCTGTTTTTCTGCATTCCTGAAACGTCTAATCTGGGACCATTGGCTGGCTTGACATTGTTAGTTGTAGGCGCGATTGGCATGACAGCACCAACGCAAGGCGGAATTGGCGCGTATCATTTACTTGTTGGTAACGTAATGATTTTGTATGGTTTATCCCAAAATGATGGCATTACGCTGGCTACGTTCATTCATGGTGCCCAAATGATTTTTATGCTGATCATCGGCGCACTTGCCTTTCTATACGTTTTAGTACAAAACAAAAAATCGGTCGCCGAAAATAGTCAGGTCCCTATCGAAAATTAATTGTTGTTTTTATAGTCCGGTCATATCAAAACTGCGTATGATACCGTATTATCATTACCCAAATCCTATTCAGCTGATCCGATGAGCCTTACCGAAAGCAAGATTTTAAGACTAGAAGAAGCCGTTTCAACCGTGGAAGACTGGCAGCGTGCCGGCCAGAAAGTAGTTTTTACAAATGGCTGCTTCGACATTGTTCACCTTGGCCACATTGATTACCTGGAAAAAGCGCGCGCATTGGGAGACAGGCTTGTACTGGGTTTAAATACAGATGCCTCGGTAAGCCGCCTCAAAGGACCATTGCGCCCGGTTGTGAATGAGTATGCAAGAGCCAGATTGATGGCAGCCCTTTCTTTCATTGATGCTGTCATTTTGTTCGACGAACCGACGCCTAGTCAGTTGATTGAAGCTGTAAAGCCTGACATTTTGGTCAAAGGAGACGATTATACCGTTGAAACTATTGCTGGCGCGGATTTTGTTTTAGGTAAAGGAGGTGAGGTAAAAACGATCGCTCTCGTGCAGGGTTACTCGACTACCGCGCTGATTGAGAAAATAAAACAAGGATATAACTAACACAAATATGGCTGGTGCATATGTAATTGGTATTTTGGTGATGCTTATTAGCCTTTATGTGCAATGGCGTCTCAAACGTAAATTTGAAGAATATTCGCAAGTTGGGCTAAGCAATGGCATGAGCGGTAAAGAAATCGCGGAAACCATGCTTCGTGAAAGCGGAATATACGATGTAAGGGTTTTATCTGTCGAAGGACGGCTTACTGACCACTACAACCCTCAGGATAAGACAGTTAACCTGAGCCCCGATGTGTATCATGGACGAAGCGTATCGGCTGCGGCTGTGGCTTCCCACGAATGCGGTCACGCGGTGCAACACGCAACAGCGTATAAATGGTTACAATTAAGGTCGCAACTGGTGCCCTTTTTGAGCATCGCATCATCCTACATGCAGTGGATTATTTTAGGTGGAATTGTCTTGTTGAACACAACGCCGATTCCTCTAATGGTGGGTGTAGCATTATTTGCAGCAACAACATTGTTCAGTTTTATAACACTTCCTGTTGAGTACGACGCTAGTAACAGAGCGCTTGCCTGGATCCAGAAAAACAGGATTGTGAATGAGCGGGAATATGCAATGTCTGCGGACGCTCTTAAATGGGCTGCCCGGACATACTTGGTAGCTGCAATCGGTTCATTAGCAACATTGCTTTATTACGTAAGCTTGCTGATGGGAAGAAGGGATTAACAAAGCGTTTGTCCTGACAAGCTAACAGGCGAAAGGGCTGAGAAATTAGGTTTCTCAGCCCTTTTCTATTTCTTCTTCTGATTCCAATACACCACCACATTATGCGTCGAACGTCCCGATGCTAGAATGTCCAGGTCGCCGTCTCCGTCCAAATCTGCTGCCGCAATATCTTCACATGCGATCTTGATTTTTTCGTCCAGCGCGTACTCCTGCCACTTTTTGCCTTCCGGATCTGATCCTACATAAATTCTGACGCCTGTTTCTCCGGTTACATTAGGATTACGCCATCCCATCACCACCTGATCGCGGCCTTGTCCGAAGAAATCCGCGCATACCAGCGCGTGACCCTCCTTTATTTTATCGGTCAGAACCGTTCTGTTATCTTTTGAGTAAACCACCAGACTCGTGCCGTGCATAGGCTCGATCGTGGCTGTGAATAATTGGTTTTTGCCCAAACTTCCCGTTCTGATCTCCCCTACTCCGGTTCCCGGCACCATCCAAGTCCCCGATGGCGCCCATCCATCTGCACCATTCAAGAAAACCTGAACACCTTCTTTCCCTGCCACTGCCAGTCCGAGCATTCTGCCGGGCACTTCCATGGGCTGCAAATTGTGCGTCATGTGCATGCCGGTTTCCACCAATTCATAACCCCAAATCCCCGTTTTCTTCTCAGGAACATCGAAAACAATCAGTTTTACACCGGCGCCTTCTCCACCCGAATTGCCTTCGCCGTGCAACGGAAGTACAGCGAGCTGAAAACCACCATCTGCTTTTTTCACCCACTGCATTCGATGGATCGTAACCTCATGATGTAAACGAACCGGCTCCCAAAGCTGGGTGCGGTCATTTGGGGCAGACAGATAATACACTGCACCGGATTGCTTCAAATTCTTGGTTTCCGATGGGTTCCATTGTGCCCCTACCGCCACTTCCACTTTCCCATCCCCGTCAATATCCCGGGCTGCTATGCATACATTATCCTGCTCGGTCAGATCCCTTGCAATTACGTAACGCGTCCATTTGTCAGCTTTTTTTCCTGGGTTTTTATACCAGACAATTTCCTTTTTATCTGCCAGTAAAATATCCAGCTTTCCGTCCCCATCCACATCACCGGACGTAACGCCATAGCCGATGCTGATCTTGTCATCAATAACTTCCCCAACAAAAGTCGCGGTTTGGGCAACCGTTTTTGCTGCAATCAGTGAAAGGGTAAAAAGTAATAATTTTCTGTTCATAATCTCTGTTTCAGGGCATTTATCTCCCTAATTATTTAAGCATATTTTTTCACAATATACTTCAAAAAGTGCACAGCAGCATTTGAAAAAAGACTTTTTTGTGTGGCTTTGATCGGCTTTACCTACTTTTGTAAATTATTGTGAACCAATTTACCATTCATGAAAACCGTCCCTTTACATCAGGTCCATATTGATCTGGGCGCCAAAATGGTCCCATTTGCAGGTTTTGAAATGCCTGTACGCTATTCCTCGGATCTGGATGAACACCACACTGTAAGAAATAATGTAGGCGTTTTTGACGTCTCTCACATGGGGGAATTCAGCGTTAAAGGCCCGAAAGCACTTGATCTGATTCAAAAGGTTACTTCGAATGATGCCTCGGCTTTGTTTGACGGAAAAGTCCAGTACAGTTACCTGCCCAACGGACAAGGCGGCGTTGTGGATGATCTGCTGGTTTACAGAATAAAAGAAGACGAATATTTTTTGGTTGTGAATGCATCCAACATAGATAAGGACTGGAACTGGATCCAAAGCCACAATGCAGAGGGCGTCTCAATGGAAAATATTTCCGACGAACTATGCCTTTTTGCAGTGCAGGGCCCTAATGCAACACCCACATTACAAAAGCTGACCTCGGTTGATCTGGGAGCGATGGATTATTATACATTCAAGATTGGCGAAATGGCTGAGATTTCGGATGTAATAATTTCAGCAACAGGTTACACCGGCGCAGGTGGATTTGAAATATATGTCAAAAATGCAGACGCAGTTAAAATGTGGAAAGCCATATTTGAAGCCGGCGCCGAATTTGGCATAAAACCTGTGGGATTAGGCGCACGCGACACATTAAGACTTGAAAAAGGCTTTTGTTTATACGGAAATGACATTGATGACAACACATCGCCACTGGAAGCCGGCTTAGGTTGGGTTACCAAATTTACAAAAGACTTCATCGACGCGAAAGAACTAAAAGAACAGAAAGAAGCTGGTTTGGAGAAGAAACTGGTTGGTTTTGAAATGATCGACAGAGGAATCCCGCGCGGACATTATGAGCTGTGCGATGAAACCGGCACCAAATTGGGAGAAGTGACTTCGGGCACACAATCGCCCACATTGCAAAAAGGAATTGGCATGGGTTATGTGCCAACTGCATTTGCCAAACCCGAGACGGAAATTTTTGTAAAGGTCCGCGACAAATTATTGAAGGCAAAAGTTGTTAAACTTCCTTTTGTAAAAAACTAATCATCTTCCCAAAACCACTCCACAGAATCGATTGCATTATATGAAACAACTTGATGTTTGCCTTACACCCGACCTGCTTCATTTACACAAACTGAATAATTCAATTGTAGTCGTAGCGGATGTTTTCAGGGCTACTTCGTGCATGGTTACCGGCCTCGCTTATGGTGTGAAAAGCATTACGCCAGTTGCAAGTGTTGAAGAATGTAAATTTTTACAGGACAAGGGTTTCATCGCTGCTGCGGAACGCGATGCACGGAAAGTGGAAGGCTTTGATCTGGACAATTCGCCTTTCAGCTATATGAATGAGCGGCTGATCGGCTCACAGATTGCAATGACAACCACCAATGGAACGTTATCCATTTCCAAAGCGAAAGCCTCAGCCGTAAAAGTAATGATCGGATCATTCCTGAACCTGGGTGCATTAGCAAATCATTTACGTTCGGAACCTTATGACATTCTGGTGCTTTGTGCTGGCTGGAAAGGCAGGCCCAACCTGGAAGACACGCTTTTCGCAGGTGCACTTGCGGACGCATTGAAAGACGAGTTTATGCTTTTGGAAGACGGCACTTTAATGGCGCAGCGGCTATATGACCAGAGCCGCGACAATTTGCTGGCGAGCGTTTCCAATTCATCTCACGTACGCAGGTTACAACGTTTGGGAATCCAGAAAGATATATCTTATTGTCTTCAGAGAGATCTGTATGACATTGTTCCCGTTTTACGCGGAAGCACCTTGGTTGCAATGCATTAAGTTAAAAAACTAACAATTCTTACATGTTCAGATTCGTCTTTATCATTTTTTGTGGGTTAATGATTTTTTCAAATCAGGCCAATGCCCAGCGAAGAACAAGTTCACCTAAAAGACAAATTCTTGCTCCAAAGAAAAAAGCTACGGCAGCCCCCAAGCCAGCTGTTACGCCTACCCCAGACTCTATTGCAACTCCTCAGGCAACACAGGCAGCACCGGTAGCAACACCCACTGCAGATACAGCAACCGCTGTGCGTGACGCCGTCCGGGACACGATTATAACTCCGGACAGCAGCAACATTGAAATTTCCTCGGACACGCTCACGGAAAAAGAAGCCGAAGAGCGGCTCGCCAAAACCGAACCGGCCGCTGACAGCGTAAAGTCCTTTAAAATTATTATTGACGATATTTCTTACTTGTCCGTTTGCCCGGGAACGACCATTAACATTCCTTTTAAAACAGTTGGCCCCTACGATGAGGGCAACACATTCATTGCGCAACTGATTGATGCAAACGGAAAATCAGTTCCTATATCATTGCCAGTCAGCAAAAGTCCGGTTAAGGCTGTCATTCCTTCTTATAAAATAGGTGGCGAAGTTTACCGGATACAAATTGTAGCTTCGGTTCCGGTTGTACGGAGCCAGGAAGTGCCGATCC